>JAPUKV010000007.1 GCA_027295475.1 Pseudomonadota bacterium
GCGGACGCTTTACGCCCAGTAATTCCGAACAACGCTAGCTCCCTCCGTATTACCGCGGCTGCTGGCACGGAGTTAGCCGGAGCTTCTTCTTCGGCTACCGTCATTATCGTCACCGATGAAAGTGTTTTACAACCCTAAGGCCTTCATCACACACGCGGCATTGCTGGATCAGGCTTGCGCCCATTGTCCAATATTCCCCACTGCTGCCTCCCGTAGGAGTCTGGGCCGTGTCTCAGTCCCAGTGTGGCTGATCGTCCTCTCAGACCAGCTACGGATCGTCGCCTTGGTAGGCCATTACCCCACCAACAAGCTAATCCGACTTGGGCTCATCCAATAGCGTGAGGTCCGAAGATCCCCCACTTTCTCCCGTAGGACGTACGCGGTATTAGCCCGGTTTTCACCGAGTTGTCCCCCACTACTGGGCAGATTCCCAAGCATTACTCACCCGTTCGCCACTCGTCAGCGCCAAGGTCACCCCGAAGGGATCCCAGCGGCCTGTTACCGTTCGACTTGCATGTGTTAGGCATGCCGCCAGCGTTCAATCTGAGCCAGGATCAAACTCTTCAGTTTTAAGCTTTGAGCTTTACTAAAAGAACGGATCCCCAAATTACTAAGAAATGAACTTGGTTCTCACGTTTGATGTCAGCCTTAAGGCAAACTCCAACGCGAGCACCCACACAAATTATCTGATTTCATTGTTAAAGAACGTGTCGAAAAAGCGGTCAGACGCCTTTTTCGACCAGACCCATAATTATACAGGCGAACCCGGGCCATTGAACAGCCCTCGCGTGCCTGTATGCCTTGATTATCGGGGTCTGGCTGAGGGACACCGTGCCCTCAGCGAGCGGGGCATTATAGCCGCCAAACCAGCCCGGTCAACCAATTGTTTGCGCTGTTGTGACGAGCTACGATGCGGGCCGCGCAGCGTTTCAGGATGCGGCCCGGAAAAGCCTGTTTTTCCCTGAAAACACAGGCACTTGCTCTGGATTCGCCCGCTTTCCGCACAAACTCGCCCGTGCGCAATTTTCTCGCGGCGCGGTATTTTGGCCACCTGGATGCGCAATCAGATCGCCACGGGCGGCAACAGAGGGCTGCCGGCTATTCATTTCCTGCCTGCCACTGCTCGTATTGCGGGGACTTGACGAAGTTCGCGTATCTGCCGTTCTTTTCGAACAGTTCGCGCTCGAGTGACTTGTCGAATTGGTCCTCCAACGACCTTGCGGTCGATACTGCGAACGAGTAGTGCTGCAGCAAAACGTGTGCGTTGATCGCTGCCCAGTACGCCGATTCGAGTTGCGGCTCGATAGAAATCGCCTCGTCTGCAAGTACGGCAGCGTCATCGGTATGTCTTGAACCTAATGCCGCCCGCGACATCAACAACAGCACTGCCGCATCCCTGACGCCGAAGGCTTGCTGCAATTGGCGAAGTGAATCACCGAGGTCATCGAAATCGCCCTTTGAGATGCGGTAGTTCATCAACATCAGCGCCAGGGCAGGGTTATCGCCAAAATTGTTCTCCAGTTTTCTGTATGCGTTGTTGTATTGGTTCTGGTCGCGGGACATCTTGCCGATATCACAATTCAGCAGGTGCATAAACAGCGAATACCTTAGCGCCCTGTCCAGCGACGGCTCAATTCTTTTGTAGGAGCTGAAGTCTTTGTCGCGGACAGCTTGCATCAATTCGGCCAGTCTGGCGTAACTCTTGTCGTTTCCAGCATAAGATTTGACGAGGCCCCGGACAGATGAGTCCGTCGGATCGTATGTAACGACACTTTGACGCAGCATTTCCGAATAGGTGCGACCAGCCGTATAATCGAGCCAGTCGACGATCCTGATGTTTCCTGCATCATCTTTGACCAATTCATATTGGTGATAGCCGTATCCTAATCGGCCCAAATCGTACCGCACCAACGCCGTCGCTCTGTCACCGTTAACCCTGACCTTGAGCAATTTCGTATACGAGCCTTCCGGTGTGCGCCTGACAAACGACGAAACGATGTTTTTCTTGCCTCTGATGACATTGTTCGCAAACCTTGATCTGACGCCAGGATCCAGATCGAGACCGTCGAACGCGCGTTGCAAAATCGCGTCAACATCAAGGTCTTCTATGAACTCTTCCTTTGAGCCCTTATTAAGCTGATCCACAATGCTTTCGAATCTTGCTTCGAAGGACTGATCCGCCGCGAACGCTGCCCTGATTCCGGGCGTGAGGCAAAGCAGGAGCGAAAACAACAAGAGCGATCGAAACTTGTCTCTGATCATTACTCTCTTCCCTATCTCATGTCAGACTGACGCGCGAGAAACGGCGCTTGCCTACCTGATATACGCTTGTGCTGCCCGCTGATACCTGAAGCGACTTGTCTTCGATGCGTTCTCCGTCGATTTTCACGGCGCCCTGCTTGATCATTCGAAATGCTTCCGACGTGCTGCTAACGAGACCGGCCTCCTTTAACAGGTGCGCTATGCCCAGGCTCCCACCCTGGCTCGAAATCGACACTTCTTTTATCTTGTCGGGCAAAGCACCTTTCTGGAATCGCTCTACGAACTCCTTTCTTGCCGCTTCTGCCGCTTTTTGGTCGTGAAAACGCTCGACCAATTCCATCGCAAGCTCGAATTTCGCATCTCGCGGATTTCCACCGGCAGCAACCCGAGACCTCAGTGATTCAATGTCATCGAGTTTGCGAAAGCTCAAGACTTCGTAGTAGCGCCACATCAGTTCGTCCGAAATAGACATGACCTTGCCGAACATCTCATCAGGCTCATCAGTAATGCCGATGTAATTATCCAGCGACTTCGACATCTTCTGCACGCCGTCGAGCCCTTCAAGCAACGGCGTCGTCATCACGACCTGCGGTTCCTGACCAAAATCCTGCTGCAACTGCCGGCCTACCAGAAGGTTAAACTTCTGATCTGTCCCGCCCAGTTCGACGTCGGCTTTGAGCGCAACCGAGTCGTAGCCCTGAACTATCGGATACAGGAATTCATGTATGGATATCGACTGGCCGGATTTATAGCGTTTATTGAAGTCATCACGTTCGAGCATGCGGGCGACCGTGTGATGAGACGCCAACTTTATAAGATCTGCCGCACTCATCAGGGACATCCAGCGAGAATTAAAATCTATACGCGTTTTCTCGGGGTCCAGAATCTTGTAAATCTGTGCCTCGTACGTCGCAGCGTTGGCCTTGATCTCATCCCTGGATAGCGGCGGGCGCGTCGCGTTTTTGCCGCTTGGGTCTCCGATCATTCCGGTGAAGTCGCCGATGAGGAAGACTACTTCGTGACCAAACTCCTGAAACTGGCGCATCTTGTTGATCAGGACTGTGTGACCGACGTGCAGGTCCGGCGCGGTCGGATCGAAGCCCGCCTTTACAATGAGGGGTCTGTTTTTTTCGAGCTTTTCCGCAAGACCGCCTTCCGGAAGAATTTCGTCAATCCCGCGGGCAAGTTCGCTCAGTTGATCTTTGATGCTGGCCATTGACTCTCAATCATCGAATTCCATTCTTCAGCGGCAGAACTGTAGCATCCTCCGCCGCTATTGAAACAGTGGCGAGACAGCGCACGAAATCCAGGACATTGTCTGTTTGGAAAAAGGCCCACGAACACGTTTTAAGACTATGACTTATAACAGATTTCTTTGACGTCCCAGTCCTGCCACTGTAGAGTGGCGGCTTCACGCGATTTGGGGAGACGCAGACTTGCATCGTCCCGTCAGTCCACTGCTGCACGACTACAAACCGTCTGCCAGGACACAGGTAAAGAAATCCACTGCAATCCACTGGTTTGTACTCGGCCTTGGACTGCCGTTTGTCGGATTGGCGTTACTTCTGTCTCTCAAAAACGCGTCAGGCACCAGCTCTCTTCTCGACAGCAAGGAATTGACCGAACCACTGCCGCAACTGGCATCGGATCTTCCGCTCGTTATCGGCAACCTGACTGAAGAACTGACACCAATTGATCTGAGCCACATAGCCAGCTTGCCCGAGATTGAGCCGGAGCCCCGGTATGATTCAATAAAGGTGACTGTCCGTTCCGGCGACACGATGGAGCGAATTTTCAGGCAAAACAATCTGGACCTCAGTCATCTGGCAAGCATGGTCCGATTGCCGGAGGCCGGAAAATATATTCGCATGCTGCGTCCCGGAGATGAATTTGAAATTCGACACGACCAGGGACGGTTGATCAGTCTCCATCGTGAGCTTGACCTGACAAGCGCTCTCGTCGTCTCGACATCCGGGTCCGGCTTCAGAGCCGAGATCGTCGAGCGGCCAATCGAACTGCGGCGCCGGCTCGCGTACGGTCAAATTAAAACCTCACTGTTCGAAAGCGCCGCGGAAGCCGGCATGCCGGACAAACTGATAATGAATCTCGCAGGTATTTTTGCCTGGGATATAGATTTTGTTCTCGATATTCGTAGTGGCGACGACTACCACATATTGTTTGAGGAGATTTATCAGGACGGTAAGTACATTACCGACGGCGAAATCATCGCGGCCGAGTTCAACAACAATGGCCGGACGTTTCAAGCGGTGCGTTACATAGACAAGAGTGGCCGGTCGGACTATTTCACACCGGACGGCCGCAGCGTTCGAAAAGCATTTATCAGAGCACCCGTCGACTTTAGGCGGATCAGTTCGAGCTTCAATACACGCCGCAAACATCCGATCCTAAGCACAATCCGTGCACATCGTGGTGTCGACTACGCCGCGCCTCGCGGGACCCCTATAAAGGCCGCGGGCGACGGGAAAGTGATATTCCGTGGACGCAAAGGCGGTTACGGTAACGCCATCATTTTGCAGCACGGTGGCAACATTACGACGCTTTACGGCCACATATCGAAGTTTGCAAATTCCGCGCGTCTTGGGAAGCGTGTTAAACAGGGCCAGACGATTGGCTACGTAGGCAGCACCGGCCTGGCAACAGCCGCACATCTGCACTATGAATATCGGCTAAACGGAGTACACCGCAACCCGCGCACGGTGAAGCTGCCGCAGGCAGCCCCGATCAAGGAAGAGTATCGTGAGGACTTCCTGACGACTGCAGCCCCGATACTGGAAGAACTCGATCGCTACAAAAGAACACAGATCGCCGCTGCTACATTCGACTAATCTGCTATTGCGCATGCCTTGAATGAACAGTCTGTATATCGGCCTGATGTCAGGTACCAGCATGGACGGTATCGACGCGGTGCTGGTCGAGTTCGATGATCAACGCTGTCAGATTGTCGCTGCACTAAGTCATGAATATCCCGACGAACTACACACCGCACTTGTTGCCGCGACTCGCGAGCCGGAGCAATGCACGATCGACACGTTCGGCCGCCTCGATAATTGGGTAGGCGAAGCGTTCCGCGATGCAGCTCTGAAACTAATATCCGAATCGAAAACTGACGTTGAATATATTGTTGCGATTGGCAGTCATGGACAGACGCTTCGTCATCAACCTCGTGTCGAACGGCCTTTTACGTTGCAGATCGGGGATCCCAACATTATTGCCGCAGGAACCGGTATCACGACCGTTGCGGATTTCCGGCGGCGCGACGTGGCTCTGGGTGGAGAAGGTGCGCCGCTACTTCCTCCGTTTCATCACTGGCTGTTTTCCAACAAGAAAATAAATCGTGTAGTCCTGAATATCGGCGGTATCGCGAATGTCACGATACTGCCGGCAGGCAGCGACTGCGTGACGGGATTCGACACCGGACCGGGCAACACACTTCTGGATGCATGGATTCAAGCCAGCAAGGGGAAGAAATTTGACGAGGACGGTAATTGGGCGAGAAGCGGACAAATCTCATCTCAATTACTGGCTCTGCTGCTGCGGGATCCGTTCTTCGCCGAACCACCGCCGAAAAGTACCGGTTTCGAATATTTCAATCTCATGTGGCTGCGCCAGGCGCTGTCGGATACCGGTGACGCAGACGAGGCGGACGTCCAGGCTACCCTGTGTGCACTCACCGCCAGGAGCATTGCCGACGCGATTGGAACTTACGCGCCCGACACCACGGAGTTGCTTGTATGTGGCGGTGGGATAGACAACAGCGAACTGATTCGCTGGATAGCCTCAGCACTACCCTCAGTCGAAATTCACTCTACCGCCAAATTCGGTCTCGAGCCGGACTGGGTCGAAGCAGCCGCATTCGCCTGGCTCGGCAAGCGTTGTCTTGACAGGAAGCCCGGGAATCTGCCCGGCGTTACAGGAGCGGACCACGCGGGCATTCTGGGCGGGATCTACCCGGCCTGAAATCCTGCGCCATTTCAAGGTTTCGTCACAAAGTCATTGATATACTCGAGAGCCGACCAGACCTGGATTCTCTCGTGGACGCTCCTGTCTTACCGCCGGCCGAACAGTACATCAACCGCGAGCTCAGCCTGCTTGAGTTCCACCATCGCGTATTGGAACAGGCCCGCGACAGCGAAATGCCGCTTCTTGAGCGCCTCCGCTTTCTCTGCATTTCCTGCACCAATCTGGACGAGTTTTTCGAAGTTCGAGTTGCGGCCCTGAAGCAACGGCTGGAAATCGGCGCGCGCGCAGCGGGCCCGGACAAGATGACGCCGCAACAGTTACTGGACGAGATTCGACATCGTGCCATCAATCTCGTGCGTGACCAGTACGAGGTCCTGAATGCGACTATCCTGCCCGAGCTGGCCGCTGAGCAGATTCGATTCCCACAACGATCCGAATGGTCCGAAGCGAAGAAAAACTGGCTCAATCACTATTTTAGAGACGACGTTGTGCCTGTGTTGACACCCATCACACTGGATCCGTCACGACCGTTTCCGAGGATCCTGAACAAGAGCCTTAACTTCATCGTGCGGCTGCAGGGCAAGGACGCATTCGGCCGTCGCCGGCACCGTGCAATTGTACAGGCGCCCCGGTCACTGCCGAGAATTATTCGGCTGCCCGCAAGACTGACCGAACAGGGTTGTGATGCCTACGTCTTTTTATCGTCGATCATTCATGCTCACGTGGAGGACCTCTTTCCCGGGATGACGGTCGAGGGTTGTTATCAATTTCGGGTGACGCGAAATAGCAATCTCTATTTCGATGACGAAGAAGTCGATGATCTCGTTCGGGCTCTGGAAGGCCAGCTTGCTGCCAGTCGTTACGGCGCGGCAGTTCGCCTCGAAGTCAGCAAAGAATGTCCGGCAGATCTTTGCGAATTCCTGCTCGATCACTTTTCTCTCGACCGCGCGGACCTTTTCTCGGTAGACGGGCCCGTCAACCTGAATCGTCTCGCCACTGTCTGCGATAACGGGCGCCGTCCTGACCTTTGTTTCCCCCCGTTTTCTCCCGGCATGGCGAGGGAGCTTCTTACTGACGAAAATATCTTCGACATTCTCAAGAAGAAGAATGTATTACTGCACCATCCCTATCAGTCGTTCCAACCAGTAATCGATTTTATTGCGACGGCGGCATCAGATCCTGACGTATTGGCCATCAAGCAAACCCTGTACCGGACGGGCGCTGACTCACCCATTGTGGATCACCTGGTTCGGGCGGCGAACTCCGGCAAAGAAATTTCTGTCGTCATCGAATTGATGGCGCGATTTGATGAAGCCCAAAATATCGCTCTGGCCAATCGCCTGCAGGAAGCGGGGGCGCACGTCGTTTATGGACTCGTCGGCTATAAGACACATGCGAAGATGGCCCTGGTCGTTCGTCGTGAAGCGGGCAAGTTAAAACGATACGTTCACCTGGGTACGGGTAACTATCACCGCGGAACGACGCGCATATATACCGACTACGGTTATCTCAGTAGTAACAGGAAATTGGGCGAAGACGTACACAAAGTCTTTATGCAGATAACCAGTCTTACTGAGGCGGAGAACCTGGTCAAAATATTTACGGCCCCGTTCCATCTGTTTGACGAACTTATCATGCGAATTGAACGTGAAATTGATTTCGCGAAAGCCGGCAAGAAGGCACATATCATCGTCAAAATAAATTCACTGACTGAGTCGAAAATTATAGATGCGCTATACAAAGCGTCTTCCGCAGGCGTCAAGATCGACCTGATCGTGAGGGGCATCTGTTCTTTGCGACCAGGCGTACCCGGTTTGTCCGATAATATTCAGGTGCGCTCGATCATTGGCCGGTTTCTCGAACACTCACGCGTCTATTATTTTAGAAATGATGGCGACGAAGAGTACTTCTGCTCGAGCGCTGATTGGATGGATCGTAACTTCTTCCACCGAACGGAGACCTGTTTTCCGATTCGGCAAAAACCGCTCAAAAAGAAGATGATGAAAGACCTCAATCTCTTTCTCGCCGACAACTGTCAGGCGTGGGCGCTGCAGGGCGATGGCAGCTACGTTCGTCTGAGTCCAGGCAAGGACAAACCGGTGTCGGCGCAGCAGACGTTGCTCAATCGCCTGGCTTCGGCAGCCTGACCCTAGCTAAAAACAAGATTGAAGCCGGCGGATCCCAGATATTCCAGCTCGCGCTTAAGGTCCGCCACGGTTAGCGCGTTATGCGCAAGCCAAGCATCAGGAAATTTCAGCCGAATATCGTCCTGGCCGACTTCAAGCACGATAGTCGGCAGCTCGACAGTTGTGCGGCTGCGATTGAGCAATACTGCGAGACGCAACAACAATGCCATTCGCATTGAACGATCCCGCCATGCGTGCGGGATTTCGAGGCAACTGCCCGTGTCGATCTGACTTCTCTGATTCGCAATCAGAAACGCGAGGATACTTTGCTCTACGCGAGGAAAACCGGGCAGGTCGGCGTTTTTTGCGATGTAGGCGCCATGTCGCTGATAGCCATCGTGCGAGATGTCGAGACCAATCTCATGTAAGCGCGAAGCCCAATCGAGCAGGCGAGCAACGAGCGGAGACTTCAGTTTCCAGGGCCCGGCACACTGACTGAGTAATTCGGCGGCCGAGCGTGCCACGCGCTTCGCCTGAGCCTCATCGACGTTGTACCGGGACAGCATTGCCCGAACGCTTCGCTCGCGGGCATCTTCATGTTGCAGCCTGCCGAGATGGTCATAAAGAAGACCCTCACGCAAAGCACCGTCGGATATTTCTAATTTGTCGATACGCAAGTCTTTGAGCAGTTCGATCAGTATCGAAAGACCGCCTGGCCAGACCTGTGCGCGAGACTCGGACAGGCCTGGTAAAGACAGCGCAGAAATATTTTTGAATTCAAGAACCTTTTGAATCAACGTCTCGGCGACTTCGGATGTCAGCTCATTTGACTCCATGATGCCCAGTTCGTGGGCGACAGCCGCCGTCGCAATAATCGTTCCGGACGTGCCAATCGCCTGGATATTGGGTGAGTCGCGAAAAAACGCTTTAACGGGTCGAAGCTCCAGACTGGCTGCGAGCCTGGCCTCCTCAAATGCGCGTTTTGATATCTTGCCGTTTTCGAAGTACTGTTCGGTCATGGCGACACAACCTAGCGCCAGGCTTTCGAGCGCCTTCGGTTTCGGTCCTCGTCCCAGAATCAACTCGGTGCTGCCGCCCCCTATATCCAGCACCAGCCGCAGGCCTTCATTCGGCGGCAGGCTGTGCGCGACGCCGTTGTATATCAGGCGCGCTTCTTCGATGCCCGAGATGACTTCAATCGGGTGACCCAGTGCAGCTTCCGCTTCGGCCATGAATTTCTGGCTATCACGGGCCCGTCTCAGTGCGTTTGTTGCCGCGGCCCGAACGCTCGCGGCATGCATGTCGCGTAAGCGCTCGCCGAAACGGGACAGACAGTCTAGTGCGCGTTGTCTTGCGGCTTTCGTGAGCTGGCCATCTTCGGCAAGCCCCTCCGCCAGCCTTATTGGCTCTCGCAGTCGATCGATGATGGTGAGCTGACCGTGGCGAAGCTCGCCGACGATCATGTGAAAACTGTTGGAGCCCAGATCGACCGCCGCTATAACTGCTGGTACAACATCACGACCAGGTTGATTTTCCGGGGTCTCTGCAGGAGTCGTGATTACTTGATTTTCCGTTCAGATGGCGCCTGGCGTCGTGTACCTATGCAGTGAACGACGACCCGCAACCACAGGTCGTAATTGCATTGGGATTGCGAATGACAAACTGGGCGCCCTGCAGATCTTCCTTATAGTCAATCTCGGCACCAAGGAGATATTGCACACTCATCGGATCCACAATGAGCGTCACGCCCTGGTTCTCGACGCTCGAGTCGCCTTCTTCGATTTTTTCATCGAATGTGAAGCCATATTGAAACCCGGAGCAGCCACCGCCGGAGACGAACACGCGAAGCATCAGATCAGGATTCTCTTCTTCCTGAATCAATTCACTAACTTTCCTGGCAGCCGCGTCGGTAAATACCAGAGGGGGTGGGGCGGCTGGGGAGCCAATTACGGGTTTATCAGTGTTCATTCTCTCAAGTCACCTGTTTCTTTCAATGCCCGGTTTATGTGCCAGCGACAGCAGTTACACTCGCCGGTACCTCGATTTCGTCGCTGGTCTGCTTCAGCAACGGCACCTGTCCATCCGGTTGATGAATAAGTTTGCCATTGATCTCGGCGCCGATCGCCATTTCGATCAAATTATAATACACATTACCTATGACCCTTGCCGTAGGCCCCAGTTCAACGCGTTGATTCGCGAACACATCGCCGCGGACAATCCCGTTGAGCATGACAAACGGTACTGCGACACCGCCTTCGACAAGGGCATCTTCACTGATGCTCAACGCCGAATTGCTATCCGGATCCGCAGTGATATTGCCCTTGACCGTGCCGTCGACATGACAACCACCCTCAAAGAACAAATCTCCGTTTACTCTTGAATTTATTCCGACAAGCGTGTCAATGATGCTGTGTCGGCGTTGTTGTCGCCCGAACATGAACTACTCCCTGAATTAACTCTGGCCGGTCTTCCAGAGGAAACTTTGCTTGACACTCGCAATCGATTTTGTCCGCGAATGTACTTCAATGTTGATGCGTTCCGGCAGGAACCCTTCAGGCAAAATCAGTTGCCGGTTGAAATTCTGAAAGTATCGAAACGAAAATGGCCAGTTGCTTGATTCGTCGGCCGGTACAAGCTGTTTAAGACTATAAGAAGTCGCTACCCCGTCCTGTGCGCCCTCCAAACTGAAATTTACTTCGCCTTTCACGCTGCGATCGTGTTGCATGACCTGAACGAGAACGAGCTTGACGTGGTATTGCCTGGCGTCTTTGCCTTTGCTCAAACGCAGGTCCTGAACCCGAAGGCCGCGTTGTCCGTCGGACGGAGAAATGATGCCGCGATAAAACGCAATAGCATCACCTTGTTCCTGAATTTTTTCCTGAAGATTCGACAAGCTCGTTTCTACATCTTTGTAGGCTTCCCGGTCGATGGTTCGGTGCGTCTCGAGAAGAGAGATTTCTTGTTTGAGTGTGCTGATTTGCTGCTCGAGTTCCGCGATCCGATTCTCGTCATCGTGCCGTTTCTGTGCTGCATCGACCACATTGTAATCAGCCTGAATTCGGCCAAATTCAAACGTCAGGTAGCCGCCGACTATCAACGCGACAGCAACAGCGGTCCTCATGGCCCACATGTACCCGCTGTTGTACCTATTTGAAGGTGACCTGCTACCTGCCACATCCGTCCCCGGCACTATCCGAAACCCTTATGTTACGCGGACGCTGCGGCAAACAGAAGTGCAGTAGATCACGTATTTAGTGACAATTTTGCCCCGATTCGGGGCGAATCGTCCTGACGGGGCCCGTTCCAGACGCTTACTCGCAGGTAGCGCAGGCCCATTGCGGCTCGCGAGCTTTTTCAGTCGCGCCGGGCGGCCGCGAGATCTTTAGCAAACTCGGCCTGCCAGCGCTCTGGCCACCACTTTGGCCGCGGCGGCAAACCTGACGGATAAACAAACGGTCCGAGCTCATGCAACGCACTCGCGTAAACGCGTCGTTTAAAATAGATGACTTCATTGACGGGCCGCCAAAAGTCTACCCATCGCCACCGGTCGAACTCGGGACTTTCACCACGATCGAAACGCAGTCTCTCTTCCGCGCCAACCAGTTTCAGAATGAACCAGCGTTGCTTTTGACCGATACAAAGTGGTTCGCTGCCCCGTCGCAGAAATTTTTCCGGCAATCTGTACCTTAGCCAGTCGCGGGTTGAGCCGAGTATTTCAACATCCCTCGTACCCAGGCCTACTTCTTCATGAAGTTCGCGATACATGGCCTCCTCCGGGCTTTCGCCGACGTGCATCCCGCCCTGCGGAAATTGCCACCCGTTGCTGCCAATGCGTCCCGCAAGCAAAAGCTTGCCGGCGTCATTCGCAAGAATAATGCCGACATTTGCCCGAAAGCCGTCTGAATCGATGTCATCGTTGCTCATATGATTTAATGAATATTCCACTAAACCGCCAGCCTGTCCAGGAGACATGATTTTGCTCACCAAGCGTCGAAGCCTGCTGTTTTGCGGACTGGTGGCGCTCGCGGTATCGGCTATCTTCGCTGCTATGGCCTCTGGCAGCGCGACAATCAGTGTCGAGCAGGCCATTCGGGCCATTGGCGGTGACGCTCCCGACCATATCCGCGCGCTGGTCATGGATTTGCGCTTGCCAAGAGCACTGACTGCCTTCGGCGTCGGCGGTTTGCTCGCGGTAGCAGGCGTCCTCATGCAGGTCCTTCTTCGTAACCCGCTGGCGGAACCCTATATCCTGGGCAGTTCCGGTGGAGCGGCAGTTGCTGCCTTGCTTGGTATGTTGCTTGGCTGGGGCAGCGCGATGATCGATCTGGCTGCTTTCGGCGGCGCAATGGCGGCAACGCTCCTGGTATTTTCGATTGCGCAGGGTACCGGTAGCTGGACGCCCAGCCGGCTGTTGTTGACCGGTGTGGTTCTGGCGGCCGGATTCAGCGCGGCAACGACCCTCCTGCTGGCATTGAGCCCGGATCAGAACCTGCGCGGCATGCTGTTCTGGTTGATGGGTGACCTGAGCTTTGCCTATTCGCCGGCCCGTAGTCTGTGGTTACTGGCCGCAATAACCGCCGCGGGCGTGCTTGTTGCAAGACATTTGAACGTGCTGGCGCGCGGCGAACTGCAGGCGGCAATCGTCGGATTGCCGGTAGCCGCGTTTCGACTGATTATTTTTGCCGTTACCGCGCTTGCGACAGCCGTCTCAGTAACCACAGTCGGTGTGATCGGCTTTATCGGCCTGGTCGTTCCCCACCTGATCAGACTCGTTGCGGGCAGCGATCACCGAACCGTAGTGCCTGCATCGGCACTGGCGGGCGGAAGTTTGCTTGTGATCGCCGATACGCTGGCCAGAACCGTGATGGCACCGCGGCAGTTGCCTGTCGGCGCACTGACGGCAGCACTCGGCGTGCCATTGTTCCTGGTTCTCATGAGCCGTAGCCGACGGGCAGGCTAGTACTGATAAAATCTCAGGCGACCGCGGCGTTGACAGCGTCAACGGCGACCTGGTTCCGCCCTGCGGCCTTTGCCGCGTACAAGGCAACATCGGCACGGGCTATCAACGCCTCGCCAATCGTTTTGAGTTCGTCATCTACCTGGTCCGGCGCGATACCCGCGATGCCTATAGACGCAGTAATCGTCACAGGCCCGTCGTACCGAAGCATGATCGGCGCTGAAGAAATGGAGCGGCGGATGCGTTCCGCGAGCAAGACACCCGAATCGGTGTTCGTGTTCGGCAACAAGACGACAAACTCCTCGCCACCGTATCTTGCGGCCACGTCGCTGGCCCGTACTTCCGACTCAATTCTCTGCGCAATTTCGCAAAGCACTTCGTCGCCGGCAACATGGCCATAGGTATCATTGACCCGCTTGAAGTGATCAATATCGATCATCAGACAAACGAGATTGCTGCCGTCCCGCCTTGCGCGTGCGAGCTCTTCTCTTAGTCGGACCTGCAGATACCGCCGGTTATTCCAACCGGTCAGTACGTCCGTGAATCCGCTGCGACGAAGGCGCGCCCTGTTGACGGCGTTTTCGAGTGCAAATGATGCGATGACGCCCAGGTGGCTGAAAAAGTCCGTGGCATGCTCGCGCGTAAATCGGGAATCTACATTACTGCCAAAATTCAGGCTGCCTACCACGCTCTCCTTATGTACCAGCGGAATCATCGCGATACTCGCAATGTCATTCCTGGCCGGAAAAATGAGCTGGTGATCCGCGGCCGAGTACCGCCCGAGCCACGGTTTTTGCAGTGAAGCGTATTGCGGAGCCAGCCCTGCCAGGGTATCGACAAACATCAAACCCGGCAGATCCCCCGGCTGTGTGCCACCGGCAACCAGCAGGTGGCGAATGTCGTGGTCCGGATCGCAAACCACGACGGTGACCTGTGCGAGGCCACAACTGTCGGCAAGTCCAATGACCATCGTCCGAAACAGAGCGCGAAGATCGCCAGCCTGTAGAAGTGCAAGCTCCCGATCCTGGGACTTGTGCAGAATCCCTTCGTTCCTGGCGACTTCGTCATGCAGGTCGGCTAGCTGCCTGCGTAACTGTTGCAGCTCTGCTGACTGGTCTTTGTCGTTTCCCATGTTGGCCGATTCGCCCGTAGTCTCCCCAAGGTAGGCCTTTTACCAAAAAGCTGAGCGCAAGTCGCTGTTCCGGCCCACAGCTTACAGCAAGAGTTGCGGCGAATCGGAAAAGGAACTAATCGGCTGAGTCCGCATTTCTTGCTTAGCGGCGCTTTGCGAGGTATTCACGCCCTTTGTTCATCAGCTCGGCAAAGCCCGCCTCGTCACCGTCTGCAACAAGTTGCCGTATCTTGTTGGCGGATTCGCAGAGGGCATCCAGGGATCCGAGACCGAATTTGTTCAGGCTCTGGATCTCGAAATACAGATAGGGGTTATCCTGCGCCACGAGCGCGGCTACCAGAAGCTGAGCGTCGAACGTCGTCGATGAAATCTGTGCCAGCTTCGGTGCGGCCTCACCACTGTCGGCAAGCGCCGAGAAAAAGGCGATATTGAGGGCGTGAGACAAGCCGAGGACGTAAGCGATGAGGCGGTCGTGATCGTCCAGATCCATATCAAGTTCATCCACCATTGTCGCCGAAAACAGTTCTTTGGCAGCTGCGGTCGCTTCTTCACAGCCTGCATCAACGAAGATGAGATGGCGTCCGGACAACAATTCTGTTTCCGGGCCGAACATCGGGTGCAGCGACGCTACACGGCAGCCGGCGTCTTTCAAGCGCTCGAGCCCGTCGCGCAATGGCGTCTTCAGCGACCCTATGTCGAAGATGAGACCCTCAGGTTTGCGCTCCGCCAGTTCCGCCAGTATCTGACCGCTCGCTGCCAACGGCGTCGCAACGACGATAACGTCATAGTCGATACCGGCTTCCTGCCAGTCGGAGAATCGGCCCGGGCCGGGTTCGATGCCGGGGTCAGCGACACTTGTTGCGAATCCCTGTGAAGCAAAGAAGTCAACGAACCAGGCACCCATCTTGCCGGCACCGCCAATGACCAGCACCCGCCGGCCGTTACCTTTCCCTTCCGCGACGACGCGATCTCGCTCCTGACTCGTGAGCGATGACCGAATCAGTGTCCGCATGATTTCCTCGGCAATATTCGGGTCTATTGAGATTGCTTCTGCCTTTTGCCGCGCCATGTCGAGGACGTCTTTCTCCCGCTCGAAATCCCGGGTTGCACGACCCGTGGCTTGCTTGCTCCGTCCGATCTCGCCTGCTAACTGCTGTCGTTCAGCAATCAACTCGAGCAGACGTTGGTCGATTGATGAAATACTGCTGCGTAATTCGTCGAGGTTCATTGCCCGTCTTGAGTCCGTAAAGCCTGAATCAGGCGATGAGTGACGTTTTACAGGAGACGGGCGGACAACAGAAGTCTCACCATCACTCGCTCGCGCTGCGGGCTCCAACAGCAAGCGTCAGATACCTTGCCGGAGCCCGCTTTGCTGGCGAAATCCCGCTACCGATGACGATAGTGTCTGTGATGGCGGTCGCGATGATGATCCTGGTATCGATAAGGCCGATGATACTTTCGCTCGTAATGATAAATATCGAAAAGCCGGGACCAGCTCAGATAAGAATCGTAACGGTAATGGCTCCGCCGATACCAGCGATGAAAATCATTATGTCGACGCAACCACCCGGGATAATGGTGGCCGTGCCTGACAACGTAGTACCTGTCGTAACCGCCATAAGCGCCATTATGACTTCCATGTGCTGAGGCCTCTGGCGCCCCGGCAACGAACAAGGCGCTCGCAAGAACCAATGACCAGACCAAGCGTTTCATGACCGACTCCTTTTCTGACAGTACAGGCACAGATTACTGCCCGGGAGATGAATCGAGGCTGAATTCAAGTCTTTGTTTTTATTGATTATATGAACGCCGGCTGAACGGGTCATGGATCACCCGGCCGGGTCTCCCCGTGGAGCGCAGAATACGGACCGGATCGAAGGTCCTGCGGAGACCACTACTACTTGCTTGCCAACAATGCGAATATCGGCGAGTGAGCCAATAACAAACTCTTAAGGTAGGAACAGACGAGAATGAAGACCCGTGCCGCTGTTGCCTGGGAAGCCGGCAAACCGCTTGAAATTGAAACGATCGAAATCGATGGGCCAAAAGAAGGCGAAGTGTTGTTGCGCAATATCGCAAGCGGTGTTTGCCATACGGATGCGTTCACATTGTCCGGCGAGGACCCGGAGGGAATATTTCCCGCAATTCTCGGCCATGAGGGCGGTGCAATCGTCGAGGAAGTCGGCGCCGGTGTTAAGGGCTTAAAAGCCGGCGATCATGTCATCCCGCTCTATACGCCCGAATGCGGCGAATGCAGTTTCTGCACATCGGGCAAGACCAATCTGTGCCAGGCCATCAGAGTCACTCAGGGACAGGGCCTTATGCCGGACGGAACGTCACGCTTTTCCCGAGGCGACAAACAGATATTCCACTACATGGGTACCTCGACATTCAGCGAGTACACCGTTTTGCCGGAGATCGCTGTTGCCAGGATCAGCGAGAACGCACCGCTGGAAAAAGTCTGCCTGCTCGGTTGCGGCATCACGACCGGCATCGGCGCCGTATTAAATACGGCCAAAGTCGAGCCCGGTGCGACGGTCGCCGTGTTTGGACTTGGCGGCGTGGGCTTAAGCGCAATTCAGGGCGCGACGATGGCGAAAGCCAGCCGCATCCTCGCCGTCGACATTAATTCGGACAAGTTTGAACTCGCCACACAAATGGGCGCTACGGACACGGTCAACCCGAAAGATCACGACGCCCCGATTCAGGAAGTCATTGTCGACATGACAGACGGCGGCGTGGATTACTCGTTCGAATGCGTCGGCAACGTCAAGCTGATGCGTGCTGCACTGGAATGCTGTCATAAAGGTTGGGGCGAGTCTGTAATTATTGGCGTTGCAGGTGCCGGCCAGGAGATATCGACACGTCCATTTCAACTGGTCACCGGTCGCGTCTGGCGGGGAACCGCTTTTGGCGGTTGCAAAGGCCGTTCGCAACTTCCGGGAATGGTCGACCAGTACATGAACGGCGAAATTAAGGTCGACGAGTTCATTACGCACACGATGCCGCTCGAGGACATCAATACCGCGTTTGACCTGATGCATGAGGGCAAAAGTATTCGTTCCGTTGTGCACTTTTAACCGCGAGCTACCATTGCTGCAAGCAAGTTTCGGTGACCGCGATGCCTAGAGTCGCTGTCGCAACGACTTCGCAGCTTGCCGCTGACGCCGCAGCCGAAGTCGCCGATGCCGGTGGCAATGCAGTGGATTGTGCGGTCGCCGCAGCAATATTTTCAGTCAACACCGAGCCGGGCGTGTGTGCCCTGGCCGGCAGCACCTATGTCACCGTCTGGCCGCCCGACTCCGATCCGATCACCATCGACGGCAATGTCTCGGTGCCGGGCAAGGGACTGACGCCCGGGTATACGATCAGTGGCGCCGTGCCCGTATCCATGGACTATGGCGGTGGCGTCGAGACGCTCGTTGGCCCGGGATCCATTGCCGTGCCCGGATCACTTGCTGCACTGGACCGGGCCTGGCAGGAATTCGGGAATGTAGGCTGGCAGCGCCTGGTCGATCCCGCCATACGCGCAGCCAGAACGGGGTTTCCACTGTCAGCCGCCTGCCATTACTACCTGCAATATTCCGGCGACGTCATCTTCGGCAGGAGCGAAGACGGTGCTACAGCGCTGCATGAAGCAGACGGTTCGCTGCGCGATGTGCGCAGCAACATTGTTGTTCCTCATCTCGCCGACAGCCTGAGCGCGATCGCGAGCGAAGGGAGCCGCATTTTTTACGAGGGCGAGATCGCGACGCGGATCGCCGATCACGTCCAGAATTCTGGAGGTGCGCTAACCCTTGAGGACCTGCAAAGCTATGAACCAATAATGCGATCATCTCTTTGTACCGACCTTGGTGCCTGGCGCATCGCGACCAATCCACCACCTGCAATCGGCGGCGCGGTATTGGCAGCCATGCTGCTGGCATTCCAGGACAAGCCGGCAAGTCAGTGGAACGACGAGACCTTGCGATACCTGGTAGCCGTGCAACGCGCAGCGCTTTCCTATCGAAAAATCCATTTGGACCTCGCCGAAGACGTAGCCGGGGAAGTGGCAAAGCTGCTCGAGCAAACGAGGTCGGGTCAATTGCTGGGCCAGTATTCATCCGCCTCGACGGTGCACACATCCGTTGTCGACGACACGGGCATGGCCTGCGCCATAACGGCATCGTCCGGCTATGGCTCCGGTGAAATGCCGGCAGGCACGGGGTTATGGATGAACAACTGCCTCGGTGAACTCGAGCTGAACCGCAAAGGGCTCGAAGCCGGACCGCCGGGTAAACGTCTGCCGTCCAACATGGCGCCCGGGGTGGCCCGAACCGGTAACCAGGTGCTGGCCATGGGTTCGCCCGGTGCCGATCGTATTACGACGGCCCTGCACCAGTTCCTCGTCAACTTCGTGCAAATCGGCCTGCCACTCGCGGACGCCGTGGCACACCCGCGTGTTCATCTTGAGATCTCGGACGATGGTATGAATCTCGCCGTGGAACCGGGCCTGGATATGCCGCTACTCGACATTCCAGTCACGCTTTATCCTTCCATCGGCATGTACTTTGGCGGCGTCGGCGCAGCTTATTTCGATGCGCAATCGGGATTCGAAGTCGCTGCCGATCCGAGGCGCGAAGGCGGCACTTTTATTTCGGGGTGATACACAACATCCGGTCTGATAGTCTGCGGCGATCCCGCGTATTACATGTCTAAATCACTGGGAGTAGGGCTTGAGTAACCCAAAGTATGCGGACCGTCTTCCTGACGAGCTGCCGGCCGATCCAATGCATTGGGCCGACGCCTGGATCAAGGAAGCGACGGCGAGCGAGATACAGCGGAATCCGAATTCCATGACTTTGGTCACCGTAGATGCCGACGCCAATCCGTCTGCGCGCGTCGTGCTCTGCAAGGAATTTGTGCCAGATCCCGGCTACCTTGTCTTCTACACCAATTACAACTCAAAAAAAGTGAAAGACCTGGAGCAAAGCGCCAAGGTCGCAGCGGTGCTTCACTGGGATGCGCTTGGCCGACAGATTCGCCTCGAGGGGCTTGCCGTTCGTTCTCCGGAAGCAGAAAGTGACGCTTACTTCGCAAGCCGCGACTGGGGCAGCCAACTCGGCGCATGGGGTAGTGACCAAAGCGAGGTGCTGGCATCACGCGAGGATTTGATTGCGCAACTAAGAGACCGGGCCGCACGACTTGGCTTGTCGCTGTCTGATGATCTGCTGTCGCTCAGAGGTACAGAGCAGCCAACGATCGAGCGCCCGCCACACTGGGGCGGTATCCGTTTTTGGGCATCGGCGATCGAGCTATGGATTGAAGGCAAGCACAGAATTCATGACCGTGGCACGTGGAAACGGGAACTCGTCAGGGCGTCCGAACACAAGTTCAATGTGACCCCCTGGGTCGGCACGCGCCTGCAACCCTGAATTGCGCAAACTCATGACTACCTGGCTTCCGGAATGCACGATCAAATGCCCATATTGTGCAGAGTTAATGAGTATCGTTCTCGATCTGTCGGCCGGCGCACAGACGTACATTGAAGACTGCCAGATTTGCTGTCAGCCCATGCAGATCGGTTTCGACGTTAGCGACGCAGAACTCCTGGATTTGAGGATTGAACGTAGTGGCTGATTTTTTAGTCTGCCGAAACTGGCGAAGCCTGCTGTTGCTGATCGTTTGCGCTGCACCTGCCGAGGCGGAGATGGTTTTGTCGCAAGGCACCAATCTCGCCGCGGACGTCTCTGCCTTCGACGGCCGCCTGGCCATCGACCTGCTTGGTAGTATCTGGATTGTGCCGGCCGACGGCGGTCAGGCGAAGATCTTGAGCGACAACCTGCTGCCGGCCGCCCGCCCGCGTTGGTCCCCGGACGGGGGCCAGATCCTGTATCAGACCCAAAGTGCCGGCAAGAGCAAGATCTGGGCAATCGACCTGGACGGCGCAAAGTCATCAAAGATCAGTGGCGCAATGTATTTCGATCAGCACCCGGAGTGGCATCCGGACGGAGAAAGGATCGTATTTTCCTCGGCCAGGGGAACAAGTGGCTTCGATATCTGGGAAACCGACCTCCCGACCGGCCTAAGCTGGAGGATTTCGAACCACCCCGGAGATGAAACAGAGCCGGTCTGGTCGGCCGACGGCCGGCACCTGGCCTACATCCGGCGATACGACAATCATTGGTCGCTGGTGCTGCGGCGCCATGGTCATCCGGCGAATGAAATTGTGGTCTCGACCGATCCCTTGTCGGCGCCATCGTGGCGGCCGGATGGGAGCATCCTCACGTTCATTCGGCAAACCGGCAGCGACCTGTCTAACGAGATGGCGATTCGCTCCGACCCACAGCTCGACAGACATTACGCATCAGGAGAAGACTTTTTCGCCTCTCCGGTCAGCTGGCTCGACAGAAAACGGCTTTTTTATACCTCCGATGGCGTCATCAAAACACGTGACTTTGACGACCGGCAGGCGACGTCTGTCGTATTTTATGCGGCCGTTGGGCAACCCGACTCACGGCCTGGCAGACGAGCCAAGAAAAATGAGTTGCCGCTCATGAATCCACCGAGCGCGAAACTGGTCATTCGCGCGGCCCGCCTCTTCGACGGAACAGGCAGTGAATACAGGCACGACGTTGATGTGCTCATCGACGGGCCTCGTATCGCGGCATTGACAGCCCGCCGCGAATGGCCCGATGCAACCGTGCTCGACCTCGGCAATGTGACGATACTCCCGGGTTTTATCGACAGTTACTCATCTCTTTCTTCCCGAGATCAGAAAAGCCATGGGGCTGAGTTACTCAGTTACGGCGTGACAACACTGATCACGAGTGATTACCGACCGAATTACGATCCTCTGTTGTGGGAAGGCGAAGAGACTCCGGGACCGAGATTATTGTGGGCGGGCGATATTGCGCAAAGTAAACCTGATGACGACAAGGACTTTCAGTTTGTGACGATTCCGTCCTCGGGTCTGACGGACGCCGACCGGCGCTCCGCTGTCTCCGAGTGGCAGGCACAAGGTATCCCGGTGCTCGCCGAAAACTGGAGAGTCGGTCTTAGCGTGGGGGCAGACCTGCTGCTCGGCACGGACGCCCTGCCAACCTCGCCCAAGGGTAATCGCTATCAGGACATTCCGGCTGCGGCCGGCACTATCGCACTCGTGTCCGGGCTTGCCGATGCGGGCACGCCTGGCCTTGCCGCTCTATTTCACTCGCGACAGGCCAAGCTCTTACAGGAACCCAAATCAGCCCTGCGGCGCTTTTCGTCAATCCCCAACATCGCTGGCTCTGCCTCGACGATCATGCTGGGCAGCAAACCGAGCGGCCTGCCGCCCGGACTTGCGCTCCACGCGGAGCTGCGGGCACTCGCCGCTGCCGGCTTGCGCGGCGACGAGGTATTGCGGGCCACGGGCGCCAACCCGGCCGCCGTCCTGGGACTCGAGAACCAGATCGGGCGGATTGCCGAGGGGGCCCTCGCAGATATGGTGCTGGTGACGGGTGACCCGTTAGCCAGGGTCGCGGACGCGCTGAACATCGTGGCCGTGATCAGAAACGGTCGTTTCTACAGCCTGGTAAGCCTTCTGGAGCGAGCCCGCGACGTATCGCACGTCGAATAATTTGACAAACCGCGCAGTCTGGAAGACCTGTATTCCTTCAGATGCCGAATAAGACATAAGATCGTCAAATCCCGCGCAATGAAAATAGCTCTGGCAAAGGACTCGCCGGGAAAATGACCGATAATTCAGTTAGTTATAACTTGTTGTTTTTCAACCAAAAAATGTGCGGCTGCAGCATTCCGTCGACATTCTTTACAACCAGTATCAGAATCTTAAGGGACTCTTTCCGGGAATCCTTATAAGCTACTGAATTGTATTAATTTACGGTCTGTTGGCATGGGACTTGCTTTTATTATGATGCCCAAGCGAAGTGTAACTGGACTCGGAAACCGGAAAATCGATACAAACAGGATTTAGACGCCAGAAGAATAATAATTACAACAACAATAAGATCCAGATCCAATAATAATAATAAGTCTGTATCTGGTTACCGAATTCACAGTTACCTCTTTAATAATAAAAAGAGTCATTAGCCCCGCTGCTTCCAGCCGCGGGGCTTTTTATTGCAGCCCTGTTTCTGGCGAACCTGGCACTTTGTTATGGGGGGCGAGTCTATAGTCGCCATCATGCCGCAAATACTGGAAATCCCATCTATCTAAGAATTTTTCCAATCGCTTTTCTTCTTGCTCTGACAGCTTGCAAGCAGCAACCGGAGCAGGCAGCAGCAGAAAGTGAGCCGGCGTCCGCATCAAAGACGGCAGCAAGCTCCATTTACCAGGACGCCGTCGCCCATCCCAATCGCCGCAGCGCAGACCATGACCGCGATGCCGGTAGGCAACCAGCCGAGGTCCTGGCATTTTTCGGCATCGAGCCCGGCATGACTGTCCTCGATCTGTTTTCTGGCGGGGGGTACTACAGCGAGCTGATCTCGATCGTCGTTGGCCCGGAAGGCAAGGTCGTAGCGCATAGCAATGCGGCATACCTGGGTTTTGTCGGCGATGAATTTGAAGAACGTTACGCCGATGGCCGCCTCGCCAATGTCGAGGTGTTAATGGCCGAGAACAACGAACTCGAATTACCGGGCGAGGAATTTGACGCCGTTACTCTGATGCTGACGTACCACGATTTTTTCTATGTAGACGCGGAAAATAGCTGGCCGAAAATCGACGGGCCCAGGCTGCTTGCGGAAATCTACAAGGGCATGAAGCCCGGTGCCGTACTGGGTGTGGTCGATCACTTCGCCGAGGCCGGATCGCCTCGTGAAACCGGAAACTCGGTGCATCGTATCGATCCCGGCATTGTCATTTCGGAACTTGAGATAGCCGGCTTTGTGCTCGACGGCACGAGCGACGTCTTACGCAACATGGACGACGATTACAGCAAATCCGTTTTCGATCCGAAGCTACGTGGCAAAACGGACCGGTTCGTCCTTCGCTTTCGTAAACCGTAATAGGAGCGGCGATACTTCGATTATTAATTCCATAGATCCACCCGCGGCAGTAGACTCACCTATCGATATTTATCCCGGAGTCGGCTTGGCATGAAACGCCTCATTACGACCGCAGTTGCGGCAACGCTCTTGATACTCGGCTGCAACGGCGAGACACCCAGGAATTACGACGAGTTTGACATCAGCACGCTCCAGCGGCTGATGGAGCGCGGCGACCTCACCGCAACGGGGTTGGTCGAGTATTACCTGAACAAGATCGATGCCACAGATCGCAATGGTCCCTCTCTCAACGCTATTATCGAGCGAACAGGCCGGCATGGTGCGCCGTCCGTCGCCGCTCGAGTAGCCTGACTCCCATCACAAAACTCAGACGTATCAAAAGCTTTTCCCGCGATCTGGGAACTGGTCGCTGTATTGTCTGTGCAGCCAACGCTTAAATCGCATGATGTTCAAGGCATTCCGCGTAACGTTGCTGCTCCTGATCCTGTTCTTTGTAGCCGTCAGCACCTGGTTGACGGAAGCGAGGAGCACCGACTGGAACAACAGTCTATGGGTAAAAATTTATCCGATAAACGGTGACGGGAGCACGGAAAGTGCACGCTACATTGAGACAGTCACTGTCGACAGCTTCAAGAGTATTGAAACATTTATTGCTCGTGAGACTGCGAAGTACGGACATACCCTCGCCCGACCTGTACGAGTCGAACTGGGTACGCCGATCAAGGAACAACCACCTACACCGGGCTCGACACCGGGCACCATCGACGTCATGTTGTGGAGCCTGAAGATGCGATGGTGGGCCAACCGGGTTGCCAGTGACCAGGACGATCCGGCACCGGATGTTCGTGTCTTTGTCCGTTATCATGCGCCGCGCTCCGACTTCGTGCTCGAGAATTCAGTCGGCATACAAAAGGGAATGGTCGGTGTCGTCAACGCGTTTGCCGGGCAGCGCCAGGCCGGGACGAACAACGTAGTTATCGCGCATGAGTTTTTGCACACACTCGGCGCCACGGACAAGTACAATCCCGCGAACGGGCAGCCCGACATTCCGGCAGGCATTGCCGAGCCGGATCGAAAGCCACGGTTTCCACAGCGTTTCGCAGAAATAATGGGTGGAAGGATCGCAATTTCAGAGTCTGACGCGATGGTTCCCAAGAGCCTCAAGTACGTCGTCATCGGCGCCGACACGGCACGCGAAATTCGCCTCCAGGAATAGATGTCACATGCCGCGCGGGAACCCGGGCGCCGCAACATTATTCCAGTGGGTGCTTTTTCCGCTGGCAAAGCTAAGCTAGTCTGCCTGTATGAGCGGGAATTCACAGTCTGCACTTGCCTGCCGTGACCTGACGGTCACGGTGCCCGGCCGCACGCTCGTGGAGAACCTTGAGATGGCTCTCGTCAGCGGCGAATTCCTTGCCGTACTCGGGCAAAACGGCGCCGGGAAATCTCTGACATTGCACACGTTTGCCGGTCTGCGTGCAGCTGACCACGGCGAGGTGCTGTTGCTCGGCGCGTCCCTGGCTTCAACGAGGCGCCAGGACATCGCCAAGAACCTGGCGCTGCTGCCGCAATATACCGAGGATGTCTTCCCGGCAACGGTTCTCGACACCGTGCTGATAGGGCGACACCCGCATATTGGACGGCTGCAATGGGAATCGGAAGAGGACAGGCGTATCGCGCAACAAGCCCTGCACCAGATGGACCTGGGAGATATTCTGCACCGCGATGTCGGCACTTTGTCGGGTGGCGAGAGGCGCCGACTTGCAATTGCTCAAACGCTGACACAAACACCGGCAGTCTACTTGCTTGACGAACCGACAAATCACCTCGACCCCCAGCACCAGCTCGATGTGTTGCGAGTCTTTCGAAGGCAGGCAAAATGCGGAGCGACGATAATTGCCAGCCTGCACGATGTGAATCTCGCCGCCCGTTATGCGGACAAGTGCTTGCTATTGTTCGGCGATGGCCGTTGGGAACTCGGCCCTACAGAATCAGTGCTCTCCGAGGAGCGCCTGACGGATCTGTATGCCACGCCCATGGAGGCTGTCGACTGGCGGGATACCCGGCTCTTTGTCGCCACGGGAAACTCGCACTGAATGAGACGGACTGGCCATCAGACTGACAATTGGCCTTCGAGATAAAATGCGGTGTGTCCGTGCAATAGCACACGGTCGTCCCGCAGTTCACATCCAATGTCGCCGCCGCGCCGTGAAATCTGTCTGGCATGCATTTTTTTCTTGTCCAGGCGTTTTGACCAGTAGGGAGTCAAGACACAATGCGCGGCGCCGGTCACCGGATCCTCATTGATCCCGAGGCTCGGCGCGAAAAACCGTGACACGAAATCGACGCGGTCTCCGGGCGCCGTCACGATGATACTGTCGTCGGTCAGTGTGGCAATTTGGCGAAAGTCCGGCTTGAGCATCTGCACGCATTTCTCATCCGCGAGGGTCAGTAAATAGAAGCCCTTTGCTCTGCAGCACTCACCGACCTCAGTTCCCAGCGCCTGTGCCAGGCCTGCCGGAATCGCAGCAGGCACGGGTGCGTTGGCGGGGAAATCGAGAACGAAACCGTCCCCGTCGATATCGACGCTGAGCGGGCCGCTGGCCGACCGAAGCTCGATCGGCCACGACGCCGGCGAAAACTCCCGCTGAATGACAGCTGCACTGGCGAGCGTCGCGTGACCGCAGAGTGGCACCTCGACATACGGCGTAAACCAACGGATGTGCCAACATGCGTCCGTATCGTCCAGCGCTACGATAAAGGCGGTTTCGGAACAATTGTTTTCGGCAGCAATGTGCTGCATCAGTGAGTCTTCGAGCCACGAACTCAGCGGCACGACCGCGGCCGGATTGCCGGAAAAGATTCGCCTCGTAAATGCATCGATCTGATAAATACGCAGGTCCATCAGTCGGCGACGCCCCGTAGCCTTCCCAGGAGATCCTCGTGCAAAGCAGGATTGGCTGCCAGCACAGACGTCGTTTCGAGATTCGGCGCCGCACCGTTCAGGTCCGTAAATATGCCACCAGCTTCGGTCACGATGACCGACAGTGCAGCGATATCGAGAATATTGACATCTGATTCGATAACGGCATCGATCTTGCCCGCCGCCAGCAGGTGATAATGATAGAAATCACCGTAGCCCCGGATTCGATCAACGATCGCCACCACCTTACCCAGATTCTGCCAGCCGGCACCTGCGGCGAGCGTCTTCAGGTTGCCGGTTGATAACGATGCGCGTTCCAGCTTGTCGATGTCGCTGACCTGCAGTCTTTCGCCATTGAGCCAGGCACCTTTGCCTCGCTCGGCCCAGGCCAGCTCCTCCATCATCGTGCCACCGGACACTCCGAGGATGAGTTCGCCGGCACTCATCAGTGCGATCTGCGTGGAGAAAAAAGGATACTGGCGGACGAAAGCCTTGGTGCCATCGATCGGATCAACCAGCCAGAGATGCTCGGTATCAGATTGCGTCCGACTCGTTTCCTCGCCAAAGAAGCCATGGTCCGGGAACTCATTGAGGATGATCTCGCGAATTTTTTCCTCACATTCCACATCAGCCTCGGTGACCGGACTCTGGTCGCACTTCCTCGTTACCGTGAAGTTCCCGTGGTAATACGCGCGGCTGATTACAGCCGCCGCCTCGGCCGCATCTAACGCCGTACGGAGTTCCAGCGAAACTTTTTTTAAATCAGCTTTAATCACGACCCGTTAACCCCCGCATTTACGCGCGTAACTATGGCCGCAGCGCTCGCAATTGACAAGCTGACCCCAAAAGATCAACTGCTTGACAGTCGCGGCGCGCAATCCTATTGTTGTCGTTCATCAGGTGAACCCGGAAAGGCATTTTTCCGCGTGAACGGGAAGCCGGTGTTGAAGCATGCATGCTTCTCATTCCGGCGCTGCCCCCGCAACGGTGATCGAGTTAACCCGTAGCCCCCGAACGCTTGAGCGCGATCGGAGCCACTGCGAATCCTGGGACTTGAAGTCTTTTGATTCGTGGGAAGGCGCTACGGAGCGGATATCCATCCACTCGTAAGCCCGGAGACCGGCTTGGTGTACACGCGAATGGTGCGGCGGGCGACTATTCGGGCGTCCACTCAAGTGACCGTCCCAAGACCCCAAAACCACATCCGCATTAAATAGCACTTTAACGCACACGGGTGGTGTGCACCGGGGTAGAAATGAAAAATATCAGGGGCTCATTTCCGATCTTGCTGGCATTCACGCTTTCACTTGCAGCAGCCGCGCAGGAAATTCGACCGAAAGACACGATCATTGTCACCGCGACACGGACGGAGATATCCGTCAGCGATGCAATCGT
>JAPUKV010000070.1 GCA_027295475.1 Pseudomonadota bacterium
CTCTGTTGCTGTTCGCCCCACTCACCTCTCTGGCGGCACTCGATGCCGATTTGCTCAAAGGTCTATCTGCGCGAGCGCTGGGCCCGGCGGCGGTGGGCGGCCGCATCTCCGCCATCGATGCTGTCGCATCCGACCCGAACCGTATCGTTGTTGGTGCTGGAACCGGTGGTGTCTGGTTGTCGGATAACGGCGGCGTGACCTGGGAGCCCGTATTCGATAAGGAAGCCGTCGCGTCGATCGGCGCGCTCGCCATCAATCAATCCAACCCCGATATCATCTGGGTCGGTACCGGCGAGAGCAACGTTCGTAACTCCACCTCCATCGGTGGCGGTGTTTACAAATCTGTCGACGGCGGCAAGAGCTGGCAGCTCGTCGGTCTTCCGAATAGCGAGAGAATCGACCGTATCGCCCTGCATCCAACCAACGCCGACATCGTCTATGTCGCCGCAATGGGCACACTGTGGGGCCCGAACAGCGAGCGCGGTATCTACAAAACGACGGATGGCGGTGAGACCTGGAACCGGATCCTTCATGTGGATCAGCTCACCGGTGCCACTGACATCAAGATGGATCCCGGCAACCCGGACAAGCTGTACGCCGGCATGTGGCAGTTCCGGCGCTGGCCATACTTCTTCAAGTCCGGCGGCCCGGGTTCGGGCATGTATATATCCTACGACGCCGGCAAAACATGGAAACAGAAAACAGAAGAAGACGGACTTCCTGCCGGCGAATTGGGGCGCATGGTCTTCGCGATCTCTGCTGCCGAGCCGAAACGCGTTTATGCGCTGGTCGAGGCCGAGAAAAGCGCCTTAATCGTCTCGCATGACGGCGGCGAGAAGTGGTCGAAAGTGAACGAAGCCTACGATATTGCCATTCGCCCCTTTTATTACACGGAACTCGCAGTCGATCCTTCGAATGCCAATCGACTCTACAATATTGCCACACGCCTGAGCGTGTCGATCGACGGCGGCAAGACCTTCGAACTGAACCCGGTCATTGATTGTTGCGCGGCCGGCAACACGCTGCACATCGATAACCATGCATTCTGGATCAACCCGAACGATTCCCGTCACATTATCATTGGCAACGACGGCGGCCTGGGAATAACGCATGACCGCGGTGAAACGTGGCGTTTTGTGCGCAACATGCCGCTCGCCCAGTTCTACCATATTGCGGTCGACAACGATCACCCTTACAACATCTATGGCGGGCTGCAGGATAACGGCTCCTGGCGGGGCCCGTCCGAGGTGTGGGAGAACGCCGGCATCCGTAACCTGCACTGGCAGGAAGTCGGCTTCGGCGACGGTTTCGACACCATTCCCGATCCTGAGAACTCGCGGCGCGGCTATGTGATGTCTCAGGGCGGTAATCTGGCTCGCTGGGATCTCGATTCCGGCGAGCAGCGTTTTATCCGACCGAACCCGCAGGCGCTGGATGTCGACCTCCGTTTCAACTGGAATGCAGGCTTCGCGCAGGATCCCTTCGACGCAGCGACGATTTACTACGGCAGCCAATATCTTCACAAGTCTGTCGACCGCGGCGAAACATGGACTGTGATCAGCAATGACCTGACGTCGAACAATTCGGACATGCAAACATTCCGCGAAAGCGGCGGTCTGACATACGACGTTACGGCGGCGGAAAATTACACGAGCATTGTTGCGGTAGCGCCGAGCAAGCTGGAAGAAGGCGTCCTCTGGGTCGGCACCGATGACGGTCGCGTCCATGTAACGCGCGATGGCGGCCAGAACTGGAGCCGTATCGATGAGCGCGCCCGCGGCGTGCCAGAGGGCGCGTGGGTACCGATGATCGCACCATCACCGCATGATCCGGGAACCGCCTTTGTAGTCTTCGACGATCATCGCCGCAGCAACATGGAAACTCATGTATATCGCGTGGAAAATTACGGGCAGCGCTGGCGCTCTTTGAGCACCGATGAGTTGTCCGGCTACGCCCTGTCCGTCTTGCAGGACCACAAGGATCCGAACCTGTTGTTCCTCGGTACGGAGTTCGGGCTCTTCGTGTCGGTCGATGCCGGCGACAGCTGGACCAAGTTCACTGCCGGCGTGCCAACTGTTTCCGTCATGGACATGGCGATTCAGGAGAGAGAAAACGACCTTGTCCTTGGCACGCATGGCCGTTCTGTTTTCGTCATTGACGACTACAGCAGCTTGAGAAATCTTTCGGCTGAAGATTTTCAAGCGCGCCTCAAAATACTGTCGGCAGTGCCCGGCCAGCATTATGTGGCAAACCAGACGCCATCGACACGTTTTACCGGCTCTGCTGAATTCAGGGCAGAAAACGAACCCTACGGCGTCATGCTGACCTTCATGGCCAGCGGACAGGACCTGCCGCACCCGGACGCTGAAGCCGAGCGCGAGCGAAAAATACTGCTGCGCGAGAGCGAGGGAAGCGCGCTCGAAGAGGAAGACTACGAGCCCGGCTACCCGAAGGTGACGGTTACCGTAAAGGATGCCAGTGGCGATGTCATTCGCACCTACCGGGAGGCTGTACACCAGGGAATCAACCGCATCACCTGGGATATGCGGCGCGATGGCGCCCGCGAATTGCCCGGGCCGGAAGAACA
>JAPUKV010000071.1 GCA_027295475.1 Pseudomonadota bacterium
CCAAGGTGCTCAAGGAGCCCGAACCACTTGCAGTCACACAATCACTATCCACTGCCTCGGATAAAACTCTCTCGGCGACGCTGGACTGGATCATCTTTCGAGACGGTCCGGGCACATGGGCGAAGAATGTGGACTGGGACGAGTACATGATTGGCGTCCAAAACGTAAGCGGTGATTCGTTGCAAGTTACGAATATCATTGTAGTGGACTCACTCGGCACTCAGATTGAACCCCGTCAAAATCGCAAGCAGCTGGTCAAAGGCACCAAGGAGACCAAGCGTCGCTACAAGGGTGAAGGATTGAAGGTCAAGGCGGGTGTAAGTGGGGCAGTACTCGTCGGTGCCGGGGTTTTTGCTGCTGCCGGGACTTCGGGTGCCGGAGCCGCAGCGGTGGCTGGCGGCGGCGCTGCGGTGGGGGCCGCGGCGGTGGTCGTACTGGTGCCGGTGCTTGCAGTTGGCGGCATCGTTCGCGGTGTAAATAACAGTAAGGTCAATAATCAGATTAAGTCTCGGCAGACGCTACTGCCAGTCGTGCTGCAGGAAGAAGAGGAAAAAAATCTCGTTATCTTCTATCCCTTGGCACCGTCTCCCGGACAGCTTGAGTTGAACTATGTCGACTCGCGAGGAGAGCACACCCTAATTGTTGATACGCAAGCTGCGCTTGAGGGATTACACCTGGTACAAGCTGAAAAATGACGCTCTCGAGTTCGAGCTAATCGCACACCGTCTGTATAGATCAGACGATTCCTAGATCACTTTAAGCATATGGCGCGGCCGCATTCGGAGTTGTGGCAGGCCGGCGATTTCCCTGAGTACGGCGGTCACATATTGATCGGTCATCTTGCCGCGCCACGACGCGGAAAAATCCGTATTGTCCATGGGCCGCGCGATCTTGTGCGCAACATGTGCTATTTCAGCGATTCCGTCCTCGGTCATTAAATCGCCGACAAGAACGGTTGCGATCTCGGCAACAGGCATCGGGGCAGACCCGACCGCACCCAAATACATTGAAGCGCGAGTCACAACATCGCTGTCGTCGGTCCACACGGCAGCCGCTACAGACAGCGTGGAGAAATCGATGGAACCGCGCCTTCTCAACTTCCAGAACGCGGATCGACAATGATCGCTGTCGCTGCTACCGGGAACGAGCACTTCGGTCAGGATCTCATCAGGCTGCTTGGCAAGATAGTCGATGCCATCATCCACATACATATCGGCCAGCGGCAGTTCCCGCTTATCCGACGCAGATACCAGTCTTACTTTTGCATCAAGTGCGCAAAGAATCGGTGCTGAATCGCTGGCAGTGTGCGCCCAGCATTTCGGTGACTTGGTTGCCACCCAGCAGATCTTGCCGTCTTCCTTGAGACAATAGTCTATCGAACGACGCCATTCTTCGGTCTGGTTGTAGTAGGTGCAACGGGTATCCACGCAGAGATTGCCGCCGATGGTGCCCATGTTTCGCAATGGTGGAGAAGATATCGAAGCGACGGCAGCGGCAAACGCAGGAAAGCGTACCCGCACCTTGTCGTCGCGGATGATATTAGCAAGCGTTGCGGTGGCGCCGATGCGGATGTTCGCGTTCGCCGAATCAATCGAATCGAGATCCGGAATGGACATCAGGCTGACGACGGTATCGGCCTTTTGATGACGGCGCTTCATATTCGGCCACAGATCGGTCCCGCCGGCAACCAGGCGAGCGTTGTCGTCGGACGTCGCAATCGCCTTCGCCGCAGCCTGCACGGTGGTCGGCGCGACGAGCTTAATCGGTGGTAAGCGTAGCACTGCTGTGCTCCTTCAACGCGTCTTCGCGTTTTTTCATCGTGCCGGACGCAGAGCGCAATCCTTTTTTGCTGGCTTTCGGGTCATTCGCCGCGCGGCCGTCGCCACCCTGTGCGGGCGTGTGCACAATGAGCGGTTCCCCGTAGTCGATGTCTGGAAACTTCGTGGGGCCGACGCGGGGATCGCGTCCGTTTTTCTTCGCCTGCAATCCTTTCAGTATGAAGTCCGGATGAATCGGCACCTGGTCCACGCGTACGCCGACGGCATCGAATATTGCATTCGCCAGCGCCGGCATGATGGGCAATAACGGGCCCTGACCTGCTTCCTTGGCACCGTACGGTCCTTGCTCATCGTCCGTCTCGATCATGTAGCAGATCATTTCCGGCATGTCATGAAAGCCGGGGCTCTTGTATTCGAGCATCGAAGGCATCTTGTGCACAAGTGCACCAGACAGGCGCTTCGGCAGGCGGCGGAATGCCTGTTCTTCCATGACGGCCTCGCCCAGGCCCATGTAAATGCTGCCTTCGATCTGCCCAAGCGCAAGGACGGGATTCAGCGCACGGCCGAGGTCGTGTGCCATCCAAACCTTGACGACCTCGTACAAGCCGGTCTCGGGATCGACCTCGACTTCCAGCACGCTGGCGGAGTAAGAGTAGGTGGGTGACGGCCCAACGCCGGCGCCACGATAGCGACCAGGCGCCCGTGGCGGAATATACGAACCGGTCGTGCCAAGTGTGCCGAAACGGGACTCGGCAATAACGACCGCCTCACTGAATTCGATGGCATTCTCCGGCGCATCGGCCGGAAATACCGTCCGGTCCGCAAAAACCAGGGAATCCTTCGGCACTTCCATATGCTCGGCGACTGCCTCGGCGATTTTGTCGCGCGCTTTTTCCGCGGCTTGTTTTGCTGCGTGGCCGACCATGAGCGTCACGCGCGAAGAATAGCTACCGAGGTCTACCGGTGTCAGGTCGGTGTCGCCGACACACAGGCGTATATCCTTCAGGTCGATACCCAGGACCTCGGCGACCACAACGGCCAATATGCTGTCCGAACCCTGTCCGATCTCAGTCTCGCCGCAAAAGACCGCAACGTTGCCGCTGCGATCCAGTTTTATCTGCACACCCGACTGCGGCATGTGATTCCAATAAATGGGCAGGCCGGCACCCGTCATGTAAGCGCTGCATGCCAGCCCAAGTCCATGGCCTTCCGGCAACTTCCCGTAACGCTCTTTCCAGCCGCTTCCCCGGACGACGGCCTCGATACACTCTTTCAGTCCAATCGTCCCGATCTGCAACCAGTTTGCCGTGATCGTATTCGGTTCCAGGAGGTTCCGCAGGCGCAGCTCTGCCGGGTCGATCCCCAGTCTGTGAGCCGCCTTGTCCAGTTGAACCTCGAAGCCGAATCGCGGTTGCGGTGTTCCATGACCTCGTTTGGGTCCGCACGGCGGTTTGTTGGTAAAAGCGCGTGCGCCCTCGAACCAGTAATTAGGCAGTTTATAGGTCGTCGTCTGCAGTGCACCCGTGTAGTAAGTGCTGGCCACGCCATAACTGCCGTATGCGCCACCATCGAGTGTCGTTCTCAGATGCTGCGCCGTCATCGTGCCGTCTTTCCTGAATCCGGTCTTCAGATGCATCTGCACCGGATGGCGGCCGCGGTGGCAGTAGAACACTTCCTCCCGGGTCAACGTGATCTTGGCGGGCCGGCCCAGCTTGAGCGCCAGTTTGGCAACCACAATTTCATGATTAAACGGATCGCTCTTGCCGCCGAATGCACCACCGTTCGAACAGGCAATTACCCGGATGCGCGAAGCTGGTATATCGAGCGTCTTGGTCAGCGCACGGTGCACGTAATGCGGACATTGCGTCGCTGAATACACGGTGACGCGATCATCATCTTCTGCAAAGGCAATGGCCGAATGCTGTTCCAACGCCAGATGGTTGCTGCCTTCATAGAAGAAGTTGTCTTCCAGAATGATATCTGCCTGCTCCATGCCTGCTTCGACGTCACCGAATTTCAGTGAGACCTTCTTATGTATATTGCCGTCATC
>JAPUKV010000072.1 GCA_027295475.1 Pseudomonadota bacterium
GCGCGGAGATATGTCCATTTCACCGCGAATCTGCCGAATTCCCAGAATGAACTGCATGACCCAGTTCATTTCCGATTCTGCGTCGCTGTCCTGCCATGCTTCCATTGATTGGGGGAAGGGTTGCAACATGATGGTCTCGCCATCGATCATCGCGCGAGGCGCAAGCTCACGCCAGATTTCTTCGGTGACAAACGGAATCAGCGGGTGTAGTAAGCGCAGCAACGTCTCGAGCACTTCGATCAGTGTTTTGCGCGTGCCGCGTTTTTCTGCATCCGAGGATTGCTCTGACTGCAGCACCGGCTTCGAAAGTTCGAGGTACCAGTCGCAAAACTCATGCCAGGTGAATTCGTGCGTCGCCTGTGCCGCCAGGTCGAGGCGATACGTTGCAAAATGTTGATGCACTGATTCGATAGTGCGATTGAGGCGGGCGCGTATCCAACGATCGGCGGTACTGAACTTTGTGTCGCCATCATCCGGATTCTCAGTGTTCATCAGCACATATCTGGATGCATTCCAGAGCTTGTTGCAGAAGTTCTTGTAGCCTTCGATACGCCCGAGGTCGAATCGAATGTCCCGGCCGGTCGTCGCCAACGATGCAAACGTGAATCGCAGGGCGTCAGCACCGTATGCCGGTATTCCGTCTGGATACTGCCGTCGGGTCGAGGCTTCGATTCTTGGTTTCAGGTGATCCTGCATAAGACCGCTGACGCGTTTTTCGAGCAAGGTATCAAGATCGACCCCGTCGATGAGATCCAGGGGATCAAGTACGTTGCCCTTGGATTTCGACATCTTTTGTCCATCCTGATCTCGAATCAGGCCGTGGATATAGACTTCATGGAAGGGCACGTCATCCATGAATTTCAGGCCCATCATGATCATCCGCGCAACCCAGAAAAAAATGATGTCGAAGCCGGTAACCAGGACGCTGCCCGGATAGAAGGACTTGAGCGAATCGGTTTGCTTCGGCCAGCCTTGCGTGCTGAACGGCCAGAGTGCTGAAGAGAACCAGGTATCCAGGACATCATCGTCCCGACGCAATTCCAGATCGGCGGACAAGTCATTTTTTTGCCGGGCCTCATCCTCATTACGACCGACATAGATATTGTTGTCGTTGTCGTACCAGGCGGGAATGCGATGTCCCCACCAAAGCTGGCGACTGATGCACCAGTCCTGAATGTTGTACATCCACTCGTAATAGGTCTTGGACCAGTTTTCCGGGACGAATTTTATTTTGCCGGACTCGACCGCTTCGATCGCCGCCTTGGCCAGCGGTTTGATATCCACATACCACTGATCGGTCAGGTACGGTTCGAGGACCGCTGTACTTCGGTCACCCCTTGGTATTTTGGTTTCGTAGTCTTCGATCTTGTCCAGCAGGCCGAGTGCGTTGAGGTCCTCGACGATTTTCTTCCGAGCGACAAAGCGATCAAGCCCGCGATAGGGTTCCGGCACCGTGTCATTGATGGCGGCGTTATCGTCAAAAATATTGTATTGCGGCAGATCGTGACGCTTGCCGATTTCATAGTCATTGAAATCGTGTGCCGGCGTAATCTTGACACAGCCGGTACCGAACTCGGGATCGACATATTCGTCGGCGATGATCGGCATCTTTCTGTCGACCAGCGGCAACATGACCTCTTCGCCAATCAGGTCCTGGTATCGCTCGTCTTCGGGATGAACCGCAACGGCGCTGTCGCCCAACATTGTTTCGGGCCGGGTGGTCGCCACGACGAGGTGACCGTTTCCTGATACGAGTGGATAGCGGAAATGCCAGAGTTTACCGGGCTCTTCCTTAGACAGGACTTCGAGGTCGGACAGGGCCGTGTGCAAGACCGGGTCCCAGTTGACCAGGCGCTTGCCCCGGTAGATAAGGCCTTCTTCATGGAGCTTGACGAAGACTTCGGTCACTGCCGCCGACAAATCGTTGTCCATCGTGAAACGCTCGCGACTCCAGTCGACTGATGAGCCCATGCGGCGCAGCTGTTGACAGATCAATCCACCGGATTCGTTTTTCCACTTCCAGACGCGCTCGACGAATTTTTCCCGGCCGAGTTCCTTTCGCGACATGCCCTCGGCGTTCAACTGACGCTCTACGACCATTTGCGTGGCGATGCCCGCATGATCCATACCGGTCTGCCACAGTGTATTCCGGCCCTGCATCCTGTGGTAACGAATCAGGGCATCCATGATCGTGTCCTGGAAAGCGTGGCCCATGTGGAGTGTGCCGGTGACGTTTGGCGGCGGGATCACGATGCAATAGGGTTCACCGTCGCCGCTGGGCGCGAAATAGCCGTTTTTCTCCCAACGCCGGTATTGCCGCTGCTCTATATTTTGCGGATCGTAGGACTTATCCATGTCGGCGCTTCACGTCCACCAGAAATATTCGATTGCGGCTATTCTTTGCCGTCAAAATGATCTTGCAAAATGCGACTGACCAAATCTGGTAGCTCGTTGCGAAGTTTGTTCATGACGCGTTCGACGATAATGTCCTCGATATCATGACAAGCCTCGTGCAGGAGCTGGTCGGCAAGAGTCAGGCTCTGTGCGCACAGCTTCGATTCCAGCTTGACGAGCTCGTCTGCCGACGGTCTGGCAGGCAATGCGCCTGACTGCGACACTGCTTCGGTCAAAACCGGCAGCTTGTCGTCTTGGTCGGCTTTCGCGTTGATATCTCAATCCTCCTTATAGTTTGTGCGTTTCGAGCTCTGCCCCAAGTTCCCGGTAATGCACAAATCGCTTCCGACTTTGTTGCCGGCTCTGCTCATCGGAGGTTACAAGCTCTGCGACTCTGGGGAAAGAGCCCGCGATTTCGGGAACTTCGCCGGTGAGATTGATCAATAGATCCTTGCCACCGATCCCCGCTTCATCAAAGCCAATCGTCACCGGAGCATCGGTGTGCCGACCGGCCACGCCGAGCAATTCGTGCGGGACGAAGCTGCCGTCACGAAACGTCCATAGTAATTCGTCAAGCAATTCGGCTTGTTGCCGGCTGGCTGTGTGGATATGTACGGTGTGGTTGAGCCGATAGGCTTTCTCGGCAAGCCGGCAGGCAAATTTATGCCGTGATGGCTCGCCCGTGCCCGCGAGTACGTAGAAATCCACGCGTGACATGCCAGGGTACTTAAGGGAGGGCGCCGGCGCGCTGTAGCAAGAATTCGGTCAGCATCGGCACCGGGCGGGCCGTGCTGCCTTTCTTTCGCCCCGAACGCCAGGCCGTACCAGCGATATCGAGATGCGCCCACTCGGTTCCTTTGGTGAACTTGCTCAGGAAACAAGCGGCCGTAATCGCGCCACCGTCGCGGCCACCGACGTTCGCAAAGTCGGCGAAATTGCTTTTGAGCTGGCGCTCGTACTCCTGTGCCAAAGGCATGCGCCAACCACGATCGTCTGCAGCGATGCCGGCATCGATTATGCTGTCAGCCAGTTTGTCGTTGCTACTCATGACTGCGGTCCGGTGATGTCCGAGCGCAATCACACAGGCGCCCGTTAATGTGGCGACATCGATCAGTGCAGCCGGCTTGAATCGTTTTGCGTAGGTCAGGGCGTCGCAAAGAATCAGGCGCCCTTCCGCATCCGTGTTCAGGATCTCGATCGTCTGGCCTGACATACTCTTGACGATATCGCCCGGGCGGGTCGCCGTACCACTTGGCAGGTTTTCGCAGGTCGGCACGACAACGACGACATTAATCGGCAGCTTCAGTTTCGCGACGATGGCAATGGTGCCAATTACAGAGGCCGCACCACACATGTCGAACTTCATTTCGTCCATCCCGGGGCCGGGTTTTAATGAAATGCCGCCGGCATCGAAGGTGACGCCTTTACCGACGAGAACGACCGGTGCCTGCTTCGTCGCGCCCGTGTACCGCATCACGATCAGTTTTGCAGGCAACACGGTACCCGCCGTGACGGATAGCAGCGAGTGCATCCCCAGGCGTTTCATTTCCGTCTCACCGATTACACGCGTCTGAAGATTCTTGTTTTCACGTGCAAGTCGTTGGGCCGTGCGGGCCAGGTAACTCGGCGTACAGATGTTGGGGGGCAGATTGCCAAGGTCTTTTGCCAGTGTCATGCCGGCGATGATGGCATCGGCATGTTCTGCACCTCGCATTACTTTGGCTGCATCCCCTTTTTTTCGCAGCGCCAGACCGATTCGCTTCAAGGCAACTGGCGGGTCGCGGCGACCGCTTTTCATCTCCGTAAAACGGTACAGGCTGTCACCAATTGTCTGCACGCAGTAGCGGGCCAGATAGTAAGGGCTCACTCCTTCGACGTCTTCGAGGGTCAGGTAATTTGCAACGTCGCCGACTTTGCTCGACTTCAACGCATTCATTGCAGCGTCGGTCGCCTGCCTGAACTGACTGATTCCGAACGAACTTCGCTTGCCAAGTCCGACAACGAGCACTCGTTGTGCTTTAACGCCGTCAACCGACGTCAGCAAACGGGTATGTCCCAGCTGTCCGGTCAGATCCCCGCTTTTGATGCGATGACGAATCAGGCCCTTGCTGGCTTTATCGATGTCGGTTGCAGCTTCACCGAGTCTGCCACGCTCGTAAATCCCGACAATAATGCAGCTACCGACGCGGCGAGATGCTGCGCTCGTAGTGGTGAAATATTTCATAGATCAAGAATGCCTTATCACGCAACAGATTCGCATTCAAATCTCCGGATTCCGGCTTTTCGTCGCCGTCATCGCTGCCCCCAGCGAATCCGCTGTGATGTTTTGTTATCTCGTTGTTTTGTAATCTATTTGTGTCGTCCAGCCGCAATGCGACGAAGGGACTGTCGCAGACAAAGTAAAAGCGGTAGTCTAACCGATCCGATTGAATTTAGTTAAGAAAATCACAGATATATCGATGTTTCGTATTCTAGATCGTTACATATTTCGCGAAGTTGCACAGACCTGGCTGGCTGTGACCGGGGTGCTGTTGGCCATTCTGTTGACGAATCAATTTGCCCACGTCCTGGGCGAAGTCGCCAAGGGCGCTTTGCCGAAAGATGCCGTATTTATACTGATCGGGTTGACCGGCCTGCAGTACCTGACGATCGTGGTTCCGATCGGCCTGTTCCTGGCCATAATGCTCGCACTCGGCCGCCTGTATCAGGACAGTGAAATGCCGGCGATGATGGCTTGCAGGGTCGGACCTCGCGGAATCTACCGGCCACTCCTGTGGCTTATCGTTCCCCTGGCACTCGGGGTTGGCTGGCTTGCAATGGATATAGGCCCGAAAGCGCTGATGGCGGTCGATCGAATTAGCGTGGTCGCATTACGTCAGGCGGACCTGGCGAGCATCGAGCCCGGCAAGTTCACAGCCGGTTCGGACGGTACCGTCATCTATGCCGAACGTGTTATCGGCCCGGGATCAGTTGAGAACGTATTCTTGCAACGGCAAACGGAATCGGGAGGAGTCGAAGTCGTTATCGCCGAGCGCGGGGAACAGATGGAATCCGAAGACGCCGATACGCGTTTCTTCGTACTTTACAACGGTCGACGATACGAAGGCCTGCCTGGAACACCCGAGTTTCAGGTTATGGAGTTTGCCGAGCACGGTATTCCTTACCGCCTGCCGAACATCTCCGAACCGGAGGAGCGGCCGCGCGCAATGAGTACGCTGGATCTGCTGAAGTCCGGGTCCAGTGAAAAAATCGCCGAGCTGCAATGGCGAATCAGCGTGCCGCTAACGACTTTTATACTCGGCATCCTCGCCGTACCGTTAAGCCGCAGTCAGCCACGACAAGGCCGTTATGCCCGCCTGGCAGTGGGGCTACTTGTCTTCATTATTTATTTTAATTTACTGAGTGCCAGCAAGGCCTGGGTCGAGCAGGAAACGGTTCCGGTGACTGTCGGACTGTGGTGGGTCCACGGGGTCATGCTGGGTCTGGCACTGGTGCTGCTCGCGTATCAAAATGGCTTGCATCGGCGAATCCTGTCGTTCAGGCGTTCATGATGAGCATTCTGAGCGGCTACCTTTTGCGTACGATTCTGGTCAGCACATTGCTGGTGCTGCTGGTGCTGCTCTCGCTTGCGACTTTGTTCGAGTTTATCGGCGAACTCGATAACCATATGGGTGACTATGGCGTGCTGCAGGCACTCCTGTATTCCGTATTGCGTCTTCCCCAGATTGCATTTGAAATGCTGCCGATGGCGACATTGATTGGTGCGTTGCTCGGACTGGGTGGGCTCGCCAGCCACAGCGAGATAATCGTCATGCGGGTGGCGGGACTGTCCGTTGGAAAACTGGCAGGCATGGTGGCGATGACCGGCGTCGTGCTAATGCTCATAACGGCGCTCGTTGGTGAGTACATTGGTCCGCCGCTCGACTATTTCGCACGCAGCATGCGTAACAAGGCGCGGTTCCAGCAGGAGGAGCGATACTCCGGTCACGCGGCCTGGGTTAAAGACGGTCCGGTCATTTTGTATTTGGAACGCATCAACAGCGAGTATGAATTTGGTGGCATCTATCTGTTCCGCTTCAATGAAGACAACTCGCTGCGATCGATTGCCATAGCCGAAAATGCGGGTATCGATGACTCGGACAACTGGATTCTCGAAAATTTTCGTGAGACCCGGTTTCAGGATGACGGTATACAGGTTGTCGAGTCTGCGCTGGCTGTGAAATCTTTTGACGTCAGCGGCGATTTACTGGGTATCACCCTCGTCAAGCCAGTCAGTTTGTCTGCCAAGGGTTTGTTGCGTTACATCCGTTATCTGAAGAAAAACAATCTTTCTGCCGGGCAATACGAAACAGAGCTCTGGTCCAGGGTTTCGACAACAGTCACTGTTGTCATTATGCCGGTGCTGGCGCTGTCGTTCGTGTTTGGGTCGCTCCGTTCGGCGGGCTCCGGTGGTCGGCTCATGATCGGCGTACTGATCGGGCTCGGCTACTATCTCGCCAGCGAGATGATTGCCAATTCAGGCCAGGTATATGATCTCAATCCGGCATTCGTGACCTGGCTGCCGTCTTTGGCCTTGCTTGCCGCTACTGCGATTGCCCTGGGTCGGGTCCGATAATATCGGCACGGCCCCCTTCAGTCACTCGGATAGAACCTGAGCCGGGTACCGGACAAGCGATCGTGCCAGCAAAGATCGTCTTTATCCCATAGCTGCCACCAGAAGCCCAGCCCGAGCGGCAACCAGGACAGCAGCGCTGAAAAAAACCGCAGGCTCGCGCCCGCGAGATCCGGCTTTTGCCCGTCCATTGTTTCCAATCGGAGTTCCCAGGACTGCATGCCCAATGTGCGGCCCGCTCGCGACCAGAAGCCGACAAAGAAAGCGTAAGCCACAAGCAATAATGTCAATTGGTGAATCGTGTCGCCGCTGGCGACGGGTTCGCCGCCACGAACGGCGACAAAAGGCAGCGTCGCGAAGAACATCAATGCGAGCAGCAACATGCTGTCATAGATGATGGCGCCCAGGCGCCTCAGCAGACCTGCATTCGTCATCGTTCGGCTCGCTCGAGGATCTTTCGACCGCGAATATCAGAGAGAAGCAACGTGGTCGGCCATTCTCTGTCGGGTCTTGTCGTCCGGCAGCGAACCGAAGCCCGCACCGAGGTTATCCACCATGTGATGGATTTTACTGGTCGCCGGAATGACGCAGGTGACGGCAGGATGGCTGATAATAAATTTCAGGAAAAACTGACCCCAGCTCTCAGCGAACTCACGGGCCCATTCCGGCACGGAGTGGCCGCCAACGGCGCGAAACAGACGTCCTGCCACAAAAGGCCGGTTGATCAGCACGGCGATGCCAAGGTCTTTGGCGAGTGGCAGGATGCGCGTGTCCGATTCGCGTTCCATAAGGGAGTAATTGATCTGAATGAACTCGGGCTTGTGTTGTTTCATCGCTGCCTCCAGGTCGTCCAACGCGCCTGCCCGGTAATGCGTAACTCCGTTGTATCGGATCCGTCCCTCGGCCTGCCGGTCTCTGATGGTAGCAAGATGCTCGTCTGTGTCTCGCAGATTGTGAACCTGCATCAGGTCCAGCACGTCTGCATTCATCCGCTCGCTGGACGCACGCATCTGTCGTTCACCGGCCGCTTTTCCATTCGTCCAGACTTTCGTCGCAAGAAACAGTTTGTCACGATTCCCACTCGATCTAATAATGTCTCCAACGACATCTTCGGCTCGGTTATACATCGGCGATGAGTCGATCAGGCTTGCACCTTTCTCGACCAGCGACTCGACAATCATCCGTCGCGCATCGATGTTCGCAGGCGTGCTCGCGACGTCGAAGACATTGTAGGTACCGAGACCGATTACGGGCAAATCTTCGCCGGATGCGGGGATCGGGCGTGTCAGCATCATATTATCCTTCGAAAACGACAGCGCAGGGGCAACCGCCAGTGCAGCGCCGAGCTGCAGCGCTCTCCGCCGGGTCCAGCAAAATTGAGTTTCACACATTACGTCCCTCGGATATTGCCTTGTCGCGTCGTTTATAGTCCTTGCCGAGCCACAGGGCGATGACAGTCCAGATTGCGGCGATCGGTATGCAGACCAGTGATATGCCACTCAGCCCCAGCCCTGCCATTATTCTGACCGCCCAGGCGCCAACGAGATCCCCGCCGCGGTACAACGCAGTCTCGATGAAATTCTTCGCCTTGTATTTTTCTTCGGGCGAGACGACCGTGTAGAGCATGTCGCTGGTTGGCTTTGCCAGCCCGAAAGTCAGGGAGCGACGCGCGACCTGCAATGCCGCAATGACAATAAATACCGGGTTGGCCGCCAGGAGCGCGAATCCGACAATGGAAACGATCGGCAGAACCGCAAGAGACACGCCGATACCGAATCTTTGCACGACCTGCTTGACGATGATCAGTTGGCCGATAAGGGCCAGGGCATTCGTCAGTGCATCGAGTAGCGCAAATACTTGCGTTTGCTGATCTGTGGTCGAGAAAGTCTCACTGACCAACTGCGCCATATAAATATAGAGGGCCGTGCCCATCATGCTCGCGAATACACCGCCCGTTGCAATGGCCGCGAGAAACGGAGACGTCATGACCTGGCGTACGCCGGCCAGTGCGCCGCCGCCGATCGGTCGCGAACTGTCCAGAGAGTCTTCCCGGTCCTCCGCCGGCTGTCGTTCGGACCAACGACGCAGTTGCGCAACGCAGTAGACCGAGAACATCAGCAGGAATGCCGACAACGGCAGCAAATTTTGAAAACCAAGCGGCACGACAAGCACACTGGTCAGCAACGGGCCAAGCAGGGCGCCGGTGCTGCCGCCGGCTGAAATAACGCCGAACAGCCGGCGCCCCTGTTCCTTCGAATAAATATCGGCCATAAAACTCCAGAAGACCGATACGACGAACAGGTTAAAGACGCTCAACCAGACAAAAAACGCCCGCGCGATCCAGACCGTTTCCAGGTCATTTCTTTGTGCGTAGGTAAACGCAACAAAAAAGATCAGAATATTGAATATGAAAAAATAATAAACCCAGGGCAAAAACTGCTTGCGCGGAAATCTGGACGCGACCCAGCCGAATAACGGTGTCACCAGTATCATTACGACGAAAGTTCCCGTGAACAGCCAGGGAATATTTTGTGTCCCGCCGACGATCGCCATCGCTTCGCGAACCGAACGCAGCATGTAATAGGCGGAGAGCAGGGAAAAGAAGTAGACGAACGACCACGCGACCGCGACGAATTCGCCCGGCTTGAGTCCCAGAAGGGGTGCGATACCGCCGATGGCTGGGTTGCGGTTACCAGAATGTTGCATGAAAAGGATTCGCTTGGGCTGTCACGATTTCAATCTGCAGGGGGTTATTCTGACGGGCAATATTTTTAGCGCTTGACGTAGCTCGCCAGCACGATCAGCACGATCATCAAAGCACCGAATTCTCTGGTCGATTCAACGTAGGGCTTCGACGCCGTCATGTCTCCGAACAGCTCTTCAAAGCTGCCAAAATCGACGAAATTCAGGACGCCCGGAACCGCAAAAATCAGGCCGGCCACGACGCCACCGATTGTAACGGCTGCCCAGAACTCGCTGTATCTGCCCAAGGCCTTGCTCAACGCAACCAGTGCCGCGCCCCCGTAGACTGCGACCCAGTACACAGGATCCGGATCATTGAATTGCAGCCCGGCCATCGCAAAGAACATTGCCGCGAATATGTAGTTAAGGACACGCATTGTGGTTCCACGGGGCATCAAATGTGCTGCAAGGCTACCCCCTGCCCGATGATCCTGCAATGGATCCCGCGTTTCGGGTCAATGCTGTAATATCACATCACATTGCTTGAACCCCTGTCGCATTTCAGGGTCCTCGAGAGACAATAAGAAATAAGGAGAGAATCGTGGAATCCATGGCACCCGTCGCAATTGTTACTGTGCTCGCGTTGCTTCAGCTATTCGTATTCGCCTTCCAGGTGGGCAAGCAACGTGCAAAGCACGAGATAAAAGCGCCGGCTATTTCAGGTGCAGCAGAGTTCGAACGCGTGTTTCGTGTGCATCAGAATACATTGGAGCAACTCGTTATTTTTGTTCCCGCACTGTGGCTTTTCGGATACTACGTCCACTCGCTGATTGGTGCCGGCATCGGTTTGGTTTTCATCATCGCGCGTTTTGTGTACCGCGGTTCCTACCTACAGGACCCATCGACACGATCAACGGGATTCGGCATCGGCGCGCTGGCGATGATGGTCTTGCTGCTGGGGGGGCTTATTGGTGCAGTATTGTCGTGGCTGTAAAAGGATCCAGCCGATGGGGAAAGCACTGACCGAAGGATAAGAAAATCTGTCCTTAAAACAGGCCCCGTATTTGTCCGACCAGGTGCCGTCAAGCCTTCTTCGCGAACGCCCGCTTCGGCCTGCGGCGTTCGGCGCAGGATATGACCTCCCTGTTATTCAGCCAGTGCAGCAAGTCGTCCGATGACACGGGCTTGCTCAGAAAGTAACCCTGTGCCTCCTCGCAACCCATATCGCTTATGCGCCGCAACGTCTGTTCGTCTTCGATGCCCTCTGCGACAACCTGGAGGTTCATGTTATGCGCAAGCTCGATCGTCGTACGAACGATCGCTTCGTTTTGTTTGTCGCTCATCAATGTCATAACAAATGATTTATCGATCTTCAGCTCGTGCAACGGCATGTTCTTGATTTGTGCGAGCGATGAATGGCCAGTGCCGAAATCATCCATTGAAATCCGGATACCGATGTCGCGAAGACACTCCAGAACTGAAATCGCGTGATGAATATCCTGCATGACAGTGTTCTCTGTGATCTCGAGCGTCAATCGGTTCGCCGCAATGTCATGTTCTTTTAACAATTCCAGGACGTAGTAGGGCAGATACTCGTCCTGGAGGTCGCGGGAGGACAGGTTTACCGAAACCCGAAGCGAATGCCCGGCATTCTGCCATTCACGACACCGTTTGACTGCAGTGGCCAGAACGAACCTCGTCAGATGCACAATAGTGCCGGATTGCTCTGCCGCGGGAATGAAATCGTCCGGGCTTAGCCAGCCGAGTTCCGCATGCTCCCAGCGCACGAGGGCCTCTGCCCCGCAAGCTGCGCCATCCGGGAGCGAGACCTTCGGCTGGAAATGAACGTGAATTTCATCACGTTGCAGGGCGGCGCGAAGGTCGTTGACGATTCGAAGCTGGCGTACGTAATGGTCCTCGCGGCCCGCCTCATAAATCATCACACGCTCCTGGCGAAGCCGGGCCTCGCTTTTCGCTATCGAGGCATAACGCAAAAGGTCTGCAGCGTTGTTGCCGTGGTCCGGGAATCCGGAGATGCCGATCTCTGTCTGCAGCGAAATATTTACGCGACCAAGCGTAACGCCGGCGCCAAGAATATTTTCGATCCGGTCAGCGCAGGCCATCGCATTGTCACTATCGCTGTCAGGCAAGATGAGAACAAACTCGTCGGTCCCCACATGGCCGAGGATGTCTCCCGGCTCAAGGTTCACGTGCAGGTGTTTTGCGGCGAGTGCAATGACTTCGTCGCTGGCGCGGTGTCCCAGGGTCGATGAGATTTCATTCATGCGTGATAGCCTGATTGCGAGTATTGCGACATCGGCGTTGGCGCTTCGCGCATGCTCGATTGCTCCGGTCAGGCTTTGCACCACTTTCGTCCGATTGGGCAGGTCGGTCAACGGGTCATGGAGCGCATGGTGGGATATGCGTTTTTCGCGCTCCGCAATTGCCGTGCGCATCGCGTTAAAGCTCGTTGCCAACTCGCCGAATTCATCATCTGTGTAAACACCGACCTTTATATCGTAATTACCCGAGATCATTCTCTGCGCTGCATCCGTGAGTACCCGCAACGGCCTGGCAATAGTTCCGGAAAACCAGGCGGCCGCGGCTGCGACGACGACCAGGAGAATGGCGGTAAAGACCAACAGGCCCCCGCGGGCCTCGGCGTACGGGGCCATCGCCTCCAGCAGCGAGCGCTGGAGTACCACGAGCACGTGGTTACTGGTCTCGATGAATGACGTGCGGAGCGTCAGGCTGGCGAGGCCCGCTTCGTCGACCATATAAATAGAATTCAACGGTGTGGCCGATCCAACAGGTGCCAATAAGGATTCTGTTGCCATGCCTGTGTAACTGGTCGTCGCAATTGTTCCGGCTTCGTCGCCGGACGTTGTTACGAGTGAAACTTCAAGGCCAGTGAGTCCGCCCAGGCGTTGTGCGAGTTTTGTATCGATCCGAAACCCGAGCACAACCCAGGCGATGGCGATAGGTGCCCGAACAGGTATGGTAAACGTGTGGTAGGTGTCCCCGTCGAGTGTTGCGGTCGATTGCGCGGAGGATTTTTCACGCACGTTTTCTATGAGCCGCAGAAAGTCAGCCCGACTACCCAGCGGAGTGCCAGTGGAGCTCGCGATACCGGCACCGTCGAGATCCAGCAATAAAGCGATGTCTGCCCCAATCCGCTGACTGTGATTGCTTAGGACCGATTGAATGGTGTCCGCGTCTCCGGTCGCTGCAGCTTCTTTGAGACCGAAGTCGGCGGCCAAGACCTGGACACTCGCCGCTAGCTGCTCGCCCCGACCTGCCAGGAATTCATTGACAACCGCGCCGCCGATGATAAGCGACTCACGGGCGCGGCGGTCGACGTCTTCTTCCACGGTCCGCATCACGGCGAAAAGGGTCACGATCTGGGCCACCGCCAAGGGCAGGATCGTGAGGAGCAACAATTTTCCGCGGAAGCTGGTACGAAATTTCATGCAGTGCGTGTCCCGTATTCTCGTAACGAGCGAAAGGGTATCCATCGCAGGCACCGTAGCGATGGGGCCTCTCCGCGGCCCCGTTACCCTGGGTAGTTGTCAATCATCAATCGTTTAGAAATATTAGGTGGATTTTGTCAAATGGAATGTGCGGTGGGTCACGGTTAGCTTTCCCGGCTCCGCCGTACACTAGTCAATAGGCAGAAATCGCTTGGGACGGGCATGAGGTTTTCGCGACTTTCAGCACTTCAGTTAGACGATCAAATTAGCCGAATCACAGCGCGAATTATCGGGCTATTCGTTTGGATGTTTATCGTGACATCCGCATTCGGCAGTGACGTCGACGTATTCGTTGTTGACAAGGATGGGCAGCCTGTCGCCGATGTGGCGGTGTATGCAATGAGACCGGGCGAACAAAATGATCTGTCGGCCCCGACTGCCAGTGCCGTCATGGACCAGATCGACCAGCAGTTCGTGCCGCACCTGCTTGTAATACAGACCGGGACACCGGTGGAATTCCCGAACAGCGACACAGTCGCTCATCACGTTTACTCTTTCTCACATCCCAATAAATTCTTCTTGCCGATGTACAAAGGCGAGCAACATCCGCCGGTGACGTTTGAGCACAGCGGTATTGTTTCGGTCGGATGCAATATTCACGACCACATGCTCGGATACATATTGGTCGTGGATAGCACGACGTACACCAAGACTGACAAGAACGGCAAGGCATCACTATCGTTGGACAACGCGGAAGATTATGAAATCAGCATCTGGAGCCCCCGCATTCGCGACGTAGATGAGCTTTTGTCGAAAACAGTGGTCATGTCGGGTAAGCCGGGATCCGAAGTCAAATTTCACTTATCGAAAAAACTCAGTCCGCCGCATGGCGGACAATCGGGTAGCATGTCATGGCCAGAGTACTGATACTGATTGCGGCGATCTTTTTGGCTTTCGCCGTGCACGCAGCGAGCGCCGCGGAGGCACCGGACCGGTACAAATTGCGTACGGGCATAGACATCAGTTATATCGCTTCATCCGGTTATGCGTCCTGGACGGAGGGATTCGTCGGCAAGCTGCGCTACGACGATAATAACGAAGGCCTGATGATCAGCCGGGCGTTTGCCGATTACGAATTTCAGTTTGTGGACACGCTCAAGGCACACGCTGCGGTCGAAGCGTATGGTGATGATATAGGGGCAACAGTCGACTTTACGCAGGCCTATCTCGAATGGCGGCCGGTACCTCGGTCCGAAAACCGGTATCGCCTGAAACTCGGTGCATTTTACCCCCGTATATCGCTCGAGAATGTTTCGGCCGGATGGAGCAGCCCCTACTCGATGAGTTCTTCGACAATTAACACCTGGGTTGCAGAGGAACTTCGCACCGTCGGGGCAGAATTGTCCGTATCACGCCGGCCGGCGAAGTTTGGCGGCGCCCACAGCATTAGACTGCAAGGAGCGGTTTTCTTCGGCAACGATCCAACGGGCTCGTTGCTGGCATGGAAAGGCTGGTCGGTGCACGATCGACAAAGCCGCTTTGGCGATGAGCTGCCGCTGCCGCCATTGCCAGTGATTCAGCCCGGCATGTTGTTCGATGACCAGGATCCATACGTTGCGCCGTTTCGCGAAATCGATGGCCAGGCCGGCTATTACGTCAGTGGAGAATGGCGTTTCAACCAGCAACTCCTGATTCGCGTAATGCATTACGACAATCGCGCCGATCCCACGGCGGATGAAGACGGACAATACGCATGGACGACGAAGTTTGAACATATTGGTGCCCATGCTGCTTTGCCGGGCGACTGGGATTTGTTGTTTCAGTGGATGACAGGCTCAACCGTAATGGGTTCCGTTGTGAATGGTGCCCGCGATCTCGATACCGAATTCGCTAGCATGTACCTGATGTTAACCCGGGTCTACGACCGGCATCGCTTATCAGTACGGTACGACCGGTTTGAAGTCATGGAGAACGATCAAACGCCGCAAGACGATAATGCCGAGGACGGCAATGCCTGGACGCTTGCTTACTTCTATGATTTCTCCGACAAGGTGTCCTTTGGCGCCGAGTCATTGAGCATCAAAACTGACCGTTTCAGCTGGCAATATTATGGCCTCGATCCGACCCGCACCGAAAAGCAGTTTCAGCTGAGCTTAAGGTTGCGCTTCGGCAACTGATACTCCTTCGGACGCGACGTGGGTTGATGCTGAGCGAAGCAAGGCCAAAACCTATGCCCAACCGCGGCCGCGTCAATCTGGTGCCGACGCCGAAGAAGAAAACCCACGCGTGACGATCGATCACCCTTTTTGTAGGAGGGACGTCGTCGTCGGGATTTATTTGCTTCCCTGACTTGATCGAGCGACGGAATCCCGCCAGACTTGGGTTATCTTACCGGGAGAGCGACAATCGTGAAAGTAATGACAATGACGGCCGCAGCCGCCCTGACCTGTTGCATCGCGTCGGCTGCGTTCGCAGGCCACGCCTACATCGTATTTGACGCCGAAGAAAACATGGTTCTTTCCGGCCCGTTTGACGCAATTATACCCAAGCCTGAAGGTGCCAGAATCGGCGGTCCGGAACATTCAACGCCGAGTTTCCTGGCCGAGGACCTGAAAGTATCCAAAGCCGGATATTTTGGTGACGATCAGTTTGTCATGGTTCAAATTGAGACAACCAACGCGGCTGCGGGCACGTTGACTAGCCAGAACCTGCCCGTTTACGAGTTGGCTGGTGAGGAATTCCGGGCTCGCACGGGCTGTATCGATATCAGCCAGGAAGAACTCAATGCGGACGATGATCCCCTGTTCGAGTTTATCGAACTCCAGATGGTCCAGATCGTGCCGGCCGTGAAGGTCGTGCAACTCTTCGTAACGTCCGACGATGGCACCGGCGAGGGCAAGATTCTTTATATGCGCAATGTCCCGGGTGGGTGTGGCGCACTGACGCCGGAATTCGAAGCGGAATTTAATGCAGCGTTTGAGCGCTTCATTGAGTCCATTCGCAACGCCAATTAGTTGCTTTCACGCAAAACTCCGCGATATGCGGGGACTAAAACGAATGCACCGGCAGGGGCCTTGCTCTAATCCACGTTCGGCGAGGCCCAGCGATTGCGCGTTGCATTGACCAGAATCAGAAACCCGCACTAATGAACAGCGCCGGTCCACGGTGGCGTACCTCTATTGCGCCCGTGAAGGAATCGTCCTTGGAGTCCAGGTTCATCCCGTAATAGTTGTATGCCAGGCCTACGCTGAAGTTGTCGCCGAAACGCCTTTGCAGGTCGAGCGTAATGTAGGTAAGCACTCCTTTGTAACGATCGAAGTCCATGCGAAACAGCTGCAAGCGTAACCCCAACGATGCCTCCCTGCCTATCGCGATGGACCCATGAGCGCCGATTACAGGCAATATCACGTCGACATCCGTTCCCTCGCGCTGCCCGGTCGCCGGCGCAAAAATATCTGTCGTAAGCGTTGAGTAGTGCAGGCCGGCCATGAAGCCGAGTTCCTTCTGAGGATCATTGATCAACGAAAACGCGTATGCCAGCCGCAGGATCTTTGTTTCTGCACTGCTGTTGACCGTTGTGCCCGCAACGAAAGTTTCATCGCCGAAGGTGAACGCGTCTTGCAAGGTCGCAATACCGCTGCGGGCCACATCGAAGTAGCCAAGTTCAATCCTGTGGAAGTCGCCGAATCGATATATTGCGTCGAATTGCATGATCGTCTTCTCGTCAGGAAGACCCAGCATATCTTCGAGATTGATTTCCGAACCGGGGATTCCTGCGCTCGAGTCATGGACGATTTTCGTACTTATTGAATCATTGAATGCCGCCACCCTGACCTCGGCCCGGGGTTGTCGCCTGCCGCGACGCTCGGATTCCCTGGGCATAAAAATATCCGAGTTGTAGGCTATGCTCAATCTTGCCGACCAAATCTTGTCCTTGTCGACAATCGGGCTGTTGGATATTTCGGAATCCAGATATTCAATGCCGAGACTCCC
>JAPUKV010000073.1 GCA_027295475.1 Pseudomonadota bacterium
TGAAAGCTCACGAAAAGCGTTTCTGCTGTCGATGGATACCGTCAACGGCAAAGCAACACACCAGATCATTGCAGGCCCCGCAGGGGTCGACGAAAACCTCTACGCGAAACTCAGAGTCGAGGAGGGCATTCGTAATATCTCGCCGATCGTCGAAGGCTATATCGACATCGAAAGCACCACATTGCTGGTGCTCGTCGTCGATATGTTCGCCGAACGCGAATTTCGCAACTACACGGTTCCCAACAACGATGAAAGCATTATCGTTGGCGCTCGTCCTGACGGGCGATCAAATGAAGACATCATCCGCCGCATACTGACGGACCCAGGCGCTGCACTGATGTCGGCACAAACTGCGCGAGAGCTGCAACTGGAAGTGAATGAGCGCTTCTCCGTTGCCGCCAACGGCAGAAACTTTCCCGGGATCCTCGTCGGCCTGCTACACGCTGAAAATTCTCGTGCCCTCGACAACCTCGTCATCGTGGACATCTCAGTCGCCCAGGAGTGGTTCAACCGGTACGGCAGGCTTACGCGCATCGATGTACGAATACCGGAAAAAGGCAGTCAGGCATTCATCGACAGAATCAGGAGCGTCTTACCAGCCGATGCCCAGCTGCTGAGTGCGGAAGGCCGAACGCAATCCGTGACGGCAATGAGCGCGGCTTTTATGACCAATCTCACGGCCATGAGTTTGCTGGCACTCCTGGTCGGTGTATTCCTTATCTATAACAGCGTGAGCTTTGCGGTCTTGCAGCGTCGCAGACTCATTGGCGTGCTCAGGGCTTTGGGGCTGACACGGCGGCAGACCTTTTTCCTGATTCTGAACGAGGGCCTCGTACTGGGAGTTGTCGGGGCAACGCTCGGTGTCATATGCGGCATCTGGCTGGGCGAGCAGTTGCTTGTACTGGTCTCGCGATCGATCAACGATCTTTTTTTCGTCGTCAACGTCACCGAGGTGGAATTGAGTCCGGCTTCGATCATCAAAGGCCTGGTCGCGGGCCTTGGCGCAACAGTGATTGCCGCAGCCGTACCGGCGATTGAAGCGTCGTCCTTTCAACCGCGGCTGGCACTGACACGCTCGGTGCTCGAGCGTCGCGCCGGCAGGTTGCTGCCAATCATCGCCATGGTCGGAATCGGTGCGGCCTTGCTTGCGATCCTGTTACTCAATGTATCCGGCAACAATCTCATTGCTGGACTGGCAGCCATGTTCCTGCTGATTCTTGGCCTCGCCCTGTGTATCCCGATTGCGGTAAAGGCATTCTCGAACTTCGCCGCACCAGCAGCCAGGAAACTGGGCGGTATCACGGCAAAGCTTGCCGTAACAGGCATAAGCGCAAACCTGAGTCGGACCGGTGTGGCGATTGTTGCCCTGGCCGTTGCCGTATCTGCAACCGTTGGTGTCAGCGTCATGGTTGACAGTTTCAGGATTTCTGTGAGCGACTGGCTCGGCAACACTCTGCGCTCCGACATATATATAGGAGTGCCACGGGGTCAGCTCGACGCGGATTTGATCGATGATTTACTCGACGTCGATGGCGTTTCTGAATACAGCACCAGACGCAGAATCTGGCTGGAATCAGAGGCTGGCCGCACGCAGGTCTTCGCCTTGCAGATGGCATCGCATAGTTATGCCGGCACCAAAATACTCGATGGCAATCCTGCTGAAGTCTGGCGGGCCTTTGACGAGCAGGGTGCCGTGCTCGTTTCCGAACCCTATGCCTACAGACACAACGTTAAACGTGGCGACACGCTTGCGCTAAACACCGCGAATGGTAATCAAACCTTCCATATTGCGGCCGTTTATCAGAGTTACGACAGAAACCAGGGGTCTGTGCTCATGAGCCGCAGTACCTACGAACGTGCTTTCCAGGACAACGGCATCGATGCGATCGGACTCTATTTGAGTCCGGATGCCAACGCGGAGGATGTCATTGAACAGCTGCGCAGGGTCGCGATGGGCCGTCAGGCAATACTCGTGCGGAGCAACAAGGAACTCCGCGAACAGTCGCTGGAGATTTTCGACCGCACGTTCATCATCACCGATGTCCTTTACTGGCTGGCGGTGGGTGTCGCACTCATCGGTACCCTGGGCGCAATGTTGGCATTGCAACTCGAGCGTGCACGGGAACTGGCCGTGTTGCGAGCTGTCGGCATGACGCCGGCCCAACTGGCCAGTATGGTGACCGTCCAGTCGGGCTTTATTGGTCTCCTAAGCGGTCTTGCCGCTATCCCGTTAGGCCTCGTGATGGCCGCCGTGCTCATTCTTGTGATTAACCGGCGCGCCTTCGGCTGGCAGATGGACATCACGATATCGTGGCAGGTGCTGGTCACTGCTTTGGCCCTTTCCATCGGTGCCGCTCTCATCGCTGGCATCTATCCCGCTTACCGTGGCGCAAGCGCCAAACCGGCCCTCGCCATGCGCGAGGAATAACGTAGTAATAACATGAAAAAAATACTGTTAATTATTGTTTTAATAGTAATTATCCTTGGCAGTATGACCTGGATGTGGCCTCAGGCAGACCCGGCAAACGCCCTCCCGCAACCCGCAAGTGGCTCCTCCCGGCTCTCGGAACTCCTTAACGATGAGGGCATGGAAGCCTATGCCAGTGCCATCGAACCCAGGGCTTTCTCCTTCCCCGCCGACCACGGCGCGCATCCCGAATACAGGAACGAGTGGTGGTATATCACGGGTAATCTCGATGCTGAGAATGGCGAGCGTTTCGGCTTTGACCTGACCATTTTTCGCTTTTCACTGACACCACAGACTGCAGACGAGGAGCCCAATGCTTCCGAGTCGTCCGCATGGACAGGCAAGCAGGTCTATATCGGGCATTTTGCCGTCACCGACGTCGACAACGAGCAATTCCATGTCGCGCAGCGCTACGCACGCGGTTCATTGGGCCTCGCGGGCGCTCAGACCAGCCCCTTCCGCGTCTGGCTGGAGGATTGGTCCATAGAAACTGCAGTGTCACGTATTGCGAGCGATCCTGGACATGACAAAAGAAGCTCTGTGGGAGCGGCTTCAGGCGCGATTACCACCAACGATGAATTTGCCATTCCATGGCGCATACACGCTGGGGATAAAAACATCGCTATCGATCTGACCCTGGTTCCTCTCAAACCACCCATCCTCAATGGCATCGACGGCCTCTCGCAAAAATCGTCGCAACCCGGCAACGCCAGTTACTACTATTCCGTTTCCCGACTGCAAACAGACGGCACCTTGCGAGTCGACGGCATTGATTACGCCGTGACCGGCCTCTCCTGGCTGGATCGCGAATGGGGTAGCAGTGCTTTATCCAAAGAACAGCACGGTTGGGACTGGTTTGCCTTGCAGCTTTCGGATGGTAGTGATCTCATGTTCTACAACTTGCGAAGAATCGACGGCAGTCAGGATAGCCACAGCGCAGGCACCTGGATCGGAGCAGACGGTCGAACTCTTCCTTTGACCAGAGATGATGTAGCCGTCGACGTTAAGGAATACTGGATCAGCCCGCACGGCGGACGCTATCCGATGGAGTGGCAGATAGACGTTGCACCGCTCGCGTTGAACCTGCATGTAAATCCTGTTCTTAAAGCACAGGAACTCAGCACGAATGTTCGTTATTGGGAAGGCGCCGTTGATGTAAAAGGTCAACGAGCCGGCAACGAACTCACAGGTCGCGGATATGTCGAGCTGACGGGATATGCCGGCTCCGGCTCGACGACCTCACAATAAAAGCGGGCTGACCGACTGCCGACCCGTAAACTCAAGACGAGCGAATCAATAAATGTCAGTCGCGCTGCGGTGAAAAACCTTGCGGACGGAGCGCATCCTGAGGGGCGATACTGACGTCACCAGGTGGGCGCGGCTGTTCAGGTCAGCTCTTGAATGATTCTATCAGGCGACCCCACAGTCCTGCCCTGAATGCTTTGGTATCGTCTCCGTCTTCTTCTGTTTCTTCTTCTTCTTCTTCCTCTAATTTCTGCATGGCGTTGACATCCAGGATTTTCAAAGTTTTCGTCATCGACTTCGAAAACTGGCTCTCGATTGTTTCGGGTTCGGACGGAGGTTTCGGCGGCTCGGGTTTTTTGGCGGCCGGTTCCGGGGGCTTCTCGGCATCGGGCTCAGGCTTCGGCGTTACGGGTTCTTCGGCGACCAACTCGAGGGGCTCCTCACCATCGGCCGCCGGTTTGGCTGCTGTCGGCGCCTCGGGAGCACTCGGAGATTTTGTTTCTGCGTTGGCTTGCGCGGCTTCCGGCGTCGGCGATGGTGCGGCATCATCGCCAGCGGCTCGCGCCTTTGCCTCCAACCTCTTCTGCTGCGCTTTTTCCCGGATCTGCAGGCTGATCGCTTCCAGTTCTTCGGAGCCAAACAGCGTCTCGGCCAACTTGTCGCTAACGTCCTCAAGCGATTCTGCTTTTTCCGCCTCAGCCGCCAATTTGTCCATGGCACTGGGCTCGGTCTTTTCTTTCGCGACAGCTTGCTTGGCGGCTTTGTTTTTTTCCATCTCGGCCGCCACTCGCGGGGGAACAGAGGGGTCGATCTCTGCTTTCGCTGCAGGTTGATTAGCGGCTTTGTTTTTTTCCATTTCGGCTGCCACTTTCGGGGGGACAGCGGGGGCGGTCGTCGCCAGTTTCGCTGCGGGTCTTCCGGCAGCGAGGTTTTTATCCAGCGTCATTTTTGGAATCCCGTCCTCCAGTTTGTCGCTGCGCGTCGGGCCATCTGACTCAGACGCATCTTCCTCGTCATGAACTGCGAGATCAGCAAGGGCTGCATCCAGCATGTCATGATCGACTTTGGCGAAACAAGCGGTAGACTCAAGATCAACCTCTGGATTCGATGGCTCTGCGGGTGGGCTCGGTACCTCGCTGGAAGCAGGAACTGCTTCGGCGGCCGGGGCGGGCTTTTCTGCGACCGGGGCGGGCTTTTCTGTAACGGGAACAGGCTTTTCTGTAACGGGAACAGGCTTTTCTGCGACGGGTGCGGGCTTTTCTGCGGTCGGGGTGGGCTTCTCTATCCGTGACGATTCGCCCAGGGTCGGAATGTCGCCGACCGGCGCTTTCTTTGTTGGCGGCGCTTCGTCCGCAATTTTCGGAACACCGTCTTTCAAGTTCAACGCCGGAAGCTCTGGCACAGTAGCTTGCGTCTGCGCCGGCTCCAGCCGCAGGTTCGTCCGGGTATTCTTGTCAACAACGATATCATCGGCAAACTTGAACTTCGGTGTCGGTGTCGGTGCCGGCGTAGGCTTGTGCGATTCGGGCTTGGCCTCAGCGGCGGCCGCGGCGTTCTTCTGGATGTCCAGGTTTGGCAGGCCCGGTACCGTTGCGTCAAATTGCGGCTCAGGTTCAGGTGGACTTGGGGCATCGGCGGCGGGTGGCGACGGTTCGGGTGCCGCAGGGGTCGCTGTCTGTTGCGGTTCGGACTTCGTCTCAGGCGCGGCCGGCATGTTCTTGACAGGACCGGTAGACTCTGTGCTGGTCTCCGCCGGTGGTCTCGGTTTTTCTGCAACCGGCGCCGGTTTGTCCGGCGCTCGTTCCGGTAGTTTTACCGCCGGCATTTTCGGCGTCGTCGCCTTCAGTGCTTTGGACTTCGCCGACTGTTTGGGTTTTGCAACCGGAGCAGGTGGTGCCTTACCCGGTTCCATGCCGAATACCTCAACCGCAACGTCATAGATGGTCTGTGGCGTTACCTGACTCAGCTGCATCTCGGCCGCCACTGTCAAGGCAGTTTCGCAAAGACCGTTGATCACGCGAGGTATGCCGCCGGAGCAGCGGCGGACCATCAAAGCGGTTTCCTCTTCGAACAGGGCATCGAAATCTCCGCCGGCCGCGGTTATGCGATGGCGAAGATAATCCCCCACTTGCTCGGCAGTGAACCGGTCGAGTGCCTGTTGTAAGCGAATCCGTTGTCGCATACGCTCAAGAGCCGGTGCCGTAAGCAACTTGTCCAGCTTTTGCGGACCCATGAGGATGATGTTCGCACCCGCGGACGCACCGTCATCGGTTGCCGTCAGCGCTTCCAGCTCTTCCAGCAATTCCACCCCGAGGCGTTCTGCGTCTTCAATAACAATGAATACACGGGCGCCTGCCGCTGCCTGTTCGGTCAGAATCCGGTTGAAAGTTTTCAGGCACTCAAATCTTCGGGTCGCCTCGCGAACGATCCCGAACTTTGCAAGGAGCAGATCCACGAGTTCATCGGAGCCGACCTGGGTGCGACCCAGGCGCGCGACCAGTCGCTCGGACCCCATCTTCTCAAGCGCGTGTGTCACGATGGTCGTCTTGCCCACACCGACGGGCCCGGTCAGCACGGCTATCGAGTCCTTGGCAGTCAAGGCTATCTTCAGGTCGGCGATGACTTTCGCCTGTTCCGGACCTTCGTATATCGCCTCGCCCTCAGCGACCGGCTGAAAGGGGTTCTGCGAAAGTCCAAAATGATCTTCGTACATCATGCGTCTCAGTGCTGCCCACAAGG
>JAPUKV010000074.1 GCA_027295475.1 Pseudomonadota bacterium
GAGAAACTTCGAGCGGAAATTTTGCGGCGGGGTTGGCAGATCCGGTCGCCCTTCGGGCGTCATGTCCATCAGGTTCCAATAGGGCCAGATCATGTCGACGTGATTTCCCTGCATTTCCGATGCCCAGAAATGGTGAATGTCGCCGTCGCGCTTGGTGAACACATGCATGATCGGCCAAAGGCTTGTGTCTTCCTCGCCCCCCGCGCATAAGTAATCTCGCAGGTACTGGCTTTTTTCCGCCGATGCCAGGTTGATATGGCGCCAGCCGCGTTCCCTGGCCCAGTCGTTCAATCGCCTGGCCGAAACCTTGGCGACAACCGTAAACGCCGCATTGTTAGTGACAGAAATCGACGCCCTGTCGAAGCCGTCGATCAGCGATGTACAGGACGGGCAGGGATTGTCCCAGTCCGGTCCGAACATATAGCTGTAGATGAGCAGCGTCTGCTGGTCGCCAAAAAGCTCGGAGAAGCGAATCTCATCGCCGAGGGTGTCGTCATTAGCGCCGACGAACAGGTAATCGTCTTTTACTTTCCCACCCATCGGCAACTGCCGTCGTTTTTCCGCCACGGCCTTGACCTGGGCGATCAAGGCTATCTCCTCCTCGAGCAGCGCCTCGCGCGCCTGTCGGTACTCGGAACTTTCATTTGGATACTTCGGGTCTGCCATGGCGCCCTCCCTGCTGCGCGAGCCTGCAGCTTATCGTATGCCAGGGAGTCTGCCCGATCAGCTACCGATGATCACGCTTCCATCCCAAATCGTCTATGAGATAATCGCACGTTCGCCAGGCGTCAAACCTCCAGTGAACCGCAATCTACTCATCAATCCGGCTTTCGCCGATCGATCCGATCAGGTCTCGTCTATTGGCCGGCTGGTTGGCGCCAGCGCATCGCTGACCGCCGCAGAACTCGCACACTCCCTGCAAAAGCCGCTGGTTGTAGTGGCGAACGACCCGCGGCAGGCCGACCAACTGGAAGCCGAAATCCGCTATTTCGCCGGTACCGATCTGCCCGTATCGCACTTCGTCGAATGGGAAACGCTGCCCTACGACAGTTTTTCGCCACACCAGGACATCATTTCCCAGCGCCTTCGCGTTATCGCAACGCTGCCGCAAATGAAAAACGGCATTGTCATCATATCCGGTCCTTCTTTGCTGCAACGTTTGCCGCCTGTTGATTATGTCGCCGCTCGTACCCTGGTGTTGCAGACCGGCCAGACACTCGACCGCCAGGACTTTATCAATGCCCTGACTGCCGCCGGTTACCTGCGAATTCCCCAGGTTGAGGAACATGGCGAGTTTGCGGTTCGCGGTTCCCTGATAGACGTATTTCCGATGGGCTCGGACCAACCGGTCCGTATCGATTTTTTCGATGATGAGATCGAGACGCTGCGATACTTTGATGCCGAGACGCAATTGTCCGGTGTGGTCGTGGAGACGATGCAAATTCTCCCGGCACGTGAGGTACCGCTGGATCCGGCCAACATCAAACGTTTCCTGCAGCGTTATCGCGAACGATTTGAAGGTCAGCCATCACGTTCGCGAGTGTACAGCGACATTTCGAACGGAATTGCCCACGGTGGCATCGAGTATTACCTGCCGATGTTTTTCGAAGAGACCGCGAGCTTTCTCGATTACTTGCCCGCAGACACCGTCATTTTCGCGCCGCAGGATGTGTCGGGCGTTCTTGAGCAGGCCTGGCAGGAAATCGGTGAACGCTATGAGCTTTGCAGTCTCGATCCTGAACGGCCGATTCTGAAACCACACGAAAGTTTTCTGAACCCGGATGCCGTCGGGGAAAAGATTTCGTCAGCACATTGCATTTATTACAGTGCCCAGTCGCTCGAGGAATCGGCGACCAGCGTGAACCTGTCGACACGGATTCCTCCGGCGCTCCGTATCGAGGCTCGCTACGAAGACGCAGCCGCATCGCTGATGAAATTTCTTGACGCGTTCGACGGACGCGTCCTGTTTTCGGCAGATTCTCCGGGCCGGCGCGAGCACCTGTATGAACTGCTCGCGGGGCGCGGTATCGATATTTCCCGGGTTGACAGTTGGGACGCGTTTCTCGACAGCAGCATCGCGGTCGGTATTGCCATTGCCCCGATTGAAGACGGCGTCCTGCTGCCGGATTCCGGGGTTGCGATCATCAGCGAGCAGCAACTGTTTGGCGAAAAACCGCGGCAGCGAAACCGCCGCAGGCGCACCGAGCGAGACCCGGAAGCGATTATCCGGCAACTCAATGACTTGCAGCCAGGCTCGCCGGTCGTGCATGCGGAATATGGCGTCGGCCGTTACCTCGGATTGACCACCCTGGTGGCTGGCGGAACCAGCGGAGAATTCCTGCACCTGGAGTATGCCGACGGCGACAAACTCTACGTGCCGGTGCACGCGCTCGACCTGATCTCACGCTATACCGGCGCCTCGCCCGAGAATGCCCCGCTACATCGCCTTGGGAGCGACCAGTGGGCCAAAGCCAAGCAGCGCGCCATTAAAAAGATTCGTGATGTGGCTGCAGAACTCCTCGACGTCTATGCCCGCCGCGCCGCCAGACCGGGACACAGCTTCCACTGGCAGGAAAGCGACTATCGGGACTTTGAAAGCGGCTTCCCGTTCGAAGCGACGGACGATCAGCGCCGCACGATCGAAGAGGTGCTCGAAGACCTGGCTTCTCACAGCCCTATGGACCGTGTCGTTTGTGGCGATGTGGGATTTGGCAAGACCGAGGTGGCATTGCGCGCGGCATTTGCCGCCGTTCACGGCGGCAAACAGGTAGCAATACTGGTCCCCACGACCCTGCTTGCGCAACAACACGGCCAGACATTTCAGGACCGGTTTGCCGACTGGCCGGTACGCGTTGAGGTCCTGTCACGATTTCGCACTGCCAGCGAGGCGAAAGAGGTCGTTGCGGGTCTTCGA
>JAPUKV010000075.1 GCA_027295475.1 Pseudomonadota bacterium
CGCGATGATTACGCCGAAAGGATTTGTTCCGGCGCAGGCCCAACCGATTCCGTAAGGGATCCAGACCATCCCCATCGCAACAATTGCGTCCATACGCATCGCCAGGCTCATTGTCACGATAATGGGTATCAGCGGCACATACTCTTCACCCATGCCTATCGTGTAGGAACCAAGGCTGAACATGATGAGACAACCAGCAATCAATATCCACGGGCTCTTGCCGAGTTTCACGACTGCCTTGTGCAGCACGGCATCGATCGCACCGCTCTTTCTGAGGATGGCGATTACTCCGCCCACGAGGAAGATCAGAAAAATAATATCCTGGGCTGCTTCGAGTCCCTTGGGAATCGCAAGCAGAAAATACCAGGGTTGAATATCGATCTGTTGTTCCGCGGTCGCCTTCGCATAGGTCTCGGCCACAACCATTGACCGGTTGGGGTTGTCAGGATACGGCTCGCGTTCAAACTGGCCCTGTGGAACTATATATACAAGGAGTTGCGCGAGGATAATGATCGAAAAGATCAACACCAGGGAATCAACGGACCAGGAACGTTTGGTCATCAGAGCACTCCTATTCTTATCGTTTTGAGCCTGACTGTGCGCGCCAGTATATAGAAATCGCCCGAGCCAGGGGCCCGGGCGAAATGAATTCGTCACTCGTCCATCTACGAGCGATTAACTACGAGCGACAACTACGGGTGACAACTACGAGCGACGATTGGCACGCTTGCTGCGGCGATCGTGCCGTCGATCGATACGCTGACCTTTGTGGTCCAGCCTGCGATCAATGCGGTCGCCCTTCTTGTCCAGGCGACGGTCTATGTGATCACCCTTGCGGTCAAGACGGCGATCGATTCGATCACCCTTCCTGTCCAGGCGCTTCGACAGCCGATCCTTATCGGCATCCGCGGCGCGGTCCGACGCGCGATCAAGCCTCGCATCAATTCGATCACCTTTTTTGTCCAGGCGATCGTTAACGCGATCGCCTTTGTTATCGAGACGATCTTCGATACGGTCTCCTCGCCTGTCCAGACGATCCTCAATGCGATCTCCCTGATCGGCAAGAACACTCGTGCTGAAAAGCGCGATACCGACCAGAAACAACGGGATGACTGCCATGTCCCAAACTTTCCTGTTTTTCATATCCGTACTCCTTGTATCCATATGATTTGGCCCTCGTTAACAGTCACAACGCATCTTGTGGGCGACGGTTGACAACGCGCACGCAAGCAGTTTGGATTATTGTTAAATTGTCGGGGCCGGCGCAGGCTTATTTCATACGGGGGCGGACGACCCCGATTTTTGCTGATTTCGCGAGCGGCTTGCGTCAGGTGTTTTCCACGAGCGAGTTTAAAGCCCGAGCGAGGGGGAAATACCTGACGCAGGCCGTGAGCGGGCCTGATGACAAAAATGGGGTCTGTCCGCCCTTTTCTGGCAAGCTGCGAGTCAGGCAGACAAGGAAATACCTGTGCAATCAGCAAGTGCAGCCGTAGCAAGCCAGGACGTCAATCGGGCTTTTCAGAGGCACCGCCTGCGGATCATGCTGGCGATTACGCTGGGATACGGCTTTATCTACACCTGCCGACTCGGCCTTTCGATCGTAAAAAAGCCGTTAATCGACGGCGGCATATTCACGGTCGAAGAGCTGGGCATGATTGGTGCAGCACTTTTCTATGGATATGCGGCAGGCAAGCTTTTTAACGGCTTTCTTGCCGATTACGTCAAACCAAGAATATTTTTCAGCGCAAGCATCTTCCTGTCAGCTTTGATCAACCTTGCCATGGGCTCGTCGACACTGCTCTGGGTAAGTATCGCGCTTTGGGCGCTTAACGGCTGGTTCCAGGGGATGGCGGCGCCGTCCGCCGTCATTACCATCACAAACTGGTTCGGTCTGCATGAGCGCGGCCGCCGATACGGCATTTGGAGCGCGTCCCACGCAATTGGTGAAGGCATAACTTTCTACTTCATGGCCGCAGTTGTCGCCGCTTATGGCTGGCGCTATGGCTACATTACGCCTGGCATTATGTGCATAGCGGTTGCTGCGTGGGCCTTCTCATTCATGCGCAATGCGCCAGCGACGATCGGCCTGCCGACCGTCAATGAATGGCTCGGCGCAGACCCGGATCCGCCCAAAGAAAGAAGTACATGGCAGACCCAGAAAGTCATTTTTGGTATTACAGCCATGTGGGTGATTGCCGTTGCCAGCGCCCTCATGTATGTAACGCGGTACGCGATCAATAGCTGGGGCATACTCTATCTTCAGGAGATTCGCGGTTATTCATTAGTGGATGCCGGGTTCTTTCTCGCCGTCAACACAGTTGCCGGCATCTTCGGCTCCATTGCCTACGGCTACATATCGGACAAGTGCTTCGACGCCCGGAGGCCCCCTGCAAACCTGATATTCGCAATCGTTGAGATTGTTGCTCTCGTCGCCATATTTTTCGGCCCGCAAAATGACGTTGTCTTGTTTTTCGCGTTCGCAATTTACGGCGCCGCGCTCAGCGGTCTCATCGCCTCAGTCGGCGGCCTGTTCGGCGTGGATATCGCACCGAGGGGCGCGACCGGCGCCGCAATGGGTTTTGTTGGCGTGTTCAGCTATCTCGGAGCTGCAATCCAGGAAAACGTCAGCGCTGCCTTGATCAGTCGAGAAATGACCATCGTGGATGGCGTTCGCGTGTATGACTTCGATCTGGCCATCTACGTCTGGATTGGCACGTCAGTCGTCTCGATGTTGCTGGCGGCAATGCTCTGGAACACGAAGATCAGGGATTGAACACATTAAAGAATGGGCAAGCTGAAAAACCTTAAAGTCATTCTTTTCGATCTCGGCGGTGTTCTTTTGGAACTGCGCGACCCGATTTCAACATTCAGGCTGGACATTGGTGCATCGGAATTTCTTCGAATCTGGATCAAGTCGCCCTCGGTGCGCGCTCTGGAATCCGGCCAAATCACCCGCAAAGACTTTGCTCAGCGAATCGTTGACGAAATGGAGCTGCCAATGGACTGGCAGGAACTATTGCGTCGCTTCGACAGCTGGCCTGTGAAGATTTATCCGAGGGCAATTGACCTGATTGATCGGATACCTGCAAATCTTGCCTGTGCCATATTGTCAAATACCAATGCAGTTCATTGGGAACGGATCGACGTACCAGGGAATTTTGGGGACAGGTTCGATCGCTACTTTCTGTCCTACGAGTCTGGTTTGCTAAAGCCCGACCGGGAATCTTTCTTGCAAGTTTCCACAGACTACGATTGTCGACCTGAGGAAATACTCTTCTTTGACGACAATCCGGTCAATGTCGCGGCAGCAAAGAAAGAGAGCATCAATGCGGTTTGTGTTAAGGGTGTAGAGGACTTGGAAACCGCGTTAATAGATAACGGCGTTGTCGAAGCATCGTAGGAGATTAGCGTAGGAGCTGCTCGAATAACCCGCAATTCATTCGCTCAACCGTGCTTCGGGTTCTACGATCTCCTCTTCCGGCTCTGGCTCCACGACGTTATCGACGGCCTGCGCGCCAGCGTCAGTGACCACATTCGTCCAGTCCGCGCTGATATAACCGTTGAGACCTTCTTCGATCTTGATTTCGTGCCAGTCATCGACGGACTGTACAAGCGGCATGCTATCGCCCTGATACAGCCTGCCAATCACATCAGAATCGACATCGGGCTCGGCACGGATGTTGACGAATTCCTGGACAAAAGCGACAGGGACCAGGACGTCTGCCGCTGTGAGCGACGGCAGTCCGAATGCTGCGACAAATAAGACCAGGGCGGCTCTCATGACGGACTCCTCAGGCATGTGTCCGCCTGCCTGTATGACATATCTGGCCCGACAATGAAATGATTTGAGTTACGTCCTGGGTCTTAACTCAGAAAAGAGATTACATTGCAGTCGTTATCGGCGTTTTTATCGCATCGGTAGCGACTTAGTGTCGGCGATTGCAGACACTCGCGCCTGCTTGCCACGGTTTCGGAAAAAGGCAGGAGCGCTGAATCTGGCGAGCTTCTTTAGCTCGTACTCGCTGTTTTTGGTGATCGCATCTGCCGCAAGAATTGCACTGCGAACCGCGGGGCCGATGCCCTCGCCCATATCGACAGACGCGAGTCCCACGGCATCCCCTACGATCAATGCATTGCCATTTCGAACAACATCGACATTACCACGCAGATAGTAGCTGTAACCGGTCGGCTCGTATTCGGCATCGTGGACCAGTGCATCGCCCACCAGCTTTTTTGTAAAGCCGTTCCAATAGTTCTGCAGTCGGCCTCCACACTTCTTTATTTTTTCCACTTTGCCGCCGAGACCGACATTGATGTACCCGTTTGCTTTCGGCACATACCACGCGTAGCCAGGTAGACCATCTCCGAAAAACCAGAGATGACACTCGTCGTTTTCCCAATCATAAGGAAACTCGCGTTCGTATGTTGCGATCTGCAGTAGTCTCGCGCGCGGATTCACGTCATGAAAAAATTCCCGGTAAACGGGGCACCGTGTTCCGCCGGCACCAATCAGGTACTTGCAGCGGTACAAACCATCAATAATGTATGAACCGTTTTGCTTTTCGATCTTTTTGACTTTGTGCTCATGCACAGGCGCACCTGAGCGTTTCAACAGGAAGTCGTCGAACTCGAAGCGGCGGATCGAATGCTGCGTGGTTTTTTTGGCGAAATGAAAATTCCTGAAGTGGAAGTGCAGCTTGTCAAAACTCATGAAACTGTGCGGATACGAATCGATATTCAGTTCGAGATCGTCGGCGGCCTCAGGCGTGAGCCATCCGGCACAAAGTTTTGTTCTCGGAAAGCTGGCGCGATCGAGAACGATAACATCGACGCCGGCCTGACCGAGTTTCCAGGCACAGGTCGAGCCCGCCGGTCCGCCCCCAACGATGACTACGTCAACGTCATGCACGGCTCCTAATCCCCTGTGGAATCCGGCGAATAAACGGAATTCCGGGTCCACGGCACGTTGTTATTACCGCGAGGTGCGAACAGGACCTGATAGAGCTGCAGGGTGCCGGACTGGAATGCGGCAGATGATCCGGCGAGATATAAACGCCATGCCCGCACAAACTCGTCGCTGTACATTTCCCCGACCTTATCGCTAACGTTTTCAAAGTTGTGCAGCCATTCGCGGCATGTCTTGGCGTAGTGGAGGCGCAGATTTTCGATATCCAGTATCGAAAACTGCTGTGGCTCGAAAATCGATGTTATCTCTCCCAGGCTCGGGATATGCCCGCCGGGGAAAATACGCTTGGTTATCCAGGGATCCGCCGGCTTCGGGTGGCTGCGCCCGATCGAATGAATCAAACCAAGACCGCTCGGTTTGAGGCAGCGATCGATGACCTTGCCTAGCTCACGGTAGTTCTTGAGCCCCACGTGCTCGAGCATGCCAATAGAGACAAATACATCGCACTGTTCTGAAATCGTCCGGTAGTCGTCTTCAACAAACTCGACACGGTCGCTTAAGCCCCTGGCCGCCGCCTGTTCGCGGGCGAGGCTAATCTGCTCGTGGGAGTTGTTAAAGGCCCTGACATTGACGCCGTAGTGCTCGGCCATATGCATCGCCAGCGCACCCCAGCCGCAGCCGGCCTCGATGGCATCCTGCCCGGGTTCCAGCTGCAGCTTGCGGCAAACATGATCCAGTTTGGCCACCTGCGCTTCAGCCAGCGTCAGGTCAGGATGCTCGTAGTAAGCGCAGGTATAGACCATGCTTTCGTCGAGCCACATCGCGTAAAAGTCGTTACCGAGATCATAGTGGTGATGAACGTTGTCCCTCGAGCGTCCCAGGGTATTGCCACGGATCGCCCTGAGCACACTGCGGAACTTATCTAAAGCGTAACTGCCGTCACCGCGCTCGGTGAATGCCCGGGATACTTCGTTCAAAAACTCGAGAATATCCCCGTGGATTACAATCTTACCCTTGCTATAGCCTTCACCGAATCCGACGCGCTGCGAAAAGATCAGGTCTACCATCGCACTGCGGTCGCGAAATTCCATCGTTGCGACGGGCCTGCCATCGGCGAAATAATATTCATTACCATTCCACAACCTGACAGCAATCCGCGGATTACCGACAAACGTCATAATCCAGTTGGTGGCCAGGCGATCGAACTGGTTTGCCGAAACCGGTTGTTTGACATCGACGTTCAAGATCAACACCTCTCTCGGAGATCTTCTTATTAGAAATGCGTCTTCTTATTCTGTTCCGTTCTTCCGGCTCCAAGTTTGGCATTTGTCTGATGAATCGACAAGCGCCATAGGCCCATTAGAACCCTATAGAAGCCTATAGAAGCCTATCTGACCCGTGCCGGAATGCTATTTCGGCTATCACCTATGCTGAATCGGGCATTGCCGGACTTTCAGAAGGACCGTATGAGCTCAAGCATACGGAGCCTCGTTTTCTCGTCGGGCAAGCGCCCAAAACCGGCTGACAGATTGTCGATAGCGTGCTTTGTCTTGCTTGTTTCGGTAAGAACGCAATTGACCGCGGGGTTTGCAAGGATATATTTCAAGGAGAATTGCGCCCAGCTCCCGCAATCAAATTCGGCCACCCACGAAGGTAACGTTCTGTCTCTAACGAGGGCAAAATATTGCCCGTTGATGAAAGGTCTGTTGACGACGACAGCGACGCCTTTCTCCCGTGCGAGTGGCAGGAGCCTGCTGCCCGATTCCGGCTCGAGCATCGAGTAGTTCAGTTGGACAAAGTCCGCTGTCCCACTGTTGATCACCGACTCCACCAGGTCGTAATAGCTACTTCTACTGATGGCGATGCCGATGTAACGTGCGTGTCCCTCTTCTTTGGCATTGCGCGTCAAGCGCCACTGCTTGTCGAAATCGCCCGGATTGGGTAGCTGCAGGAGATCGAGCACGGCTTTTCCCTGCGCCTCTTTTGCGTACCGAATGGCAGCATCGCTGTCCTGCGCACTCGTGGCGCCTACGTTATTGGCGAGAAAGAGTTTGCTTTTCGCATCATGCTCGTGCATGTACCTGCCAAGAATTTCCTGAATGCTGCTCCAGGCATCGACAAAACTTCCGCCGTTGCCGATCAAGATGTCCAGCAACTTGCGTGAGTTCTCGTAATCGCCGTCTCTGAATGACTGAGAGTTCCCCAGTCCGATGATCGGCAGCAGCTCCCCCGACGACGGGATCGGCCGCGTCGGCATCCTGGCA
>JAPUKV010000076.1 GCA_027295475.1 Pseudomonadota bacterium
TATGCGATGACGCACTGACGTCCATGCCCATTGACCCGGCTGCGTCATCAGACGTTGACGATCCTGAGCCGGTCAGACTGCGATAAATCACATTGTATGCCAGTCGCCCCTGCAGGATGTCGACCGCCGCGTGCAGGATGACCGGTAACCAGATTGAACCACTGAGCAGGTACAGACCGGTAAATGCGGCACCGACCGCAGTAACTTGCGGTAAATGCGCGATACCCTGGTAGGCGTGCGCCAGTCCAAAACCGATGACGCTGAGGAGGGCGGCGACCCACAAAGGCATGAATTGGCCCAGGTACCAGATCAGGAATCCGCGCCACAGAATTTCCTCGACAATGCCGGCGGTAATCGATAATCCGTAAAAGCGCGCAAGCTCGTTGCCGTTCTGCGGCAGGATGATTGAAAGTTTGCCGAATCGCTTCTTGATCCCATTGATTTCTTCCTGCGTTGCGTTTTTCACCTGCCGAAGCTGCATAAAGAGCACGACGATGCCCAGAATCGTCAATGCCACGCCGAAAGCAAACATCAGACCGAGCTGCAGGCCGAAGCCCAACTCCGACCATGGACGCTCTGCGCCGGCCCACATTGCCATACACATTAATAAGAGTGTCCAGTGACCAATTATTGTGTTGCGATACAGTTGGCTGCGGTTGATGGATTCGCCGGCGGCGACACGGTGCAGCAAGCGGCGAAAGCCAACGAAGCCGGCTATCGGGTAGACGATGGCGATGATGAAGACGAGGCCGTGATCGAGGAGCGTCATGCTATTTAGTCAACTGTCTCGTGGCACCTAGGCAAACGGATTGAATTAAAACTATCGTCTCAGTGTCTGTAATATAGCAGGCGCAGGACTTGGAAAACGCTCAATGCCCAAAGGCTTTTACAGCATTTTGATCGCACTGACAGCCCTTACGCTGATCGGTGCAACGGTCGTGTGGGGGCAATCCGGTGAGTCCGAGCCTCCTCGAGCAGTTCGTGAAGCGCCCGGTGAATTTCAGTTCGTGCGCCTTGCCTACACGGCCAATCGCTATGGCCAGGGCAACTGGCGGCGCCAGATGTGGCAGACAGACTGGCCGGATGCCGAACATCATTTCCTCAAGGGGATTAGCCGGCTAACGCGGGTTGCAGCCGCGGAGCAGGGGCGAATCCTGACGCCGCTGGATCAAAGCATCTACGACTTTCCATGGATTTATGCTGTTGAGGTGGGTTACTGGCACCTCAATACGCAGGAAGCGGCACGACTGCGCGACTATCTGTTACGCGGTGGATTTCTGATGGTCGACGATTTTCACGGGGCCTGGGAGTGGTCGTCATTCGTCGCGTCAATGCAGAGAGTGTTTCCGGACCGGCCTATCGTCGACATCCCCGAGGAAGATGAAGCGTTTCATGTCATCTACGACCTTGATCACCGCATTCAAATCCCGTCGAGAATGTATACCTATACGGGTCAGACCTGGGAGAAGGGTGGCAAAACGCCGCACTGGCGCGGCATCTATGACGACGAAGGTCGCCTCATGGTCTCCATCAACTTCAATATGGATATCGGCGACGCATGGGAACACGCAGACTGGCCCGATTATCCCGAAAACATGACTGCACTCGCTTATCGCTTCGGTATTAACTACCTCATCTATGCGATGACGCATTAGCAACAAGGAGTCAGCCAGCGATTGTTTGAGTTTTTGTTCAATTATCCGCGCGACGATTACGCGCGAAGCGAATTGATTTATGCCGGAGACTGGCCACCCTGGTTGCTGGTATTGCTGAGCGCTGCCGCGATTGCAGGCATATCCTGGTTCCTTTATCAACGGCGCAATGTCGTGCGGCCCCCTCAGATGATGGCAGTCTGGGTGCTGCAGATTGCGATGCTGGCCCTCGTCATCTGGATATTGCAACAACCGACACTGAGCACGGAACAGTTGCGCGCCGGCGAAAACGCAGTCGCATTTGTCCTCGATAATTCCGAGAGTATGGCCTACGGAGATTCCGAGTCGCGTCTGCAGCAGGCAATGCGCAGTCTCAGCACCTCGCTCGCCGAAGACAGCTCGCTGGAGTTGGCAGTGCAGCACTACGAGCTTTCTGACAGGGCCAGGCCAGTCGATTCTTTTCTCGATACGGAACCGTCGGGTACCGAGACCTCGATTGCTGCCTCCCTGACCGACGTTTTGCGCGAAGCACGCTTCAATCCGCTCGCCGCAATCGTGTTGAGTTCCGACGGGGCCGACACCAGCGGGGGATTGTCGTCGGCGGAACTGGCAGAAGTCGCAGGTTACGGTGTACCGATTCACACGATTGCGGTCGGGCGTGAGTCCATTCCGGAAGATATCGAATTAACTGATGTCCTGCTGCCGAACAAGGTCTTGCCCGGCAGCACCATCACAGCGCGAGTGTCGATTCGTCACGACGATGCGGCGAGCACCAGGATCAAGGTTTACAACGGCGATGCTTTGCTTGAATCGCTGCCGGTCGAATTGCGGCAGGATACCAATAGCACAACCGCCTGGGTCAACATCGAGCTTGCCGAGGCAGGGCACCATCATTTGCGATTCAGTCTGGATGGAATTCCCGGTGAACAGGAATTGAGAAATAATTCCCGATCGACCCTCGTGGAGGTTGCCGATCAGGAATACCGGATTCTGTATTTCGAGGGTGAGCCGCGATGGGAATACAAGTTCATGCGCCGTGCCTTGGCTGGCGACGAAGATTTGAAAATTGTGTCATTGCTGCGTGTCAGTCCGAACAAGTATTACCGGCAAGGCATCGATTCTCCCGAGCAACTCGAAAACGGGTTTCCGGCGACTCGTGACGAGTTGTTTTCTTATGATGCGCTGATCATCGGTAGCGTTGAGGCCGCGTCGTTGTCCGGTGAGCAACAAAAAATAATTCATGATTTCGTCAGCGAGCGCGGCGGCAGTTTACTGATGATTGCAGGCCCGAACGGGCTCGGCAACGGGGGTTGGGGCCAGTCACAA
>JAPUKV010000077.1 GCA_027295475.1 Pseudomonadota bacterium
GTGCGTATGCTCGCAGCGCGGGAAGTATCCAGAATATACGTCGCCATCTGCAACGGCGTGCTGACCGGTGGGGGGACCATTGATGCCCCGATCGGGCGGCATCCAGTCGACCGGCTGCGCATGAGCGTGATTGAAAACGGCAAGCCCGCCATCACCCGTTACCGGGTGATCGAACGCTTCGCAGCGCATACCTATATAAGGGTCGAACTCGAATCCGGACGGACTCATCAGATCCGGGTGCACTTCGCACACCGGCGCCATCCACTCGTTGGCGACCCGGCCTATGGCCGCCGCATGACAATGCCCCCCGGGTGTGATGATACGGTTCGGGACACACTGCGAAACTTTCGCCGGCAGGCACTGCACGCTACTCGCCTGGAGTTTTCGCATCCCGTAACTGGCGAATGCATTGAGGTCGAGGTACCGCCACCGGCTGACTTCCAGGTCTTGCTTGAGGTACTTCGCGGGCACGCGGGCCATCGGGAACAGGCATGAATGCCATGGGGATTCCTGCCGAGTGGCCGGCGCCGGCCAATGTGGTCGCAGGCACAACGCTGCGGAGCGGAGGAGTCAGTCAGGGCGAATTCGCTGCCCTGAACCTTGCCGCACACGTGGGCGATGATCCGGTCTCGGTGGCGGAAAACCGGCGACGTTTCCAGACAAACTTTTCATTGCCGAATGATCCGGTGTGGCTCAGGCAAGTACATGGCACGCGGGTGGCACGCGGAGACTCGGCGCTGACGCAACCCGAAGCCGATGCAATCGTTGCCCGCGAGGTGGGCGTGGTCTGTGCGGTACTTACCGCGGACTGTCTGCCCGTCGTGCTGACAACTGAGGGCGGAACAGAGGTTGCTGCGGCGCATGCCGGCTGGCGGGGACTCTGTGCCGGCATCCTCGAGGAGACCGTTGCGGCATTCAAGGTGCCGCCTGAGCAAATACTCGTCTGGCTGGGCCCCGCCATCGCCAAGCCGGCTTTCGAGGTTGGCGCCGAGGTTCGCGAGCAGTTTGTGAACAAGGGAGAGGCTGCCGCCGACTTTTTTTCGGAAAATGACAGGGGATGCTGGCAGGCTGACTTATACGGACTGGCAACGTTGCGCCTCGAAAACTGCGGCGTGATAAGAGTATTCGGTGGTGGGTTCTGTACCTACACCGAACAGGACCAATTCTTCTCCTACCGGCGCGATGGGCGCTGTGGCAGGATGGCGACGTATATATATCGCCGCCACGACCAGTAGGAGCGGCCGTTCCCACGAAGGGTCATTTCCTGCTTGAATTGCCCTGATTTGGCTCAATTTATTGCAAAGCTTCCCCCTGAGACTAGGGGGCCAATAAGGTATCGCTATGCATATGGACAAACTGACAAGCAAGTTTCAAATGGCGCTGGCCGAGGCGCAATCTCTCGCTGTCGGCCTGGATCACCAGTTTATCGAACCGGCGCATGTCATGCTGGCAATGCTGGATCAGCAGGGCGGGTCGATCAGGGGCCTGCTGATGAAATCCGGGGTAAACGTCAATCTGCTCCGCTCGCAGCTGGGCGATGCGCTGGACAGATTGCCCAAAGTCGAGGGCGCTGGCGGCGAAGTGCATATTGGAAACGACCTCAGCAAACTCTTGAATTTGACAGACAAGCAAGCGCAACAACGTGATGACCAATATGTTTCCAGCGAGCTTTTCCTGCTTGCCGCGATGGATGGCAAATCGCCGCTGCTCAAGATCCTGGAACAGGCAGGCGCGGTTCGCGGCGCCGTCGAGAAAGCCATAGACGAGATCCGCGGCGGCCAGCAGGTCAACGACCCGAATGCCGAAGATACCCGCCAGGCGCTCGAGAAATACACAATCGACCTGACCGAACGCGCAGAGCAGGGCAAGCTCGACCCCATCATCGGTCGCGATGACGAGATCCGCCGAACGATCCAGATATTGCAGCGCCGGACAAAGAACAATCCCGTGCTGATCGGCGAACCGGGCGTTGGTAAGACGGCCATCGTTGAGGGCCTGGCCCAGCGAATCGTCAACAATGAAATTCCTGAGGGTTTGCGAAACAAGCGCATCCTGTCGCTGGATATGGGCGCGCTGATCGCCGGCGCGAAGTTCCGTGGTGAATTCGAGGAACGGCTCAAAGCAGTCCTGAATGACCTCGCGAAACAGGAAGGTCAGATCATTCTGTTCATCGATGAATTGCATACGGTGGTCGGTGCCGGCAAGGCCGAAGGGTCCATGGATGCGGGCAATATGCTGAAACCAGCCCTGGCGAGGGGCGAATTGCACTGCGTCGGCGCAACGACGCTGGACGAGTATCGAAAATATCTCGAAAAAGATGCGGCCCTGGAGCGGCGCTTCCAGAAAGTGCTTGTGGTTGAGCCTAGTGTCGAAGATACCATTGCGATTCTTCGCGGATTGAAAGAGCGTTACGAAGTTCATCACGGCGTGGAGATAACGGATCCGGCAATCGTTGCTGCTGCGACCTTGTCACACCGCTACATCAGCGACCGTCAGTTGCCGGACAAGGCGATCGACCTCGTGGACGAAGCCGCGGCACGCATCCGCATAGAAATAGATTCAAAGCCCGAAGCGTTGGACAAGCTCGAGCGGCGAATTATTCAGCTCAAGATCGAGCGTGAAGCGCTCAAGAAAGAATCCGACGAGGCATCGCGCAAGCGGTTGGACGATCTCGACGAGCAGCTGCGCGAGCTCGAGAAGCAGTTCTCCGATCTCGAGGAGATCTGGAAGTCGGAAAAAGCAGCGATGCAGGGCACAACGCATCTAAAGGAAGAGCTCGAACGTGCACGGCTCGAGCTGGAGACGGCACACCGTGCGAGTGACCTCACCCGAATGTCGGAACTTCAGTACGGCAGAATTCCCGAGCTGGAAAAAGAGCTTGAGAGTGCGCTCAAGGATGAGAAAAAAGAGACGACGCTGGTGCGCAACAATGTTACCGAGGAGGAAGTTGCCGAGATCGTGTCAAAATGGACCGGTATCCCGGTATCCAAGATGCTCGAAGGCGAAAAAGACAAGCTCTTGAAGATGGAGTCTGTTATTCAGGAGCGGGTTGTCGGTCAGCATGAGGCAATCACGGCTGTTGCCAATGCCATCCGCCGGTCGCGGGCCGGGCTGTCGGATCCGCACAGGCCGGTCGGCTCATTTCTGTTCCTCGGCCCGACTGGCGTCGGCAAGACCGAGCTAAGCAAGGCATTGGCCCACTTTTTGTTTGATACGGATGATGCGATGGTTCGTCTCGACATGTCAGAGTTCATGGAAAAGCACTCGGTTGCGCGCCTCATCGGTGCGCCTCCGGGCTATGTCGGTTACGAGGAAGGCGGTTACCTGACAGAAGCGGTTCGTCGTCGCCCATATTCGGTTATCTTGCTCGACGAGGTCGAAAAAGCACATCCCGATGTGTTCAACGTATTGCTGCAGGTCCTTGATGACGGTCGACTGACTGATGGCCAGGGCCGTACCGTCGATTTCCGCAACACAGTGATCATCATGACGTCGAATCTCGGCTCCCAGATGATTCAGGAACTCGCCGGCGAGGAAAACTACGAGACGATGAAGTCCTCGGTTATGGAAATCGTTTCGCAGCATTTCCGCCCCGAGTTCATTAACCGCGTCGACGATGTTGTCGTCTTTCACCCGCTCAGTCGCGAGCATATCCGCAGCATCGTGGATATTCAGCTTGGTTACCTGCATGCGAGACTCGCCGATCGCGATATGCAGATCCGTTTATCGGATGCTGCCAAAAACAAGCTGGCGGCGGCAGGTTTTGACCCGGTTTACGGCGCCCGACCGCTAAGACGGGCGATCCAGCAGCAGGTTGAGAACCCGCTGGCTCAGGAGATATTGCAGGGCAAGTTCCAGCCCGGCGATATCATCGAAGTCGGTGTCAAAGAGGACGAGCTGGAGTTTCAGAACGCGGCCTGATTCCCCGGCCTGCAAGCGATGAACGAAGGAGGCTAATGCATGCCGATTTACGAGTATGCCTGTAAGAACTGTGAGCATACGCTCGATGCGCTGCAGAAAATGAATGAGGACCCGCTCGTGTACTGTCCGTCATGTGGCGAACCCAGGCTGAAGCGCCTTATTTCTGCGCCCAGCTTCCGTCTGAAAGGGAAGGGGTGGTACGAGACTGATTTCAAGAAAGACAACCAGCGCAATCTGTTGAGCAGCGACGCAGAACGTCAAAAGGGCGACAAAACCGACGCCAAATCCGGGAAGGATGACAGCTCAAAAAGCGAAGGGGCTGGCAAGAAACAGGCGAAATCGAAAAAATCGTCCGACAAGAAGGCGGACGGCAAGGTAGACTCGGCGTGAATCAAACTGACAGACGCGCATGATGAAGCATCTCCGCCGCTACCTGGTCGCAGGGCTCCTGGTCTGGATTCCTCTGGGTGTCACTGTTTTCATCCTGAGAGTCCTGATCGGCCTCATGGACAGAACCCTGCTCCTGATACCGGCACAGTACCGCCCGGAAGAGTGGCTCGGTTTTACGGTCCCGGGACTGGGCTTGTTACTGACCGTGCTGGTCCTGCTGGTCACTGGCCTGCTTGCAGCAAATATAGTCGGCCGCAGCATGGTCGGTCTCTGGGAATCGTTGCTCGACCGCATTCCGGTAGTGCGGTCCGTATACTCGGCGGCCAAGAATTTCGCCGAAATTGTATTCTCGGATTCAGGCCAGTCATTCAAGAAAGTATTGCTGATCGAATATCCGAGGAAAGGTATCTACAGCCTGGCGTTTCAGACGGCGACTAATCTGGGCGAGGTTCAGGCACGAATGGGCGAAGAGATGATCTGCACCTT
>JAPUKV010000078.1 GCA_027295475.1 Pseudomonadota bacterium
CCGAAATAAATTCGTTGCATTCGAGTACCGGTCGTTTCACGAGCGTCGGTTGCTCGAGCATTGATGCGAGCGCCTTGCTCTTGCTCATGTCGGCGCGGTCGACCTCAGGGATTTTTCGCCAGGTCAGGCTGCGCGTATTGAGGAGCTTCTCCCAGTTCGTGCGACTGGCCCATCGTTCGAGCGTCTGCAGGTCGAGCCCATCCTTGCGCAGGTCGTGAAATTCGTGCGCGTGCGACCGGTCGTTGAGCCATTTTCTGGCTTTGCGGCAGGTGTCGCAGCTACTGATTCCATACAGCGTTAGCAAGTCCGTCCCCATCTGTTCAGTTGGCACTTCTTAGCAAATCATTCAAACTGGTTTTTGCGCGCGTATTTGCATCGACCTGTTTGACGATTACAGCACAGTAAAGCGAGTACGCGCCATCTCCAGAGGGCAGATTACCGGCAACGACGACGGAGCCGGCCGGAACGCGCCCGTAGCTTATCTCGCCCGTCTCGCGGTCATAGATCTTGGTGCTCTGGCCGATAAAAACACCCATCGAAATAACCGAGCCTTCTTCGACAACGACGCCCTCGACGATTTCCGAGCGGGCGCCGATAAAGCAATTATCTTCGATGATCGTCGGCCCTGCCTGCACGGGTTCAAGAACGCCACCAATACCAACGCCGCCGGATAAGTGCACGTTCTTGCCAATCTGTGCACAGCTGCCAACGGTCACCCAGGTATCGACCAGCGTTCCGCTGTCTATGTTGGCGCCGATATTGACGTAGCTTGGCATCAGGACGACGCCCGGTGCGACGTAGGCACCTTTGCGCACAATCGCATCCGGCACGACCCGTACACCGGCGGCGCGGAATTCCTCCTGTCCGAAGTCTGCGAACTTGAGCGGGACCTTGTCGTAGAAATTGCTGTGTCCGCCCGGCATGACTGCGTTATCCGCCAGCCGGAAACTCAACAACACGGCTTTCTTCAGCCACTGGTTCACGCGCCAGGCGCCGTTTTCTTTTTCGGCGACGCGGGCTTCGCCCGAGTCGAGTAGTGCGAGCGCCTGCTCCACGGCGTCGGATAGTTCCGCTTCGTCCCCGGCAGTGCCGAGCTGGCCTCTGCGTTCGAAGCCGGTTTCGATTGTCTTGATTAGTGATTGCATTGGCTCATCCAGACCGGGGCAAACAAAATTTAGCTAATCCACACAGCGTTTTCACGATTTGGCATCCAGGCTTTCGAATAATCGTTGCCGAAGCTCCGCACAGATCTTATCACTCAGCGGTTCGCCCGATACGTTGCTGATATAGAACACGTCTTCCGCGCGTTCACCGATCGTCACGATTTTTGCCGTGTCGATGTTGATGCCCATTTCAACGAATACGCGACCGACGTCACTCAGAAGGCCGGGGCGGTCGCCCGTGACAAGTTCCATGACGGTGCGTTGATTCTGATCCTTCGTGAAATCGATTGCTGTTTTCGTGTCAAACATGCGCACCTGACGCGGCGCGCGGCGCGTGACCGGTGCTCCTTGTTCGTCCGGCGCCGTCAGCACCCGCGTCAATGTACGTCTGATCTTGCTCATTCGTGACTCATCGACATGCACGCGCTTGTCGTACTCCATAAATATATAAGTGTCGAGACTGTAGCCGTTGGCGATCGGTACGATGCGCGCGTCGACAATCGTCATGCCGAGCTCATCCAGTACGGCAGTGACATGAGCGAACGTGCGTTTCTTGCGTGGCGTGTAGAGAACCGCTTCGATGCCGTCGCCGTCCGGCTGTTGCCTGACGTCGAGAAATCCATGTTCTGAATCAACGTCCGAATCAGCCAGCACTTCGGTATGCCAGGCGATTTCCTCGCTGCGATGACGCAGGAAATAGTCGTCGGTGAGCAATGACCAGATGTTGCGAATTTTCTTTTCCGCGACAGCAGCGCTTTCGAGCAGGGCCCTGGCCGCAGACTGCTTTTCGAGAATCAGCTGCTCGCGGTCGATGGGATTCTCGAGTCCACTTCGCAGGGCACGGGCAGTCAGCTCGTAAAGGTCTCTGAACAGTGTGGCCTTCCAGGAATTCCAGAGATTCGGGTTCGTGCCCCGGACGTCGGCAACAGTCAGTACATATAAGTAATCGAGATGCGTCTTGTCGCCGACCAGCGCGGCAAATGCGTTGATGACGTCCGGATCACCGATATCTTTCTTTTGCGCGGTGATCGATAGCGCGAGGTGGTGCCTTACCAGCCACGAGACCGTGCGGGCCTCGTACTGGCTCAGTCCGTGCTCCAGGCAGAATGCCTCCGCATCCACCGCCCCAAGCACTGAATGGTCACCGCCACGGCCCTTGGCAATATCGTGGAAAAGTGCGGCGAGATAGACGATCTCGGGCCTTTCGAACGACTGCATCAGCGGACTGCAATGCGGGAACTCGTGGTCGAACCGGGAGAGCGCGAAGCGGCGCAGGTTGCTGACGACGAACAGGGTGTGCTCGTCGACCGTATAAAGATGAAACAGATCGTACTGCATGCGACCGACGACCCTGCCGAAAGACGGTATATAAAGGCCGAGCACGCCATACAGGTTCATGCGGCGAAGCTCCTGCGTCACACCGAAGGACGCACGCAGTATGTTCAGGAAAAGACGGTGGTTGCGCGGGTTTTGCCTGAACTCCTCATCGATCAGATAGAGGTTTCTCCTGACGAGGTCGATGGTGAAGGCGCTGACTCCACGTATGTCCGGGTGCTGTTGCAGCAGATGGAACATTTCGAGCAGCGCCGAGGGGTTTCGTTGAAACACCTGGTCATGTGTCGTCTGAAGAAATCCGTTCTTTACCTGAAATTGTTCATTCAATGCCTCGGGTTCGGCATTCGGATCCATCAGGATCGCTTCCTCGAAAAGCTGTAAGAGCATTTCGTTGACGCGGCTCAGGTCCATGACGGTGCGGTAGTAACGCTGCATAAGCTGTTCGACCGCAAGCGTGTAAGTCGCGTCTTCGTAGCCCAGCATTTTCGCAAGCTTCGTCTGGTGGTCGAACAGCAGCCTGTCTTCCCGTCGCCCCGTAAGGACGTGCAGGCCGAAACGTACACGCCAGAGGAAGGCCTGCCCGTCATTGAGCATCTGTAGCTGCCCGGGAGTCAGGAAATTGTGCGCCACGAGTTCATCGAGCTTGGCAACGCCAAAATGCCGTTTGGCCACCCAGCCGATCATCTGAATGTCCCTTAAGCCCCCGGGACTCGCTTTGACATTGGGCTCGAGCTTGTAAGCGGTATCGTCGTAGCGGTGATGCCGTGCAATCTGTTCGCGCCTTTTCGCTGCGAAAAACTCGGCGGACGACCACAGCTTGTCAGCAGCAACGGCGTCCTTCATCGCTGCGAAAAGCGGCTCCGGACCATGGAGTAATCTGGCCTCGATCAGCGTTGTTGCGACCGTGATGTCTGCTTTGGCTTCCTGCTGGCACTGCTTGACGGTTCGTACGCTGTGGCCGATATCGAGGCCGATGTCCCACAGCGAGGTCAGGAAGGATGACAGCAGCTGTTCGCCGTCGGCGGGCAATTTCTTGCCGACAAGCAGCATGATATCGACGTCGGAGCAGGGGTGGAGTTCGCCCCGGCCGTAGCCGCCGACCGCGACAATGGCCGCGGAGTCACGCAGTGGCCCGACATGCTCACGCCACAGCCAAATCAACACGCGATCGACAAGCGACGCCCGCAGCCTGACCAGGTCTGTGACTGGCTGACCGTCCTTGAAACGGGCAGTCAGGTCGTCGCCGGCATGGCCAAGCGCCTCCCGCAGGTCGCTCACCTTGTTGCCGGCCCGGTCGAGCGCCTCATCCAGCGCCACGATCGCAGGGTCGGTGGCGTCGCTGAGATCGACCGATAAATTATGAGTCATTTAGTTGTTGAATAGTGTTGTCTTCAGCGCTGATCTGCGCCAAGCGTCAGTACTTCATGGCCAGTATCCGTAATCAGCACGGTGTGCTCCCATTGCGCGGACAATGTGTGGTCCTTGGTCACTACGGTCCAGCCGTCCGGCAATAATCTGACGTGCCGCTTGCCGGCATTGACCATCGGCTCGACGGTCAGTGTCATGCCGGATTTGAGTTCCATGCCAGTGCCCGCCTGACCATAATGCAGGACCTGCGGATCCTCGTGGAATACACGGCCGATGCCATGCCCGCAGTATTCGCGCACGACCGAGTAACGATTTTTCTCAACATGCTCCTGAATTGCCTGGCCTATGTTGCCCAGGTGCTTGCCGGGTCCGAGCTGTTCAATGCCGATCCACAACGCCTCAAAGGCCACTTTCGAGACCCTTTCCGCCTGGACGCCGGGCTTGCCCACAAAGAACATGCGGCTGGTGTCGCCGTGGTATTTATCCTTGATGACAGTGATGTCGATATTCAGGACGTCGCCCGATTTCAGCTGCCGTTCGCCCGGTATGCCGTGACAAACGACATGATTGACCGAGGTACAGATCGATTTCGGGAAGCCCCGGTAATTCAGGGGTGCCGGGATCGCGCCCTGGGTCTCGACGATGTACTTGTGGCAAATCTGGTCCAGTTCGCCCGTCGTGATACCCGGCTTCACGTGCGCAGTAATCATATCCAAAACGTCGGCGGCAAGCCTGCCCGCCACGCGCATCTTGTCCTGCTCGGACGGCGTTTTAATCGTTACATTCATCAAATTATCGCGTAATGACTTCGGTACTCGCTCATGCGGAATCGGTGCCGGGCACCGACTTCATAAGGGGTCGAACCGCTAGGAGCTCTTAGCGGTTCGACCGCTTTAGCTCTTTAGCGGTTCGACCCCGTTAGCTCCTTAGCGGTTCGACCCTTGCGCCCGGACGCCCCCTGTTTTCGGCATTGTTGGCCGGCAGCCAGTATGGTATAAAGCGCGCGCCCTTGAGGCAATAAATCCACACGTACACCGTCACATCACGCTGGGTGCCCCGGAGAAAAGGGGTTGCGAGATGGGGTGTACGGAGGCCTAACCCGGAGAATCGACATGGCAGACGTAACCATGCGCCAGATGCTTGAGGCTGGCGTGCACTTTGGTCATCAGACCCGTTACTGGAACCCGAAGATGGCACCCTACATCTTCGGCGAACGGAACAAAATCCACATCATCAACCTTGAAAAGAGCCTGCCGATGGCGCAGGACGCGTACGCCTTTATCAAGTCCGTTGTCGCTGATGGCGGTAAGGTACTCTTTGTTGGCACCAAGCGATCGGCGCGAGAAGCGATTCGTGCGCAGGCTGATCGCTGCGAGATGCCCTTTGTCAGCCACCGCTGGCTCGGCGGCATGCTGACGAATTACAAAACGATCCGGCAGTCCGTGAAGAGGCTTACCGATCTCGAAC
>JAPUKV010000079.1 GCA_027295475.1 Pseudomonadota bacterium
CGTTCAGGTAGTACTCTCGATCGACCGGGTAGCCGGTAGCTTCGATCAGGTTGCCGAGAGTTGCGCCGTACGCCGCGTGACGGCCGTGACCGACATGCAGGGGGCCCGTCGGGTTCGCAGATACGAATTCGATCAAATAGCGGGGTTTTTCCTTCGCTTTATGCCTGCCGTAGTTGTCGCCGTTGTCGAGAATGCTGGCTATTTCCTGATGAAATGCCGCACTGGCAACGTGAAAATTGATGAAACCAGGGCCAGCAAGCTCGACTTTGTCAACGAACTTGCTGGCAGGCAAATATTCGATGATTTGTGCGGCAAGCTCTCGGGGATTTTTGTCGACGGACCTAGCAAGGCGCATGGCGATATTCGTTGTGAAGTCACCGTGACGAGAGTCGCGCGTACGTTCTACGGACTTGCTGATCGACGACAGCTCTGGTGCGTCTGCGAGCTCCGGTATAAGCGCAAGGGCCTGCTCGACAAGATGTGCAATGTTGCTCTTCAATGACGTGCCTGGGAACCGCTTGAGTGAAGTATGCGCGCTGGGGACGGGAGCCGGCCATTCTAACGCGGCATCAGAAAAGCTCAATTAGAAAAGCTCAATCGGGTCTACGTCGACAGACCAGCGCACGCGGCGGGCAGTCTTGTCGGTTTCAAGTTGGGGCCGCAAGGCCTGTAACAGGCGGTGCAGGGCCTGGCGGTCGGTGCTTTGCAGGAGTAACTGTGCATGGTAACGGCCGGCCTTGCGCTCCATCGGTGCGCTGACGGGGCCCAGGATGATGACATTGCCCGAGCCTACCTCCTGTGCTTTTGCCCGGGCGGCCTCGAGAAACCGCTGCGTATCAACACGTTTGTGTGCCGCAGCGCGTATCAAAGCCAGGCGTGAAAAAGGCGGCCACGAGGCTGCCAATCTTTCCTGCAACGCCAATCGGGCAACGAGCTCATAACCCCCCCTGAACAACTCGCCCCAGAACGGGTGCTTCGGGAACGCCGTCTGAATGATGACTTCGCCCTGGCGCTGTTCGCGGCCGGAGCGCCCGGCAACCTGAATCAGGCTCTGCGCCAGCCGTTCACTCGATCGAAAATCCGTCCCGAAGAGGCCCTGATCGGCATTGATAACGCCCACCAGTGTCAGGTTCGGAAAGTGATGGCCTTTCGACAGCATTTGAGTGCCGACGAGAATATCTGCATCACCCTTCATCGCCAGCGCCAGCGCCTCGTTCATCGTGTCTTTCAGTCGGGTGCTGTCGCTGTCGATGCGCGTAATCCTGCGGTCCGGGAATTGCTGGGCAAGTGACTCTTCGAGCCTTTCTGTACCCTGGCCCAGGGGCCGGCAGGGCCCGCCACATTCCGGGCACCGGGATTCTACCGGCCGACTCGCGCCGCAGTGATGGCAAAGAAGCTTCGGGTCGCCGGCATGAACGGTCATGCGCGCATCACATCGCCGGCATTCCGCAATATGGCCGCAGCTCGAACATATCAACGTGGGTGCGAAACCCCGTCTGTTCAGAAAAATGAGGACCTGCCCACCGGCCTGCAGATTTTCTTCGATGGCATTGAGCAAAGGCACGCTAATGCCGTCGTATGCGGACTGTTGATTGAGATCGACAAGCCGCATCAACGGAGGTACCGCACTGCCAGCGCGAGATGGCAATGAGACGTGATGATACATCCCCTCAGTACAATGTTGCAGTGATTCGATGGAGGGCGTAGCCGAACCGAGTACGATCGGAACACCCAGGTGCTTTGCCTTGGCTATTGCGAGATCCCTCGCGGAATAACGCAAGCCTTCCTGCTGCTTGAACGAGCTGTCATGTTCTTCGTCGACGACAATCAATCCCGGATTCTTTAGCGGCGCAAAAACCGCCGAACGCGTACCCAGTACGAGCGATGCGGATCCGTTTCTCGCGCTGCGCCACGCGGACAATCTGATGCTGTCGGGCAACGAGGAATGCAGCAAGGCCGGTTCGATGCCAAGGCGCTCTTTCAGGCGCGCAACGAATTGCGGCGTCAGTCCGATCTCGGGAACGAGCACCAGCACCTGACGGCCTGCATCCAGAACGTCTTTCATGAGGCGCAAATAGACTTCCGTCTTGCCACTGCCGGTGACGCCGTCAAGCAATGAGACATGAAAACCCGGCTGGCTACGGATTACTTCCAGCGCTTTAGTTTGATCCACATTCAGGGTCGGACCGTCGGTCGCGTCTCCGGTTTGCGGTTCGAAGTCCGGTTCCGGCGGCGCTTCGAATAACCGCAGCCATGATTTATCGAGCATGGTCTTGCGGATACGACGCCATCCAGGCATGGCTTCGTCGAGCACATCGAATCTCACGCCATCGTTAGCATGGCCGCCAAGGAGCTCGAGAAGCTCTGCTTGGCGCGGCGCCTTACTTGCGACGGCGGACAAGGACTGAGCGGCGCCTTCGCCGGTGATGGCAACTCGCTGAACGACAGGATTGAGGGCTTTTCCCTGGCGCAACAGCGCTGGCAACGCTGCAGCAACGACTTCGCCGATGGGGTGATGATAATAATCGCTCGTAAACCGGATCAGCCACCGGTCCGGCTCGCGGAGGATCGCTTCGTCGTCGAGTGTCGATAAGATGCGACGCAGTTTGGACAGCGGCAGCTCACTGTGCGTCTCATGGGCGAGGACCATTCCGATCTGTCGCTGCCGGCCGAAAGGCACGAGAACCCGGCAGCCGGGCGGAGGAGCCGGGGCAGGCGCAGAGGATGGTGGCAGATAGTCAAAGAGTCGCGAAAGCGGCGCATTGATGGCAACCCGCAAAATCAGCTCTTTGCTCATTTATTGTTTAAATACAAAGACATATGTTTTTTAATTTCGACCCGGAATTGCCGGACACGACATTATGTCAAGCCGATCGGGCCGCCATTGCGCCCTTTCCCGGTCAACCGGACGTTTGCCCGGACGTTATACAGGCGTGACACGTTATTAGACCCCGTGATGGAGTCAAGATGTTTGACAGGAATGAGACGGATCTCAAGCGCTCGAATGCCGGAATTGGCAAACGATGAGCACTTGCGCATGTGAATTTGCGGTATCGTCCACCCGCGACCATTTTACGGGGGCGAAAGAGCTGCAGCGAGAACAGGAACTCAACCGGTTTTTGGCAGACGTTGAAAGACGTGCCCTGCGAATCGCGGAGATAGCTATTCGCGATCGTGATGAAGCGCTGGATCTGGTGCAGGAGGCGATGATCAAGCTGGTGCGCAATTATGCAAACCGGTCTAACGACGAATGGACGCCGTTGTTTTACCGGATTCTGCAAAACGGCGTCCGGGACTGGCATCGACGGCGGGTGGTCCGCAATCGCGTAATGGTCTGGTTCGGCCGTTCCACCAGCGATGACGGAGACTACGATCCGGTTGCCGTTGCACCGGACCCGGCTGGCAGGACGCCGGATGAAATTCTGCAAACGGACCAGGCGATGGAGAGCCTCCAGCTTGCCGTTGCAGCGCTGCCACGGCGGCAGAGGGAGGCCTTCATGTTGCGCACATTCGAGGGACTGAACGTGGCTGGCACAGCCGTCGCCATGGGTTGCAGCGAGGGCAGCGTAAAGACACATTATTCTCGCGCGGTACATTCCTTGCGGGACACATTGGGAGAACACTGGCAATGAACGAGCGGGACACGGAATCCGCCAGGACCGACGATGAGCTTCTCGTCACGAAGGCGAAAGAGCTCTTCGATCAAAGTGTGGAAGGTCTCGATGCGGAAACGCGGTCACGGTTGAACCGTGGCCGGCATGAAGCGCTGACGCTTCTTCGGCCGGGTGCCCGTTACGGGCAGTGGCTGCAATGGAATCAGCGGAGCTTGCCGGCGGCCGGCGTCGCCGCAGCCGCAGTGGTTGCCGTATTGATCTGGACCGGCAGAACATCGGTTGATGACCTGACGCCACCGGCGACGGCAAGCGACTTGGAAATTTTGCTGGCCGAGGATAGTTTCGAGATGCTGCAGGAACTCGAATTCTACAGCTGGATAAACTTTGAAGCGGAACTTGACGACGAGCCGGGCACAAATGGCAACGTCGGCTGATAAAAGGCAGCCGGACTGTGTACTCAGCGTAGCAGTCCTGCTGGGCTTAATCGGATGTAGTGGCGTCGTTATAGCAGATGATGAACAACCCGACCTGGAGTTCCTGGAATACCTCGGAAGTTGGGAAGAATCGGATGAGGACTGGCTGCTGTTTAATGGAATGGAGAATGAACCGGTGGCAGCCGATGTGCATAAGCGGAGCGGTCCCAAGCTGGAAGGCGAAGAGTCGACGGAGTCAGAAGATGAAAGCTAAATGGATGGTGTCAATCGGTGCATTGCTATTACTGGCAATAAGCGGCGTATCGCTGGCACAGGACGAACACACTTCCTGGGAAAGTCTCAGCGAGGAACAGCAACGGGTTTTGGGGCCCTACGCCGATTCCTGGAGCACGTTCACGCCTGCACGACAGGCGCGATTGTCGGCCGGTGCGAAGCGATGGACGGGCATGTCCCGTGGCGATAGAAAAGCCGCAAAGAAACGGTTTCAGGCGTGGCGCAATCTTTCCGATGAACAACGCGATGTGATTCGGTCGCGGTATCTCGAGTTCCAGGGAATGTCGGCAGGGGATCGGGCGGGTATCCGCAGGGCCTATGATAGCTTTCGCCGCATGCCGCCCGACCGGCGCCAGGAATTGCGGGACCGTTATAGAAAAATGACACCGGATCAGCGGCAGCGGGTACGGCAGAGGCTAAGGGATCGTGCCGCAGACCGTCCGCGGCCGACGGACCGCTAATAAAAAACAGGGACCAAAACACTCAAGGAGCATGAACTAAAGGGGTCGAACCCCTAAAAATCTGTGGCACTCCAGATTTTTGGGGGTTCGACCCCTTTAGGTCTCCGCGACTCTGTTTCTCTATATCGCCTTGACTTCCTGAATGAGCTGACTCGCCATCGCCTGGCCGTCGCCATACAACATTCTCGTCTGGTCCAGGAAGAACAATGCGTTCTCGATGCCTGAGAATCCGACGCCCTGTCCGCGCTTGATGACGATCACATTCTTCGCGTGATCGGCATCCAGGATCGGCATGCCGTAGATCGGGCTTGCGGGATCCGTTCGCGCAGCCGGGTTGACGACGTCGTTCGCGCCGATAACAAGGGCGACGTCCGCGGTTGGAAATTCGGCGTTGATCTCGTCCTGGTCATAAATGATGTCGTAAGGTACGCCGGCCTCCGCCAACAACACGTTCATATGGCCGGGCATTCTTCCCGCGACCGGGTGAATCGCGAACTTGACGTCGACGCCGCGGCTTATCAGTAACTGAGCAAGTTCCCACACTTTGTGCTGCGCCTGCGCAACCGCCATACCGTAACCTGGCACGATCAGCACCTTGTCGGCGAACGCCATCATGACGCCAACGTCCGGCGCTTCGATAGGCTTCATACTGCCGGCGATATCGCTGGCTTCACCCACCTCGTCACCGAATCGGGAGAACAAGACGTTGGCGAGAGAGCGATTCATTGCTTTGGCCATCAACTGTGTCAACAGCGTACCGGCCGCGCCCACGACCGTACCCGCAATAATCATCGCGGCGTTCTGTAATACAAAGCCTTCAAAGGCGACAGCAAGGCCGGTCAAGGCGTTGTAAAGAGAAATGACGACCGGCATGTCGGCGCCGCCGATCGGCAGTGTCATCGTGACGCCGAGTATCAGGGCGAGCAGGAAGAACACGAAGATGAGATTTATGTCGCCATGCTGGAAGACGATAATGCCAGCAAGTCCGACCGTCGCTGTCAGCAACAAGAGGTTGAGAAGCTGCTGGCCGCCGAAGCGAACAGTGCTCTTCATTAGTCCCTGTAATTTCGCAAACGCAATGAGACTGCCGCTGAATGACACGGCACCGATCATGCCGCCGAGGACAGCGAGAGTGCCAAATACCAGGCCGTGTTCTTCTCCGCCTAACAGCTCAACTGCGGCAATCGCCGCTGCGGCACCGCCGCCCATGCCGTTATAAAGTGCAATCATCTGCGGCATGTCGGTCATCGCGACTTTCTTGCCACTGACCCAGGCAAGCACGCCGCCGATAAAGATGGCCACCATCATCAGGGCGTAATTGCCCATGCCCGGGTACAGGAATGTCACCAGCGTCGCAACAACCATGCCGGCGCCGGCCCAGATGATGCCGCCACGCGCCGTTACCGGAGAACTCATCCGCTTTAGGCCGAAAATAAAGAGGATTGCCGCGATGAAATAACTGGCTTCGATCACCGAGCGCATCGAGACAAATTCGCTCATGAGCTTTTCTCCTTGCTGCTCTTGAACATCTCGAGCATTCGCTCGGTAACGACGTAACCGCCGACTGCGTTTCCGGCGCCGAGAAATACGCCGATGAAGCCGATTATGAGTTCCATTGTCGTGTCGGCCCTGCCAAGGGCAACCATTGCACCGACCAGCACGATGCCATGCACGAAGTTCGATCCCGACATCAATGGTGTGTGAAGAATGGACGGCACGCGTCCGATGATTTCGTGGCCGACGAACGCCGCCAGCATGAAAATGTAAAGTGCGATGAATCCGTCAATCATCGGGCAGGTCCTCCTTCGATGGCTTCCCGTGTCGGTTCATGCTTTATCTCACCGTCACGCGTCAGTGCAGACTGCGCAAAAACCTCATCCTCCCAGTCGATGTTCAACTCGCCGTCTTCGATCGCCGGCTTGATGAAATTGAATAGATTTCTCGCATACATCTCGCTTGCATGCCTGCCCAGGGAGGCGGGGAGGTTGATCGGCCCGACGATCTTTACGTAGTTCTCGATGACCGTTTCGCCGGGCTTGGTTAACTCACAATTGCCGCCCGTTTCCGCTGCGAGATCGATAATGACCGCGCCGGGCTTCATCATCGCAACCGCTGCCGCGGAAATAATTCGCGGGGCAGGCCGCCCCGGAATCGCTGCCGTAGTTATCACAACGTCCGAGCGTGCGATTTCTTTATCGAGCGCGGCCTGCTGCTGTTCTTTTTCTTCATCCGTCAGTTCGCGTGCGTAGCCGCCTTCGCCCTCAGCACTGACTCCTGTTTCGACGAATTTCGCGCCGAGTGACTCGATCTGTTCCTTCGTTGCGCTGCGCACGTCGTAGCCCGTGACAATTGCCCCAAGACGCTTGGCGGTTGCGATCGCCTGCAAACCGGCCACGCCGGCGCCGATGACGAGCACCAGTGCAGGCCGAATCGTGCCGGCGGCAGTTGTCAGCATCGGGAAAAACTTATCTAAAGTAGTCGCCGCGATCAGAGCCGCCTGGTAGCCGGCGACAGCGGCCTGGGACGAGAGAACGTCCATGCTTTGTGCCCGCGAAATTCGCGGTATGAGTTCCATTGCAAAGCCCGTGTGCTTGTTGTTTTTCAGGGCCTTGACGAGACCCGGATTCGAGTGCCCGTACATCAGTCCGACTACGACGGATCCGGAGTGGAGCTTGTTAACGGCCTTCTCGCTGGCTGGCTGTACCGTAAACAACAGATCCGATTTCGCAAGCACGCCTTTTGCATCGGTGAACTCGACGCCCTCGTAGTCGGAGTCGAGTAGTTGCGAGCCCTGTCCAGCACCATGCTCCATGACGATCGCAACGCCCAGGCCCTGAAGCTTTCCAGTGATCTCCGGGGTAAGGGCGACCCGTGTTTCAGATTGCAGGGTCTCCTTCAGCACGCCAACAGTCAGCGGCATCGTATGTCTCCAAAAGCCAAGAAAATTTGATCCAGCATCGCGCACTATAGCGACAGAACAGCGACTGACGAATAGGTGATTTCCGCGTATCCACGCAGCTAAATGCTGTTTTTGGGACGGGTATTCACACTTCTGTCACACGAAACGCGAATAATGACATAGCAAGAGCATTTCTCAAATATGCGACAGATTTGATTTTTGTTCGGCGTCCTGCAAACTACGGTACAGGGGAGTGTGGGAGCATATGTTTTACGGGTCAGCTTCAGATATTTCGCAGCAGGTACTGCGAACCGATGTGGCCGGCATGCCACTCGAATGGATCGATTACCGAGAGGCGGTACGCCTGTACCACACGGAGCAGGTCGCCTATGCTTGCGGCAGCCGCCTGTATACGGTGTATGGTGGATACAGCGCGATTAGCGGCCGCCGCAGCGCGATTGACGTCAATTCGATCATTTCTACCCGTGGCACGAGCAGGGGACTGGCATTTGTGCGCAACGAGTATGTGCCGCCACTCAATAACCGCACGTTATTCAAGCGTGATGCGAATCTGTGTCTCTATTGCGCAATGCGCTTTCCGACCAGGGATCTGACCAGAGATCACATCACGCCACTTTCGCATGGTGGCAAGGATGTCTGGAACAACGTCGCGACGGCTTGTCGCCGTTGCAATAATCATAAAGGTGGCCGGACGCCCGAGCAGGCTGCATTGCAGTTGATTGCAGTACCGTTCACACCAACTTACGCCGAGTACATTTATCTCAAGGGCCGCAAAGTTCTCGCCGACCAGATGCAGTACCTGCTCGCACATATTCCCCGTTCCAGCCCGCTCCATGCGCGGCTCAGCGATCATCTGTCGGTCGGCGAATCAGCGGGCAATGCAATATCTGATTGATGCCAGCGTTTATGTTTTTCGGGCGCATTATTCGATGCCCGACGACATGGTCGATGACGAGGGCAACCCGATAAATGCACTCTATGGTTTCTGTCGTTTTCTCGGCAACTTCATGGAGCAGGTAAAGCCGGAATACATGGCCGTTCTTTTTGACGAAAGCCTGTCGAAGTCCTTTCGGACAGAAATCTATCCCGAGTACAAAGCAAACCGCGAGCCTGCGCCGCCGGAGTTGAAGCGGCAGTTCGCGCAGTGCCGCCGGTTCACGAGAGCCCTTGGCCTGATGGAATGCGCGAGCCCGAATTACGAGGCCGATGACCTGATCGGGACACTGGTTACGGAGGGACGAGAGAAAGGTCGACCATCCACGATCGTCAGCCGGGACAAGGATCTGACTCAGCTCGTTTCCAAGGTCGATGTGTTCTGGGATTACGCGGGGAAAGGCCGCATCAGATACGACCAGATCCCGGAATTCTTTGGTGTATGGCCGGAGCAGATCGCCGATTTCCTCGCGCTCGCCGGGGACAGCGTCGATAACATTCCAGGTGTGCCCGGCGTAGGCAAAAAGACGGCCGCTGCCCTGTTGCAGCATTTCGGCAGTCTCGAAAAAGTATATGACAACCTCGATAGCGTTCACGAAGTGAACGTTCGTGGTGCAAAAACGCTCGGGGACAAGCTGAATACGCACAAGGATGCGGCAATGCTCGCGCGCAGGCTGACCGGCCTGGTCTGCGATGCCGTGTTTGAGAGGCCAGCATCGGGATTACGTCCTGTCGCACCCGACCTCGGTGAGATCAACGCGCTATTCGACGAAGCAGGCATCGGTCAGGCACTGCGGCGGCAGGCGGTACGCGTCTCGGATCTGGGCTGAACGGAATTCTTCCGTCAGGGCGGGGCGATCTTAGAGCTTAAGGATGCCTGACTGGCAAAACATCTTCGCAGCACTTCGGGAAGACGCTATTTCCGTAGCAGACAACGCCAGCCCCCGCCCCGTCGGCGGTGGTGACATCAGCGCTGCCTGGCGAATCGATACTGTCGACGCAGCGGTCTTTGTCAAAACCGGGCCCGGGCATTCACTCGATATGTTCGAGGCAGAGGCAGAGGGGCTTCGTGAACTCCTCGCAGTAAAAGCAGTTCGCGTGCCGGAAGTTCTGGGTTGCGGTGTGACAGCAGATGGCGCGTACCTCGCGATCGAATGGATCGAGTTCGACCGGCCGACCAGCGAGACGGAGCGTCTCTTCGGACAGCAGTTGGCGGCGATGCATCGTAATTGTAAAGGGAGATTCGGTTGGCACCGCGATAATACGATCGGCAAGACGCCTCAGCACAATCAATGGTCAAGCGACTGGGTAGAATTTTTCAGGCATCAACGCCTGGGTTTTCAGTTGCAGCTTGCATCCAGCGGCGGCTTTAGCGGTGAGCTGCAATCGGCCGGCGCGGAATTGAGTGAGAATTTCGCGCTGCTTTTTCGCGATTATCAACCGGTAGCATCGATTCTGCATGGCGATCTCTGGGGCGGTAATTGGGCGGTGACGAACGGCCAACCTGTGATATTCGACCCAGCCGTCTATTATGGTGATCGAGAATCTGATATTGCGATGACAAGATTATTCGGTGGATTTGGGCCTGAGTTTTATGCGGCCTATCAACAGAGCTGGCCGATGGAACCGGGCTACGAAAACAGACTCAAGCTGTATCAGCTCTACCACATCCTCAACCATTTGAATCTTTTCGGCAGCGCTTATCTCGGCAGGGCGATGCAGTTAATCCGGGATATCAATTCAATCACTGCAGGCTAGTCTTCGTCGTCAGCAGCAAGAAAATCAGATTCGAATAAATAAAGCGTTGTTCCTTCAGGCGCCTCGATCGACAAGAATGCGGATTCGTATTCGGGATTTGTATCGATATTCAGGCCATGCCTTTCGACATCGGTCAAAACCCACGTCAGGTCATCGCAGACAAAACATGGGGAGGGTCTCTTGAGTGCCTTGTGCTCACTGAGTCCCAGTGACATGCCGGCGGCATCGAAGCGAAGGTGCGGTGTCGGCTCCTCGCGAAGTTCAAGTATCACCGGCGCCAGCGGTGCCCAAAAGCGACCGCCACCCATTGCGTCGCGTGCGGGCAGACTCATTTCGAACCAATCACCACATATCGACTTTTCGACATCCTCTGCGGCCGGTGAAAACGTCCTGGCTTCGATCATTCTAATCATGTGACCATCGTGATCGCAAAAGGCTAGTTCGTTGAACACGTCACTGTCGATCTTCAGCAGATTAAAATCGAATCCGTGATCGGACATTGCGCGTGCGTGACGGGCGAGATCCCGATGGACAAAAGTCAATGTGGGCCCATCAACATCCCGATCATGCAGGCCGATACACAAACGCCCATCGCTAATGACGGCGTATTTGTACGGCCAGATATCTCCAACCTCCAGTTCCGAAAAGCCGAGCGCCTTATAAAAACCCAGCGACTCGACGATGTCAGGTGTCTGTACGCTGATTTCTAAAAACTCCCCGAGCAACGTCAGCGCTCCGCACCCGTTTCACGTGCACGATGGAGGCTCTTGTCCATTTCACGCGCCGCTTCAGACAGGCTCCAGTCCGGGGATGCTTCCGGCCAGCCTGCGACATTTCTTTCGATCAGGCGGCACAAGAAACTGATGTGGTCGTCGCGCGCATTGAGCGCCGGTATGTAGCGAAGCTCTCCGCCACCGCTTGCGGTGAAGTCGCCGGCGTAGCGCATTGCGATCTCTTCAAGAGTCTCGAGACAATCCACGGCGAACCCCGGGCACACGACGTCGATTTTATCGAGTTTCTCTACGCCCCAGGTTCTTATAATTTCATCCGTGTACGGCCGCAACCATTCTTCCCGGCCAACACGCGATTGAAAACTTATCTGCCAGCTG
>JAPUKV010000008.1 GCA_027295475.1 Pseudomonadota bacterium
GAGATGACCATCGTCAAGGACCAGGCAAGGTATTTTGCCCATCGGATACACGTCGCGATATTTTGTAAGGTCGTCCGGATCCATCAGGTTGACGATATTCGGCTCGAAGTCGATACCTTTCTCATAAAAGGCAATCAACGCTTTCTGTGAGTAGGTGGAAATCGGGTTGTAGTAGAGTTTCATGACTAAATTCTCCTCCTGATAAGTCATCAGAATACTTCCGGCAATTTTGCCAGACAACCTTCCCAGCCCTGAATATGCCGGTCGCGTATTTCAGTATCGGGAAATCCTTCGTGGGTCAGCGTTAATTCGGTTTCGTTGTCACCCAAAGCGCGTAAATCAATAGTGACGCGCGTAATCAATTCGGAATCGGCCCACTTCCAGCTGAAGACAATTTTCTCATTCGGCACAATTTTTTCGTAGTTGCCGCTTGGCGAGTAGGTTTTCCCTGCCGTGTCCTCGACCACGAGACGATAAGTGCCGCCTTCGCGAACATCGAATTCCGCCACCGGGACGGTCATGCCCTCTTGCGGGCAGAACCATTGTTTGATCAATGCCTCTTCGGTCCAGGCGGCGAATACCTTTTCGCGAGAGGCGCGGAGAACCCGCGTCAGAACGAGACTATTACCTTTGGCCATTGAATGACTCCTTGTTTATGACGATTTCTCGTTTGTTAACAGATCTTCCAGAGCATCGAGACGGGACTCCCAGAACCTGCGATGGAAGTTGATCCAGTCCTCCGCCGTTTGCAACGCACCGGTCGATAAGCTGCAGTGGTGCTGGCGGCCATCGATCCGGCGTTCGATCAGGCCTGCGTTTTCCAAAATTTTCATGTGTTTGGAGATCGCCGGCGAGCTGATGGAAAACGGCTCGGCCAGTTCTCCAATTGTGGTCGAACCCTCGGCCAGACGGCTCAGAATGGCTCGCCGCGTGCCGTCGGAGAGGGCAAAAAACACCTGGTCGAGATTGTTGATTTCCTGCTGCATCCGGATCTAATAGTTAACCAATCGGTTAACTATAATCAATATTGGTCATTCAATGCAAGGATTTTTTTATGCCAGGGCAGTTCGTTATGATGCAAACGAAGCATACTTGTGGGGCAAGCAATGACTATTCAAACAAGAACCATCGATTATCAGGATGGAGATGTCGATCTGCAGGGTTACCTGGCCTGGGACGATTCAGTCGAGGGGAAACGCCCCGGCGTAATGATCGCGCACGCCTGGGCCGGACGAAGTGACCTCGAAAACGGCAAAGCTGAAGCACTGGCGAAACTAGGATACGTCGGCTTTGCGCTGGATAATTTTGGCAGGGGTATCCTTGGCACGAATACGGAAGAGAACAGTGCACTGATACAGCCATTTCTCGATGACCGGGCGATGCTTCAAGGTCGATTGCAGATCGCACTGGAAGTCCTTAAAGGCCTGGACGAGGTCGACGCAAGCCGAGTTGCGGCTATCGGTTTCTGTTTTGGTGGTCTTTGCGTTCTCGACCTCGCCAGGACCGGAACCGACATTCGCGGGGTCGTCAGCTTTCATGGTCTATTCGGTTCACCGGGCAACACCGCCGGCAACAAGATCAAGGCCAAGGTGCTTGCCTTACATGGCTGGGATGACCCGATGGCTCCACCGGATCAGGTGGTATCGCTTGCCGAGGAACTCTCGAGCATGGGCGCGGACTGGCAGGTCCACGGCTACGGCAACACGATGCATGCATTTACCAATCCGCAGGCGAACGACCCGGATTTCGGCACCGTTTACAGTCCGGATGCCGACCGTCGTTCGTGGAACGCAATGCAGGACTTTCTGTCTGAGATCTTTGATTGATCAATGAATCTCCCGTCAGGACAGGCTCCTACGGGGCCTAATCGCAGCGCTGTTGGAGCCCGTCCTGACGGTCGAAAGGCCGCGCAAATACGACCGCAAGCTGAGATAAGGATGCGACCCTTAGATGAAGCCCGGCAGGGGAAATACGCAGTGAAAATTCGAACTAATATTATTTATCTGGCCGTGCTGTTCAGCATCACGCTGGCAGGCTGCAGCCAAAGCGAGCCACCCGCTATTGAGTCGGCCGTTGTGGCTTCTGATTCAGTGGGGGCCGGAAACACCGCCGCCGAAGCGGCTGCGGAACAGATCTCCGGAGAATTCATGCGGAAAATCGTCAAGGAGATTTCGCAAGACAAATACGAAGGACGAGGTCCTGGCAGTCGTGGCGATGTCGCCGCACGACAATATCTCGCGGCGGAACTCGAGGCGATGGGTCTCGAACCGGGCGCCGCAGACGGCAGCTGGGAACAACCGTTCGACCTGGTCGGTGTAAACACGGATCAGCCCGATGAGTGGACATTTCTGCGCGGCGATAACGCGCTTACGCTAAAACAATGGGATCAGTATGTTGTGTCAAGCGGCTTGCAAGCTGAACGGGCAGAGTTTGAGAATGCCGAAGTCGTCTTTGTCGGCTATGGCATTCAGGCGCCCGAATACGATTGGGACGATTTCAAAGGCCAGGACCTGACGGGCAAGGTCCTGTTGATCATGAACAACGATCCCGAATGGGATCCCGAGCTTTTCGCCGGCGAGACCCGGCTCTGGTACGGCCGCTGGGATTACAAATACCTGAGCGCGGCCCGCCAGGGTGCAGTCGGCGCAATCATCATTCATACGCAGCCGTCCGCCGGTTATCCGTTCCAGGTCGTTCAAACGTCCTGGACCGGCGTGCAGTTCGAATTGCCGGCGGGAAATGAGCCCCGGAATCAGGTTAACTCCTGGGTTACCGAAGACGCGGCCCGCGCGTTAGTTGGGATGGCCGGGCTTGATCTGGATGAGCTTCGCGAGTCTGCTGATAATCGTGACTTTGAACCGGTACCGCTCGGCATAACCACCTCACTGGGCATGGACGTGGAAATCACGCACACTGCGTCGGCCAACGTGCTGGGCCTGATTACCGGCAGTGATCCGGATTTGAAGGATGAAGTCGTTATTTATACTGCACACCACGATCATCTCGGCATTGGCAAGCCGAACGAAGAAGGCGACGCCATCTATAACGGTGCATTCGACAATGCATCCGGTGTTGCGTTGGTAATGGCGATCGGCAAAGGAATGAAAGCTTTGCCACAGGCACCGCGCCGCTCCATTCTCATCGCCCTCGTTGGCGCTGAAGAGCAGGGATTATTGGGTTCAAAATATTATGCGGAAAACCCGACCTTCGCACGCGGTAAAATCGCTGCCAACATCAACTACGACACCCCCAATATATGGGGTCACACTCATGATGTGACGTTTATTGGCCTCGGCAAATCGTCACTCGACCAGATCGTCATATCGGTAGCTGCTGAGCAGGGCCGGGTCGTGGCACCGGATCAGTTTCCGAGTCGAGGTTCCTTTTATCGCTCCGATCAATTCAGTTTTGCCAAGATCGGTGTGCCTGCCGTTTATCTGGATCCCGGCATGGATTTCGTCGACCGGCCGGCAGGCTGGGGAAAAGCCCAGATCAATCACTTTACGGACGTCAACTACCATCAGCCTTCCGATGAATACGATGACAGCTGGAATTTTGATGGCGCGGTCACGGACGCTTTGCTGGGTTTTTGGACGGGACTGGCAGTTGCCACTGCCGACGAATTACCGGCATGGAACGAAGGCGATGAGTTCGAGGCAG
>JAPUKV010000080.1 GCA_027295475.1 Pseudomonadota bacterium
ATTGCATAAAGACGACGGGGAGGGCGCGTGGGAGTTGAGCAGGTCATTAGGTCTTGCCGCGATCAGCACGCTCGCGTTGAACTCAATCATCGACAAAGATTCACCGAATGGCAGCAGCAACGACGCATTCCCCTCCGGCCACACGGCGATCGCGTTCGGCTCGGCTGCGTTCATACAAAAACGCTATGGCTGGCGGCCAGCGATACCGGCATACGTCGTTGCGTCTTACGTAGGCTGGTTGCGTGTGGAGACTGACGATCATGATAGTGCCGACGTCCTCGCCGGCGCAGCGGTCGGCATTATCTCATCGTTTTTGCTGACCAGGGCGTTCGACGAAAATATCCGCGCGTCGGCGTGGGCCGACGGCAAGTCGGCGGGACTGCAGATTCAGGTGCGATGGTAGGGTCTTCGGGTAAACCAGCAGTTTTTTAGCTCGTCACGCGGTCATTTAATTCACCTCGCATAACCTTTCCAGTAGGCGTCAGAGGCATCGCCGATATTGTCTCGAGACGCTCAGGCCACTTGTACTTGGCGATGCCATCCGCTTGCAAGTGGTCAGTTACGTCGCCAAGCGTCAAGTCCTGTCCCTCACTTACCACTGCGAACAGGCAGGCGATCTCTCCCATTACGTCATCCTTGATCGGCACGATAGCGCAAGCGTCAATCTGTGCCATTCGTTGCAGAGGTTCCTCGATCTCAATCGGATTGTATTTTACGCCGCCTCGATTGATGATCTCCTTCACGCGACCGGTGATTGACATGCAGCCGTTTTCGTCAATTTGTGCAAGGTCGCCAGTAATAAACCAACCGTCTGCCGAAAACGCAGCTTCAGTTTCGTCGGGCTTGTTCATGTATTCTTTGAAAACCGATGGTCCCCTGACGTGAAGCTCACCTTCCGAATTCGGCCCAAGCTCTTCTCCGTCCGCATCGATCACGCGAAGTTCTGTCCCTGGTGAGGGTGGGCCGGCAGTTTCGAATCGGCTGGCTTTGGCGGTTGACGGACGGCCGTAAGTTCCTGCCTGCAATTCGGTCATCCCCCACAATTGAATGACCTTGCCGGCACCTAGCAGGCCGTCAATTCGATCGGCAAGTTCGGCGGGCACGTGCGCACCGGACAAGCAGACGAGATTTACGCACGACAGATCATTTGAATCCACAACGGAGTCTTTGGTGCTGGCGATGAAGTGCGCCGGTGCCGCGAATACGGCGGTAGGTTCAAGCTGGTTTAATACTTCCTTGAATGCGGATGGTGAGAATGCGGGTAGCAGGACGACTGCACCGCCGACGGACAATGTCATATTCAGCGTGAAAAGCCCGTAAAGATGACTCATTGCCGCCAGGCTGAGTACGCGGTCATCCGGTGTGATGTTCAATTCTTTTGCCGCAGTGGCCGCATTGCCGAGAAAGCTATCGTATCGGTGCAGGACGCCCTTTGGTTTTGCGGTCGTTCCTGACGTATAAAGCAGAACGAACGGCGACCTGGCATCGGGTACATCTGAAACAGCTCGTTGACCGGCATCGCTCAAGCCCGCGTAATTGTGTGCACCCGCAATATCTTTACCCAGTGCAATCACATGCAAGGCGCTCAAACCGGATTCCACAAGATCCAGGATTACCCCGGCTGGGCTATAGTCTTTGAAACTCGTCAAACAGATAACTGCAACGGCATTGCTGTCACTGAGCAGGTACTGGATCTCCTTGCGTTGATATGGCATATGCAACATCTGGACAATTGCGCCGATCGAGCAGATAGCCAGAACACCGATCACAAACTCCGGGCAATTCGGCAATTGGATGGCGACGATGTCACCTTTCCTGACGCCCAGCCCACTAAGCCCACGGGCCATCTTGTGCACATTTTCGTATAGCTCGCGATGACTGATGGTACCTTGAGCTGAGATGATAGCTGCCCGGTCACCAGGACGGCTGGCATTGGATTCAATCCAGTGATTCAGTATTTCTTGCGAGTGGAATCCCCTTTCAATGTAAGTCGTTTCAATTGACGTCGAGTCGGAAGGCATCTTGTTTCTCTGATTTGTGGTGGGACAACGCTCGAAGCGAAAGTGCTATGCATGACCAGCGCCTTTACACTACTGCAGATTTTCGGCGGTTTGGATCAGAATAGCCATTACCCAGGTTTTGGCGAGGACATACACAGAATGAAATTTCAACGCGTTACACGATCCTGTTTGATGGGGACGCTGGCCACGCTGTTGCTGGCATCGAACGCCGCAGCGGAAACATTCGAGCTGACGACCGCGACTATTTCGGACATTAACAAGGCCTTCGACTCAGGCGCATTGAACTCGGAGCAACTGGTAAAACTCAGCCTGGCCCGGATTGCCGCCTTTGACGATGCGGGTCCGAAGCTGAATGCGGTGATGCGGTTGAACCCGGATGCCATTGAAACGGCCCGCGCGCTGGACGCCGAACGCATGACTTCAGGCCGGCGTTCGCCATTACACGGTATTCCGGTGGTGCTAAAGGATAATTTCGATACCGCTGATATGCCGACAACAGCGGGGTCGTTCATGCTCAAGGGCTCGGTACCGCCAGACGACGCCTTCGTAGTGGGTAGGCTTCGTGCCGCTGGCGCGATCATCCTGGCCAAGTTGAATATGAGCGAATTCGCCTCAGGCGACGCCATGAACTCCCTCGATGGCCCGACCTATAATCCGCACGACCCGGCACGGACGCCTTCCGGTTCGTCGGGTGGAACAGGGGCAGCCATTGCCGCGGCCTATGCTTCGGTGGGCCTGGGCAGCGATACCGGCGGCTCTGTGCGCGGCCCGTCGTCGGCCAACGGCATCGTTGGCCTCAAACCGACGCTCGGTTTACTGAGTCGGGATGGCATTGTTCCGCTGGCACTTTCTTTTGATACCGCGGGCCCCATGGCACGCAGCGTGTACGACGTTGCCGTGGCACTGGGCGTGATGACCGGCGTTGATTCAGCAGACTCGGCGACTTCCAGGAGCGAAGGACGATTCGAAAAAGACTACACGCAGTTTCTCGATGCGGGTGCTCTTAAGGGCGCCCGCATTGGAATCGCCCGCGACTTCATGGAGAGCGATGAGGAAGTGGACTGGATTATCGAAGCCGCGTTGGCGGCGATGCGGGAGGAGGGCGCTGAAATCGTGGACGTCACGCTGCCGGAGTGGCTGCTTGAAGTAAGAGGAAAATTCTACCGCGCGATTCGCTA
>JAPUKV010000081.1 GCA_027295475.1 Pseudomonadota bacterium
GACGCGGTGGGCGGACAAATCGAGATCATTCTGGATGGCGGGGTGCGGCGTGGCAGCCACGTGTTAAAGGCGCTCGCTAAAGGTGCGACCGCTTGCTCCGGCGGGCGTATGTACCTCTATGCGCTGGCCGGTGCCGGCTCGGCCGGCGTTGAGCGGGCGATGTCTTTACTCAAGGCCGAGATCGAACGCGACATGATCCTGATGGGCTGTCGATCAATATCTGAATTAAGGCCGTCGATGCTGGCATCCCGTTCCTGAAGCGATCAGATCTCAGGCCGAAATCTAACTTTGTACGACAACATCCTCTAGCTGCCTGCCGGTCATACGCTTGTACAGGCGATAGGCCGGTACGATGATTTTCAGTGGGCCTCTAATTTGCATTTCTTCACGGAAGGCCGGGCGTAACAACAAATGCTGGTAATACGCCAGGAGATAGGGGTGCCGCGACAAGTCGTAGCGGAGGACTTTGAGCCGGTGAATCGTCGTAAACCAGGCAATATCCAGCACGGATATGCGATCTCCATGTAGCCACTCGCGGTTTTGCAGGCGGTCTTCGAGCCGCCTCAGTGCGTTGCGGTGCGCCGCGAATGACTGGATGAGTGTCTCAGGGGACAGGCCATGGTCCGCGGCGCTTTGCCACCAGGCGATTTCCATATCCCGGCTCAGGTCGGGAGGGCCGTTTTTCCTGTATGCATCCAGTACCTTCCGGTTTTTCAGATACCTTGCCTGAGGTGCCATGAACTTGACCGTTAACGCCCGTGTGCCAAGTCGAAGGCTGGACTGAAAAGCCAGTTCCTCTTTGACAGTGGCACGCGCCTCGGCATCCTCGGGAAAGAACGATGCCTGTTTGGAGGGCAGCTGGTCGACCTGCCCCATGATGTCATTGCTTTCCACATGCACGACACCGTCGAGCACGAGCACCGGCACCACCCCGCGTGGATTTATGCTCAGAAACCAGGACGTAACATGCTGACGTTTCCGGAGGTCAACGTGATGAGATTCCCAGGCTATGTTTTTCTCGTTCAGGAGAATGCGGACTTGCTGAGAGCACGACGAAGCGTCGAAGTGAAGAAGGTGAACCCCTTGCCAGTTTTTGACTTCTTTGTTCGTGACCTGGGCGTCGTCCAGTTGCATGGGAACCGTTCCGGCGAGTTGTGGTTTATAGAGTATAAGCGCAGCGGAGACGCCTGTGCCACGCGTACCGGATGTGGAGGAAGTGCTGGCAGGTCGTATCGGTGGTGCGTTTTGCCCTCAAATCCTGAAGCTTGCCCAATTACATGCACAAGGTGATCCAAACTTGCACGGCAAATAATGGGTTTGTGGGTGCAATTGCGGGTAAGATGTCGGCTGCTCTGCCGAGAGGCGGGCGATACATAAGCGTCGGCTGCGGCTGGCGAGTTTCAATATGAGGTAGTTATGTCAGGCGAAAGAGTTGAAGGAACCGTCAAATGGTTCAACGACGACAAGGGATTCGGCTTTATTGAGCGCGAAGATGGCCCGGATGTTTTCGTGCATCACACCGCGATCCAGATGGAAGGATTCAAGTCACTGAAGGAAGGCCAAAAAGTCACGATGGAAGTGACTCAGGGACAGAAAGGACCACAGGCGGAAAACGTACTCTCCGACTGAGTAGTTAGTCCGGCGCCGATCAGGAGTTTCGGCGCATAGAGGTCAGTCTAGAAACGGCAGCGGCGGAGCATCGACCAAGGCCGGGAAAAAAGCCAGCCCGGTCGCTGTCAGAATAGCTTGCGATGTTTGTATTAGTATTGCGCATGCGGTTCGCTGCGCCCGGGTTTTTTCGATAACGCTCCCGACCATTCATATCATTTACAGGCCCCCCCCTCATTTTGTTGATGCCATCGTTGTCGCAACGATATGCGTCCTATTGTTCGGATGCGAACAACCCGCAGAAGAGGCAGCATCGGCGCCGGGCATCAGCACGCAGGCGCCCGCCTTCGTTGGTACCGAGGTGTGTGCCGGTTGCCATGCAAAACAGTTCGAAGACTGGCAGGGCTCTCACCACGACCTTGCGATGCAGCAGGCGAATCAGCACACGGTCCTGGGTGATTTTGACGGTAGCGAATTCAAGCACTTCGACGTAACAAGCACTTTCTTTCGCCGTGACGGCAAGTACTGGGTCCGCACAGACAATGCGGACGGTGAACAGGAGGACTTCGAAGTCAGGTACGTTTACGGGGTAACGCCATTGCAGCAGTATCTCGTTGAGTTTCCGGACGGCCGTCTGCAGGTCCTGGCGACTACCTGGGATGCGCGACCGCGCGACGAAGGCGGCCAGCGCTGGTTTCATATTTACGACGATGAATTGATAACGCATACCGATCAGCTGCACTGGACCAGACGCGAGCAAAACTGGAATTACATGTGTGCTGAATGTCACAGCACGAAACTCGAAAAAAATTACTCCAGCAGCACGGATTCGTTCGACACCACATGGTTCGAGATCAATGTCGCCTGCGAAGCGTGTCACGGGCCCGGTTCGCAGCATATAGAGCTCGCAGAATCAGGGATCCACGAGTCGGGTACAGGCTTTGGCGTCGAGTTGGACGATGCCGGGACGGCTGTGTGGCAAATGAATGTGGCAACCGGGACTGCGGAGCGTAGTGAGCCTCCAACGAACCCGCTTGCGCAGCCGGAGGCCTGCGGCCGCTGTCATTCGAGGCGGGGTGTGATAACGCCGGACTATCAGTTTGGCAGGCCCCTGACCGACACACACTTGCCGTCTCTGCTCGATGAAGGCCTTTACTATCCCGACGGACAGATTCTGGAGGAGGTCTATGTCTATGCATCGTTCCTGCAGAGCAAGATGTACCGGGCGGGTGTCACCTGCACCGATTGTCACGATCCGCACACGGCGAGACTCAAAACCACGGGAAAACACAGCAACGTTTGTGCGACCTGCCATTTGCCGGCGAAGTTCAACTCGCCCGAGCACCATCATCACTCACAGAACGACGTCGAGTGTGTCGATTGCCACATGCCGTCAACTAATTACATGGTGGTCGATCCGCGGCGCGACCACAGCTTTCGCATACCGAGGCCTGAACTCACGATCAACACAGGTTCACCGAATACGTGCACAGAGTGCCACAGCGACGAAGACGCTCGCTGGGCCGCAACTGCGGTAGATGCCTGGTATGGCAGGCAAGCAGACAAGGCAGCCCATTTCGCCGAAGCAATTCATTCCGGCAGGTTGGGCAACCTGGGCGCCAACACGCAATTGATCGGGGTCATCAGCGACGACGATATCTCAGGCATTGTGCGAGCGACCGCACTGACGCTATTGGCTGTGCCATTCGCCGATGATGTTGCAGCAGTCATAAAACGCGAATTATCCAATGCCGATCCATTGATCAGAATAGCTGCGCTACGCGCGCTCGAAGGTGTTCTGCCGGAGTACCGTGCGCAGTGGGCCGCATCCCTGTTAGGTGATCCGATCAGGGCAGTCCGCCTGCAGGCCGCCAGGACGCTCTCGCCGGCGCGCGCCACGTTGCGGCAGAGGGATCAGGAGCAATTCAAAAAGGCGGAACTGGAATACATCAATGCGCAACTCGCGATTGCCGAAAGACCGGAGGCACATATGAATCTCGGCAACGTGTATGCGGAGGGCGGAGACGCGGCAAAAGCCGAGGAATCCTATCTTTTTGCGCTGCAGATGGAGCCGCGTGCCATTGGCGCGCGCGTAAATCTCGCCGACCTGTACCGTCAGCATCGACGCGATGCCGATGCGGAACAATTGTTACGTGATGGAATTGCACTCGATGATCAAAGCGCGGTATTGCACCATACGATGGGTCTTGTGCTGGTGCGGGCCAGAAAGCCGGAAGCGGCCTTGGTCGAACTTGCTCGCGCAGCCGATCTCGACACGGAAAACAGCCGATATGTCCATGTTTACGCGGTTGCGCTCAATTCACTCGGCGAGCCGCAAAAGGCCATCGAGGTGCTCGAGAAGGCTCGCGAGACTTTCCCGGCTGACTACGATATTTCCTGGACGCTGGCAACGATGTATCGGGACGTGGGCAGAATGACAGATGCGAAAGCAGCGGCCAAACGCCTTGCGAGTCAGTTTCCGGACGATCAGAACATTCGCTCACTGCTTGAGTCCTTATAGACCGGTTACCTCCGTCAATATGCGCGGAAATGCGAGGACCCTTGCTCAACTGGAGGAGTCCAGATACAAAGTGGACATGCGAATCTGATCGGACACGCCTATCTTAGGCAAACGGAATTGAGGCGCAGTAAGTCTATTCTAATGGCGCGTACCGCGTTGCCATGGTTGCTCAGCATAGGGGTGGCCGAGACGGTGATTAATGTAAAGAATGAAGGATGATCATGTTTCGATTTATTCGGTAGTGATATCGGAATTACGCAAATGTCCGCTCTGGGTCGTTAGCAGACCTTAGATAGTCTTTCAGGCTAAGGTCCGCTTTCGGGGGTGAAGCGGACCCTCGGTCCCCCAGAAAAACGAGATTTTTAGGGGCCGCTAACGGCCGAGGCTGTGTGAAAAGAGCGGCTTTTCGTAGCATGCAGACAAATTGTTTTGGCGATCTGCATAAAACTAATAAAAGGGGTCGGATCCAATTTGAATCAAAGGGGTCGGATCCAATTTCTGGTCCAGAATGCAATGCGAAAATGTTCTGGTGACGCGGAAACCAGAAATTGGATCCGACCCCTTTTTTGAACCCCTTTTTTGATAGTGCGTGTCGATTACTGCGCAGCATGCTGCGCATAAATGTGATTTCCGCCGCATAATCCGAGGCTAGTGCAGACAGGCTCTGTCGGCACGCGCATCCAGGCGTTTCTCCAGCCTTAGAACTGCTCTGGACAACGACTCTTCTCGACTGCTGGCAATAGCGTTCGTCGCCTCCTCCCTCCACCGGAGCTTGTTATCAGGCGTATAGCATTCCAGCGTAATAACGTCGTTCGTCGATTCCAGTTGTCTCGATGCGCCCACCACAGTCAGATAAAGCAATGGCCTGCCCGAGTCAGGCAGCGTACCCAATCTTGCCTGTAGCGCGCCCCGTTCGCCGGGCAGTATGCCCTGATCGACAATCTGTACCTGGCGGCCGGCGAGGTAAGCCTTGATTGCCTC
>JAPUKV010000082.1 GCA_027295475.1 Pseudomonadota bacterium
AGCACGCGTGTTTTGCCACTGCCGGCGCCGGCAATTACGAGCGTGGGCGCTGCAGCTGCGGTCACCGCCTGACGTTGTGCGTCATTCAGTGATTCGAGGATTGGGGTGACGTCCATCGGTAGAACAGGGTCGCTGGCGAGAGAGCGCCGAATTCTAGCAGACCCGCAACGACTGCGAACGGGACATTTCTCTCCCTCATGGCTCGCTTCGCTGCGCTTTACTTCGGTCGAAAAACGTCCCGTCCGCGGTCGTTTTGGAAGCCGGAGTACCGGGTGCTTGACGACGCAACTAACGCGCAGCGACGCGAGCCATGACGGAGGCAAGTACCCTGTGCTCTGCCGCTGCGCAATCCGAGGCGCGATCGCGCTAGTGCCGCCAGATTACGCCGAGCGAGAACCAGGTACGATCGTAAGCGATTCGGGTGTCAGTCGATTCCGACTCCCGATACTCGGCCTCGGCGACAATGCTCAGACTAGGGGTTATGCGAAAGCTGGTCAGCAGGTTGCCACGCACGGTTTCAAGTGTTTTTGGGCCGGCAGCGGGATTGTGAAACGCGAAAGCACTCGGGTAGTCGTAGCTGCGGTAGTTGCCCGAGAGTTCGAATTTAAATCGCGGGCTGGGTGTCCAGCTATAGTCGAAGCCGAACTCATCCCGGGTGTAATCGTTGTAACCGACGTAACGATCCTGTCGGTCGGTGCGTTCGAAGTAGAAACTGAACCACATGTTCATGGTGATTCGCTGACGTGCGGTCAGGCCGACCGAAAGATAGTCGTAGCGCAGATCCGGGTTGGTAACCAGCTGATCGCCGTTCAGGTCGAAAGCTGGCCGGTCGCCGTAGCGCCGGCTGTACTTGTTGATCGACAGGCGCAGCAGCGATGTTTGTGTAAAGCGGTACTGGGTATGTGCGGCAACGACAATATATTCATGGTCATACTCGGGCACAATTTCGGTGTTCTCATAATTCCAGAGCTGCCCTTTCAAGCGCAGACCAACGGCGAACTGGCCACTCGATTGTATCCAGGCGACTTCCGGTCCGTAACGAACATAATTCATGCGATCTTCGATGGACTCATTGTTGACAGTGCGCGGCGTACCGTCATCGCGGTCGAAGTAGGTCTCGTCATGCTGAGCGAATGTAAACGCGCTGAAAACGCGGCGTTCACGATTTCCTGTTTTGCGTCGATAGGAATTACCAAAGCTGATCTCATGACTATATTCGTTCGCCGTTTCGATATCCTTGTCCTGGTAGTAGCGGCCCGCCAGGCGATACGCGCCGTAGAACGACTCAAACCGGAGACTGTTGATTGAATACCTGGCCCTGAAATCGAGTGGAATGTACGCGCCCGAAATTACTTCCGGCGTGACGAGCGGCAGATTGGGGTCGGCAAAGTCAATGTATGGTTGACTTGGCGCGCGGAAAACATTGTTGTCGCTGCCGAAGCCGACGTATGCGGTGACGTCGAAGTCCGTCAGCGATTTTTCCTCGCGGCGATTTTCCATGCGTGTGAGCAAGACGTCGGAATCCCGCTGCTCGGATTGCAATCTCGAGATCGCGATTATGGCGAGATTGCGAAGCTTCAAATCTTCGCCCTGATCACGCGCCTGCCGGAACCAATCCAGTGCCTCGTCAATATTGCCGGCCGCGTAGGCGTTGAGACCGAGGTTGTAGTGGGAAATCACCCGCAGGCTTGGCGAATGTGTGGCCCTGAGCAGCGCGGCGCGTGCCCGAGCGTATTGCTCGGCACGGTAATGAGCGACGCCCATGTTGTAATACAACAGGGGTGAATCCATGCCGGCGTCGATCGCTTCTCGATAACGCAGCAGGGCCGCCCAGTAAAGATCGTCGCGAAACAATCGATTTCCGTCCGCGAATGCGTCATAGGCATTGACGGCATTAGCCTGGGTGATCGGTACAGCCCACAGGAATACGGTCAGCAGCGCTGCCGCGCTGCCTGTAAGCCTGCGTCCTTTTTTGTCATGAATCGCGAAAATGGCCCAAGCTCCCGTGTTCGCGTTATGTCTGGTAACAAGATTACCGACAATACCTCACCCAAAACTATGACGTGGTGCGTAAAAAAGCCCCCCCGAAAATTTCGCTATCGGGGGAGCCGGAGTCTCTGCTGAAGAAAACGACTGTCTAATCGACCATGTCGCCGCCGCCCTCAGCGTCGCCCTCGCTCTCGGCGTCGGTCGCGCCCTCTTCAAATGCTGAGTCGTCGGGGACGTCTTCGCCGAAGTTGTCGTGCATGTCGTCTTCCTCTTCTTCATGCCTGTCTTCATCGACATTTTCGCCTTCTTCGAAGTCATGTTCTTCGTCGAAGTCGTCATTTACCTCGTCGAAGTCGTCGTCACTTTCGAAGCCATCAGCACCACCTTCTTCGTGATCGTCGGCATCGAATTCGTCGCCGTCCGCGTGCTCATCCTCCGGGCCGTCCATTTCGGCAACGACATCCGAGACATCGCCGATGTTGTCGACGACTTCCATCGTGACATCGAGGTCATCCAGGCCGTCAGCAATAGCCGCAGTCGGCAGCAGTGCGAAACACGCCAGTATGAGAGTCACTAAAAATACGTTGAACTGTTGCATGGCTTTACTCCATTAAGTGCACCGGAATTCCATTCCGGCCGTGGTTCAGGATACGTTTACCTGCAAGCGGAATATCCGGTTGCGATCGTCATGTTCAAGTCGGGCGAGCAGTTCGCCGCCGACACGTGTCAATGCAATGAGTTTCAATGGCAGCAAGTTGCGGCCAACCTGAAGACTTGTCTTCCAGCTGATTTCTCGCTGTCCAGGAAATCCGGCGAGTTCGATGCCGTCGGGAAGCGATACCGTCAACGTTGCCGACTCCAGCGCTGTCGCTGACGAAAAGATCAAGTTGACTGTCCGAGGCTCCGCAAGCGTGACAGTAATGCCCGGAATGCTTGCGTCGACGTCGGGCATCTGCGGTGCGGTCATCAACATGCCGCTGATCAACCAGACCGCGACACCCGCTGCAACGGCAGAGCCAAAGCCCGTCATCAACCACCGGTTGCGCTGTCGGCGCGAGCCTACGTGTGTGGCTCTGGCCAAGGCGTGATTGAAGAAACCTGTATCGGCTTGTGGCATGGGGTAGTCCTTTAATAATGCCGTGATTTGAGGATCGTCCTGATCCTGCTCATCTGTCTTGTCGTTGTGCATAAAATTGTCCTGCATGGTAGTTACACGTTGTTCACCAGGAAAAGGTTCCATCCGCCGTCAAAATATCCCGCAGACGGGCCCGGGCGCGGTGCAGCCGGGACTTGACCGTGCCCACCGGCACTCCCGTAAGATCTTGAATTTCCGTGAGTTTATAGCCTTCAGTATCGTGCAGCAGCACGACCAGGCGGTGCTCATCACTGAGCTGGGCCAACGCTTTATCGAGTCGCTGTAGCTGCTCGATGCGCTGGTTGTTATAAACCGGATCATCGGGACCGGGTAGTCCGGCAAGCCCATCGCCGGGGAGGTGGCCCTCTTCCA
>JAPUKV010000083.1 GCA_027295475.1 Pseudomonadota bacterium
CGATCTCGAGCGACTGACGGTAGGTCTCACTCGATGAGCCGTAGTCGTTCTCAATCTGGTAGGCCTCCATCACCTTGCGAAACTTTTCGGCGACGCTCACATCGGATCGCTGCATAATCTCTTTGAGCTTTGCGACGCGATCAGTGCGCTCTTCCATAAGGAATGGAATATCGAGCGCAATCGATTGCTCGATCCCATCGATCATGCGTTCCATCAGCGGAAAAATCTGGCGATTGATGACGTCGACCTGGTTCATAGACAAGGAAATATCATCCAGAGTGGCTTGCTGACCGTTGGTCTGCGCCGTCATCAGACGGTTGTAGACTTTGAGGCCGTCAATTTCTTTGTTGACCGCACGGTATTGGTCAGACAATGAGCGCGTACGCTCTACCACCGTGTTAATTCGCTCCTGTGAAGCCTGAGCCAGGCTTAACCGCCGAAGATCAGCTTGTAACACCTGGTCGACAGACTGGGCGAAGACGTTGCCGGTTGCTGCAATAACTGCTGCTATGAAAACAGTTGCTATCTGCCGACTGCTCGTTTTGCACCGTTTCATGAACACTCCTTAAAAGATCGAGTTTTAGTATTGAGATCTTGGCAGAGGGATGTGCGGCGTGCATTCAAAATCGACTCGCACAAAAAACGAGGAACTGCACTCCAAGCACAGTATTCCCCGCTGCGCTCGTGACCCTCTCCACCGTCGTCGCGGCGCTGATTTTATAGTTTTGGCCCTTTCTTCCTATTTTACAGCCCAGACCACATGTCACAACAAACTTAAGTCCTGCCGGCCTTTTTTTGAGCCCCAGTATGACTGGGCGACAAGAATAACACATGACATGGCTATCGCCAGCCCAACGGCGACATAAGCCCTGATGCGATGCTGCTAATGTTTCTGACGCCCAAGTTCGAGTTTGGCAATCGACGCCAGGTGTACTTCATCCGGGCCGTCAGCCAGTCTGAGAGTGCGCGCACCCGCCCACGCGGCGGCCAGGCCGAAATCACCGCTGACGCCGGCGCCGCCATGCACCTGAACCGCCCGGTCAATGACGCGTAGCGCCATCGACGGCGCAACCACTTTGATCATGGCTATTTCCGCGCGGGCGGCTTTGTTACCGACCTTGTCCATCATATCGGCGGCATTCAGCGTCAGTAATCGCGCCTGGTCAATTTCGATCCGCGAGTTCGCGATCGCTTCCCGAATGACGCCCTGCTCCGACAGTTTCTTGCCGAATGCGACCCGGTCGGTTGCCCTCACGCACATGCTGTCGAGCGAGCGCTCCGCAAGCCCGATCAGACGCATGCAGTGATGGATTCGGCCCGGACCCAGGCGACCCTGTGCTATTTCAAAACCCCTCCCCTCGCCCAGCAACAGATTGCTTGCCGGCACACGGACATTTTCAAACAGCATCTCGGCGTGCCCGTGAGGCGCGTCGTCAAATCCGTAGACCGTCAGTGGCCGGACGACAGTGACTCCGGGTGCCGCCAGCGGCACAAGAATCATTGACTGCTGACTGTGGCGTTCGGCTTGCCGATCGGTCTTGCCCATGAAGATCAGAATCTTGCAGCGCGGGTCCATCGCGCCGGATATCCACCACTTGCGACCGTTGATAACATAGGAGTCGCCGTCCTTGTCGATCGACGCTTGAATATTGGTCGCATCAGAAGATGCGACGCCCGGCTCTGTCATTGCGAACGCGGAACGGATTTCGCCCTTGAGGAGCGGCTCCAGCCAGGTTTTTTTCTGCTCGTCGGTGCCGTAACGAACCAGCACTTCCATGTTTCCGGTATCGGGCGCCGAACAATTGAATACCTCGGAGGCGATCAGCGAGCGACCCATGATCTCAGCCAGCGGGGCATATTCAAGGTTGCTTAAGCCCGCACCGTACTCGCTGTCCGGCAGAAACAGGTTCCAAAAACCTTCCTTGCGCGCTTTCTTTTTCAGATCTTCCATAACCGGCGGTATGGACCAGCGTGTTTCGCCACTGTCCAGGAACTGGAAGTATTCAGACTCTGCCGGATAGACATGGATCTGTATGAAGTCTTCAAGCTTCGCTCGAAGCCCTTTGACCTTGGTCGAATAGTCGAAATCCATAAACGCGAAACCCGCCGAAATTGATCTTGACACTGATATTAGGAAATTAACCGCGGCAGGATACCTATATATATGGCGCCGAACCAGCGCCATCTTTGGTCCGCGGCAGGTTGACTTGCAGAGCAACGCAAGGCAGAAATAGACTGGCACCGAATTCACCAGGACACTTTCAGGAGTGCGGCATTGTGAGAGCAGTACTTTGCAAAGAATTCGGACCGCCCGAGAACCTTGTCATTGAAGATATCGCCGAACCCCAATTGGACCGCGGTCAGGTACGAATCGCCATAAGAGCCTGTGGTGTGAATTTTCCCGACTTATTGATGATCGCCGGAAAGTATCAGCACCAGCCACCGATGCCGTTTTCTCCCGGCGCCGAGCTTGCCGGAGATGTTAGCGAGATTGCCAGTGACGTCGTAGATATCAAGCAGGGCCAAAGAGTCATTGCAGTGACGGGATTCGGCGGCATGGCTGAACAAATCTGTGTGCACGCCCAGAAAATAGTAGCGCTGCCCGATGCCATCGACTACGTGCCGGCAGCCGCGTTTCTGCTGGCCTACGGCACTGCCTACCACGCGCTCATGCAACGGGCAGAACTTCAGGCCGGTGAAACGCTCGCAGTGCTCGGCGCGGCCGGTGGTGTCGGGCTGGCCGCTGTCGAAATCGGCAAGCTGATGGGGGCGACGGTCATTGCAGCGGCGAGTACGACAGATAAGCTCGATCTCGCCGCCGAACACGGCGCAGATCACCTTATCAATTACACGAATACCAGTCTGAAGGACGGCATTAACAAGATGACTTCTGGCCACGGCGCTGACGTCATCTACGACCCGGTGGGCGGAGAGCTGTTCGAGCAGAGTCTCCGCGCGGTCGCATGGCGCGGGCGGGTGCTTGTTATTGGCTTTGCCAGTGGCCAGATTTCCAAGATACCGGCAAACCTTCCTTTGCTTAAAGGCTCCTCCATCGTCGGAGTATTCTGGGGACGGTTTGCCGAGGAAGAGCCTGAAACAAATGCCGAAAACACCGCCGAACTGTTGCGGCTGTTGCAGAAAGGCAAATTAAGGCCGCATGTTTCAGAGACCTACCCGCTGGAACAGTCCGCCCTTGCATTGCAGGCAGTGGCGGCACGACGAGCGAAGGGGAAAATAGTCATTAAGATATAATATTAATATTCAGTAATTTATTGTATATATCAATAATCAACTTGAAATATTCGGGCCGGTTCTGATTACTGATTGATTGGCGATTGTCGGGAAGTTGACATACCGATATGCATACAACATGATTCTCGACAATGGAATGGACAAACACAAACGGGTTGGCTGGAGTCCGTGCAACTGCTGGTTTGCCGTTACGGGACCTGCTGCTTGTGTTGCTACCTGGGAGAAATTGCGGGTAGCGTTTAACAAAGGCAAATCGACACGCAGACCCCGCATCTCAACCGGATAGCGGGTTTTTTTTGGCGGCCTGACGGTGCGTTTTCATTGCCGGGCC
>JAPUKV010000084.1 GCA_027295475.1 Pseudomonadota bacterium
TGCTTCTGTAGCCGGAGCGGCGACAGTTTCTGCGGCAGACTCAGGCGGGGGCTCAACAACGATTTCGTCATTGATGAATGACCTTACCATCGGGACCAGCTGATCGACACGATCCAGTATGTCTGTTTGCGTAACACCGGCTGCGGAGGCGATGAGAATAATGCCGAGGACGGCAAGCCGCCACGGCGATCGACGCGGCTCAAGGTCGAAATTTCGAGCGACCATTGGTTCATCAGGTACTACCAATGGCACCGGTTGCGCCTGTGGCTCAGGTTGCGCCGGTTGCGCTGGTGGTGCCGATTGCGCTGGTGGTGCCGGTTGCGCTGGTGGTGCCGGTTGTGCTGGTGGTGCCGGTTGCGCTAGTGGTGCCGGTTGCGCCGGTGGTGCCGGTTGTACCGGTGGCGCTGATTGCACCGGTGGCGCCTGTGGTTCAGGTGGAGCCGGTTGCACCGGTGGTGCCAGTTGCACCGGTTTGGCCGGTGGTGCCAGTTGCACCGGTTTGGCCGGTGGTGCCGGTTGCACCGGTTTGGCCGGTGGTGCCGGTTGCACCGATTGCACCGGTTGCGATTTCGGCAATTCACCAAATGCGGCCAAAAATTCCGCGGGTGACGAAAATCGGGGGACCCGCGAATAGGCCAACGCCTTCTTGAGCGCCAGCCACTGAGAGTCACTCAAACCCGGAGGTTGTTGCGGTTCCATTCCCTCCGACGCGGCCTCGGCCGCACTCTTGGGACCAAAGACACGAAACCCGGCGACCAGTCGATACATCAGGCAGGCAAGCGAAAATACATCGTCAGCAGGGACAGGATCTTCGCCGGTTAATACCTGCATACTCGAATATTCCGGCGATTTGGAACCGAGTTCGCGCGGGTCAAAATCGGGTTGGGCATCCTGCTCTTTCTGCAGTATTCGTGCAATGCCGAAATCAAATAATTTCACCTCACCGGCGGGCGTGATCCTGACGTTGCCTGGATTAATGTCGCCGTGAACAACACCACGCTGATGGGCGTAGTCGAGTGCAACGCTTACCTGCTTTATGATATCCAGCGTCGTTTCGAGATCGATGTTCTTGCTGCCGGAGTCCTCCAGAATGGCTGTTAGCGATTTGCCCTCGAGCCACTCCATGACGATGAAGTTCAACTCGCCTTCCCGGTCGAGGTCGATGAAGCGCACGATATTCGGGTGAGCCAGGCAACGGCCTTTTGCCACTTCCTGTTGCAGCGCTCGCAGCGCATTGTCATTGCGCGATAACTCTGAGGGCAGCACTTTGATTGCAACGTAAGTATCTGCCTCGCCGGCGTCCGCAAGTCGCTGATCGAGTGCTTTGTAAACGACACCCGTGCCGCCGCCGAGTACTTGCCGTTGCAGCAGGAATCGGTCACGCAGAACCGAGCCAACCTGAATCTGCTCGGCCGTTGTTATTTTGACGGGCACATCGTCGGGAATATCCGTAGTCGCGACGAAGGGCTCTGCATCGACAATTACCTCAGTTTCGACGTACGACACTTCTTCCTGTGGAGCTGGATCAATGTCAATCGGCAAGGTCGAGGCGCCGTCGGATCGTATCCGGTCGAGCATTTTCTGCACCAGCTCGAGACTCTCGGGACGCAGCTCGCCCGCATCGTAACGCCTTTGCAGAATCTCACGGATGCCTGACTCGCTGTTATCGTTATTCGACAGCAGCCCTCTCAAAGCGACGTGAATTTCCGCCAACACGGTCTCGTCATCGACCTGGCTTTGCAGCCGGGTCTCGAGTTCCGAGAAATCCTCCGCATTGGGTCGGTTCAGGTTGTCAGAATTGGCGTTCATGCCCGTACCCGGTCGTTTGGCCGCTCTACCTCAAATCAAGCACTTACATCGGTCAAGTGTGCCCGAATAACGTGGCCGACAATGGGAACTGGTCGTCAAATTACCTTACCGGGATGCATGATGTTTTTCGGGTCCAGGGCGGCCTTGATGGCCTTCATGAGGCCTGTCTCGGTCTCGCCGCGATAGCGGACCAGCTGCTCGCCGATATCGGTGATGTTTGAACGACCGCTTTCGGTGAAGGCGGCCATTACAAATGCGCTGCTCAGCCACTGAGCTACTCCGGCCTTTCTTGTCCTTTTTCCAGGCTACCCGAAACCCCTTCAGCAGATAGCTTTCAACGTGCCGTTGTTAACTGGAGCCGGTTACTCCGTCATAAAGAAGTCTTAGGCCAACAATGAACAGGAGTGTGTAGACGAACTGAAAGAAGAATTTGTCGCTGACTCGTTTGTGCAGCCAGACACCGAGCCCGACGCCGATGGGTGCGAACGGTGACAGAACAAGTGACGTACTGAGATTGCTGATATCGAACTGGTCGAGCCAGGTATACGGAACGAGTTTTACGTAATTGACGATCGCAAAGAAACCAACGGTTGTTCCTACGAACGCTGTTCGGTCGAGTTTCCTTCGCAGCAAATACATGTTGAGTGGCGGGCCGCCCGCATGCGCGATGAAACTCGTAAAGCCTGCTGTTGCTCCGGCGATCGCCGCAACGACAGGAGCATGGGCTGGCCGCTCCTGCTTGCCCCTGGTTGTGAGATGAAACCAGTGATTCAGCGTAAAACTGATGGCGACGACGCCAAGCATGAGCCGAATAATTGCCGGGCTCATGTATTGAAACATCAGTGTGCCGATGCCGATGCCGAGCAGTGATGCCGGTACCAGAACGCGAAGTTCGGGCCAGACCCAGCGTCGCCGATACGCCCACACAGCGACCACATCCATCAGGCAAAGAATAGGTAGCAGGATTGCGGCAGCTTGCACGGGTGATACCACGAGTGCCATGAGTGGCACTGCGACTACACCGAGACCACCGCCAAAGCCACCCTTGGAAATGCCGAACATCACGACAGCCGGAATTGCCGCGACGTAGAACCAGGGATCGTCAATCATTGCGCGTTGTCCCGGTTACAATCTGTTGCGGAATTGATAGGCTGCATCCTGGTCTGGCAGTTGATAGCAGAGAAAGTCTGAGAATCATCGGACAGAAATAACACGAAATCGCCGCCGAGGCCGAGTATGTGCCCGAGCATCCTTCCCGGATGTTGCGCGGAGCGACTATATTACAGGGGGAGACCTATGGCATCCGGTCGATATACAGGTTTCAAACCCGAGACTCTGGAATTCCTGCGAGAGCTCAAGAAAAACAACAATCGCGATTGGTTCAAGGAAAACAAAACTCGATACGAAGAGCAGGTTCTGGATGTCGCGCTGCATTTCATTCAGTCGATGCAGGATCCAATCAAGGAAATTTCACCGCATTTCACGGCGATTCCCAAGCGCATGGGTGGTTCGCTGATGCGCGTATATCGCGACACGCGTTTCTCGAAGAACAAATTGCCATACAAAACAAATATTGGCATTCAGTTCCGTCACGAACAGGCGAAAAATGTGCATTCACCCGGTTATTACGTACATATAGAACCTGACGAGGTATTCCTCGGTGCCGGGATGTGGATGCCTGAATCCGAGTCCCTGCTTGGGATCAGGCAGCGTATCGCCGACAAACCGGCGGAGTGGCAACGCGCAAAAGGGGACAAGACTTTTGTTCGGCACTTCAAACTCGGGGGGAGTTCGCTTACGCGACCACCGCGGGGCTTTGATAAAGAGCATCCGATGATTGAAGATATCAAGCGAAAAAGTTTTATCGCGGTGAAGAATATGAATCTCGGCGATGTATTGGATCCTCGATTTCAGCGCAAAGTGGAAACGGCTTTCAAAGCAGCAACCCCATACATGGAATTTCTGTGCAAAGCTGTGCGTGTGCCGTTCTGACGGGGGAAATATTGTGACTCTTGAGAGTAGATGGCTCCTGGCGCTGATCACGGCAATCGCAATGGCACTATCGTCCTGTGACAGGGATGATCCGGGCGTCGAGCAGACAGCGGGCTCGTCATCGGGCCCGCCGAAGACCGCAGAGCGACCGCTACTCCCCGGCAGTTTCAATGCGAACTGGCTGACCCATGGTCGGACCTATGGTGAGCAACGGTTCAGCCCCCTGGAGCAGGTCAATGCCGACAACGTCAGGGGACTCGGTCTTGACTGGTTCTTCGACATCCCGACCGATCGCGGTATTGAGGCCACGCCTCTGGTCCTCGACGGGGTCATGTATGTGACCGGTTCCTGGAGCACGGTATTCGCACTTGATGCGAGGACCGGTGAGCAGATCTGGGCCTACGATCCGGCAGTACCCAGGATCTGGGGCAGGAACGCCTGTTGCGATGTCGTTAACCGGGGCGTCGCCGCCCGGGGCGACAAGATCTATGTCGGCACCATCGACGGTTATCTGGTCGCGCTAAATGCTGTGGATGGCAGTGTGGCGTGGCGAGTGAATACGATTGATCGTGACAAGCCTTACACGATCACCGGTGCCCCGCGCGTCATCAAAGGCAATGTCATGATCGGCAATGGCGGCGCTGAATATGGCGTCCGCGGTTACGTTACAGCTTACGATGCGGAAACCGGAAAACAAAACTGGCGCTTTTATACAGTGCCCGGCAACCCAGCGGACGGCTTTGAAAACGAGGCTATGGAAATGGCTGCCGCGACCTGGAGCGGTGAGTGGTGGAAGGTTGGCGGCGGCGGCACCGTTTGGGACTCGATGGCCTACGATGGCCAATTGGATCTCCTCTACATCGGCGTCGGCAACGGCTCGCCCTGGAATCGTCAGATACGCAGCCCGGGTGGCGGCGATAACCTGTTTGTCTCATCTATCGTTGCACTAAAGCCTGATACGGGTGATTACGTATGGCATTACCAGACGACGCCCGGCGAGACATGGGACTACACCGCGACACAGCACATCATTCTTGCGGACCTTGTAATCGGTGGACAGCTCCGCCAAGTGGCCATGCAGGCGCCCAAAAACGGTTTCTTCTATGTGCTTGATCGTGCAACCGGCGAGCTGATCTCAGCAGAAAATTATGTGCCGGTCAATTGGGCGAGCGGCATCGACGCAAAAACCGGACGTCCCATCGAGACAGCAAATGCGCGTTATGTCGATGGCCCCAGCCTGGTCATCCCGGGGTCCCTTGGCGGCCACAACTGGCCCCCGATGGCATTCAGTCCTGAGACGGGGCTGGTCTATTTTGCGGCACAGCAGATTCCCTCGTTGTACGCCAGCGACGAGGCTTTCGAATATCTGCCCGGGCAATGGAACACCGGCACCGTCTTTCTATTGGGGGATTTGCCTGAAGATCCGCTCGAACTCAGCAAGGTTGCCGGCACGTTGAGCGGCCACCTGCTGGCATGGGATCCTGTTCTGCAGAAAGAAGTCTGGCGATATCAGCATGTCGGCCCGGGGAGCGGCGGTGTGTTGGCTACTGCGGGCAATCTCGTCTTCCAGGGCAATGTCATCGGAGAGTTCGCAGCCTATGCTGCCGATAACGGCGAGAGGTTATGGGCGTTTCCTACCCAAACCGGCATCACCGCAGGGCCGGTCACCTATGCGATCGACGGGGAGCAATACGTTTCGGTTGCCGTTGGCTGGGGTACGGTGACAGGTATTCTAGGTGGACCGATCGTCGCTCCACTGCAAATGAAAAACAGAAGCCGGGTGTTGACCTTCAGGCTTGGTGCTTCGGCGCAGTTACCGGTTCTACCCAAGCCGGAGCCGGTCCCGTTGCCGGACGTCCCCGAGCAGAGCGCGAGCGACAATACCGTCCTCGAAGGTCATCGTGCCTTTACCCAAAGATGCCTGGTTTGTCATGGCTTCAGTGCTGTCAGTGGCGGCCTGGTATCGGACCTTCGTTACAGCGACAGGCAGGTGTATGCGCAATGGGACGCCATCGTTCTTGGCGGATCGCGATCCTCGAACGGTATGCCGCCTTTTGCCGGTGTGGTTACGCCGGCGCAAAGCCAGGCGATCAAAGCGTATATCATCGACCGTGCGCATGCTTTGCTGTCGGGCAGGGACTGACCGGCAGGTCCTTCGCCGATGGCGGCGCCGTCACATAATCGTGGTATTCCCTCTGTAATCTTGTGCGTCGTCGGTGCTAGAATCCGCGCGCCAATGCAAACGAGCCCGAATATTTCACCGCTATGGAATACAACCCGCCGCGCTCTCGCTGCGTCTTTGATCGCATGACGGACGCCCGCTTTTCCTAAGGACCAGTATGGCCGCTTTCGATGAACCTGCTTTTGACGACCACGAGCGCGTGGTGTTTTGCCGTGATGCGGCAACAGGCTTGAAGGCAATCATCGCCATACATTCCACGGTGCTGGGCCCGGCCGCGGGAGGCTGCAGGCTCTGGCGTTACGAGTCGGACGATGCTGCGCTGCATGACGTGCTACGCCTGTCGCAGGGGATGAGCTACAAGAACGCCATGGCCGGACTGAACTTCGGTGGTGGCAAGGCGGTCATCATCGAAACGCCGGACTTCGATGGTTCGGAGGCGCTATACGAGAAATTTGGCGAATTCGTTGAAAAGCTGAACGGTGATTACATTACAGCTGAAGATGTCGGCATGAGCATGTCGATCATGGAGATGATCAGGCGACGAACGAGCCATGTGTTCGGACTGCCTGCCAGGACCGGTCACGCAGGCGGTGATCCGTCGCCCAAGACTGCGTTCGGTGTATTCAAGGGCATCGAAGCGGCCGTCGGGTTCAAGCTGGGACGAGATGAGCTAAGGGATCTGACAGTCGCGGTCCAGGGCGCCGGCCATGTCGGTTACTACCTGTGCAAATATCTTTTCGAAGCCGGTGCGAAGCTGATCGTGTCCGATCTGGATGAAAGCCGCGTGCAAAGGGTCTGCGAAGAATTTGCTGCGACAGCGGTGCCGCTCGACGAAATTCTCTGTCAAGACGCTGATGTGCTCGCGCCATGCGCGCTCGGTGCCGTTCTGGATGAGACATCGATTCCGAAACTCAAGGTCAGCATTGTCGCCGGTGGTGCCAACAACCAGTTGGCAACACTGGCTGATGGTCAACGGTTGGCCGATGGCGGTATTCTATATGCGCCAGACTACGTTATTAATGGCGGTGGCATCATCAATATCGCGTGTGAGTACGCCGATGATGTCGACGATCCCGAAGTCTACGATCTCGTCGCGAAAATCGGCCCCCGCCTGATAAAAATATTTGAAGAAGCATCCGCTTCCGGTGAGCCGACCAACGTCATCGCGGATGCACACGCTCGAGAGATTATTGCTGCCGCTGGTTGAGTCGGAATTGCTTCGGTCACATTAATCGGGAATGTACCTTACTTTTTTGTCTCCCCAAAAAATAAGGTACATTCCCGATTAATGTGACCGTCATTGCAGTTTTCTCAATTCATCCAGCAGCAATTTCGGATCCGGGCGGTCGACGACAGTGCGTGACACATCGGAGAACCGTATGATGCCTGCCGCATCGATAACCAGTGCCGTTGGCCAGACCGTATCTTCACCGTATTCCTTGCGGTGATCGCTGGGCACGGCGGCCGGCATGACCAGGCCCAATTGCTTTATTGCGTTGAGCTGATCGTCCAGCCAGAAGTCAAATTCGACTTCAAAAAACTCCGCAACGCGGCGAGTCGTCTCGAGGGGTTTTGGCGAGACGAATATGAGCTTGGCGCCAAGATCTACGATGTCTTTGTAGTGCCTGGTCAGATCTGCGACCTGACTGGTGCAAAACGGACACCAGTTGCCCCGAACGAAAAGCATTACAGTCGGAGACCCAATCAATTGTGTGGACCCGACCGGGTTGCCTTGCTCGTCGGCTGCCACGAAGTCCGGCAATGACTGGCCCGGCCGAAGAGCGGCCGGAACGCTCGGCCCACGCTTCATTTTGAGGAACATCCAGGCGACGGCGATAAGCAGAATGACCGCTGCGCCTATCATCCATTCGAGATTGTCCGGCATGTCGATCTCCCGAGAGCAGGTGCCCGTATCTGCGACGCTTTTCGCTGATGTACGGACATTTTGCCGAGTATGCCGCGAGCGTGACCGCAGACACAAGCGCTGGGTGTGGACTCGCTGCGATATGTTGAGATAATTGCTTTTTTTAATTCGCGGGAGTCCCGATTGACCGAGAACCCGATCATCTGGCGGCCGGACACGGATCGCCTCAAAAAAACGGCGATGTATCGCCTTATGAAAAAGCGGTCATTCGATGCATACGATGATCTGTATCAGTGGTCGATCGATCAATCAGCGGAATTCTGGCAGGCGCTATGTGACTTTTGCGACGTACGCTTCAGCAGACCTGCCGACGAGGTGCTCATACAGCCCGGGGATATGACCACGGCCAAATGGTTCCAGGGCAGCGAACTCAATTTTGCCGAACATCTCCTGCGTCACAGCGGTGACCGGGCGGCGATTGTTTTTCGCGGAGAAAATGGTGCGAGGAGCGAGCTGAGCTTCGAGGAGCTGCGGCAGGCCGTCGCGGGTATCGCTCAGGCATTGCGGTCAGCCAGAGTTGTGAAAGGCGACCGTGTTGCCGGTTTTTTGCCGAACTGTCCGGAGGCGATCATTGCGATGCTGGCGACTACCAGCATCGGCGCTATCTGGTCCTCATGTTCTCCCGACTTCGGCATTAATGGAATTGTAGATCGCTTCGGACAGATCAAGCCGAAAGTATTGTTTTGCGCAGACGGATATTTTTACAACGGCAAGCGGCATGATTGCCTTGAATCAGTCAAAGGCGTTCTCGACGTCATCGACAGCATTGAATGTACCGTTATTGCGGCTTTTTCGAGCCAGGATTTCCGGATTGACGACATCCGTGCTGGAGTACGCTGGCAGGATTTCGCCAGAAAAGACGCGACGCTCGAGTTTACCCAGGTCGAGTTCGATCACCCGCTTTACATCATGTACTCGTCCGGTACCACAGGTATCCCCAAATGCATCGTCCACGGTGTTGGTGGCACGCTGTTGCAACACCTGAAAGAGCACGTGCTTCATCTGGATCTTGGGAGCGGTGATCGGCTGTTCTATTTCACGACCTGTGGCTGGATGATGTGGAACTGGCTCGTCAGCGGCCTCGCCTCGGGTGCGACGATCATTCTTTACGATGGATCACCGTTTTTCGATGACGGCCGGGTTCTTTGGAAGATGGCCGAGGATGAAAAACTGACTGTCTTCGGCACCAGCGCAAAATACATATCGGCACTGGAAAAAGCGGGTGTGCGGCCGAAGGACGAATTCAAACTACCGGATTTACGAGCCATTCTCTCGACCGGTTCGCCGCTGGCGCCCGAGAGCTTCGACTATGTCTATGATGCGATCTCCGCAGACGTCCAGCTTGCATCGATCTCCGGCGGCACCGACATTATCAGCTGTTTTGCCACCGGCAATCCGATATTGCCGGTCCGGCGCGGCGAGTTGCAGTGCATCGCGCTCGCTATGGCGGTTGAAATTTTCGACGAACGTGGTGAATCGATCACGAATGAAAACGGTGAACTGGTCTGCACCAGGGCGTTTCCCTCGATGCCGGTCGGGTTCTGGAACGATCCCGACAACGCGAAATATCACGCCGCCTACTTCGAGCGATTCCCCGGCGTATGGGCGCATGGGGACTATGCGGAAATCACGAACAGGGGTGGCATGCTCATACACGGCCGCTCGGATGCCGTCCTGAACCCGGGTGGCGTTCGTATCGGGACGTCGGAAATTTACCGGCAGGTAGAGAAGCTCGACGAAATTCTGGAGAGCATAGCCATCGGTCAGAACTGGGACGATGATGTACGAGTCATCCTTTTTGTGCTTATCCGGGACGGCATTGAACTCGATGATGATTTAAAGCAAAAAATTCGCAAGGTCATTCGGGACAATACGACGGCGCGTCACGTTCCAGCCAAGATCATTGCGGTGCCGGAGATTCCGAGGACAATCAGCGGTAAGATTGTGGAGCTTGCGGTTCGATCGGCCGTACACGGAGAGGAAGTGAAGAATACGGATGCGCTGGCGAACCCCGGAGCGCTGGAATATTTCCGCGACCTGGCCGAACTGGCAGTGGAATGATGACCTCGGACCAGACAATCTACAAAGAGACCGCGGGTGTCTCGGTCGCAGGTGGAAAAGTCCTGCCCGAGTGGATCGACGTTAACGGCCATATGAATGTTGCTTACTATGTGCTCGGGTTTGATCTTGGGTTAGACCCGCTCTGGGACGAGCTGGGCATCACATCTGCATACATCGAGTCCAGCCATTGTTCGACGTTCGCGGTCGAATGCCACATCACCTATCAAATGGAGCTCAGGGCAGACGCGCCGTTGCTCGTCACGACACAGATCCTGGCTTACGATGACAAGCGCATCCACCATTTTCAGCGCATGTATCATGCGGACAAACACTACCTGGCTGCAACGGCCGAGTGGTTGGCTCTGCACGTTGATCTGAGCAGCCGGCGAGTAATGCCATGGCCTCAACCCATAATGTCGGCGCTGCAGGAATTTACAGAGCGTCAGGGCGTTTTGCCCGAGCCGCCCGAGGTCGGCCAAAAAATCAAACTGAATAATCCAGTGTTCGTAGGCGTAGACCGGTGATGAAGTATCTGTTGGCAATTGACCAGGGCACGAGTAGCAGTCGCGCAGTGATCTTCGACAGCAAGGCTGCCGTCGTCGCCAGTACCCAACAGGAATTTCCCCAGGAATATCCACAGCCGGGCTGGGTGGAGCACGACCCCGAAGAAATATGGGGCTCGGTCCTCAGTGTCACCAAGAAGTCCCTGCAGGAGAGCGGCGCAAGCCTGGATCAAATCGCCGCCATCGGCATCACCAACCAGCGTGAGACAACGCTGGTCTGGCATCGCGATACCGGCGAGTGTGTGCACAGGGCCATCGTCTGGCAGGATCGGCGAACCGCCGACTATTGCCGGAAACTCAAAGACAAGGGTGCGGAAGAAACCGTTATCGCCAAGACGGGATTGCGCCTCGATCCGTATTTCTCGGCGACCAAGCTCGCCTGGATTCTGGATAAGGTACCGAATGCGCGCCAGATGGCAAAAGACGGAAAGCTTGCGTTCGGCACTGTCGATTCTTTTATTCTCTGGCGCCTGACCGGCGGCCTTGTGCATGCGACTGATGCGACCAACGCGTCGCGCACGATGCTATTCAATATTCACACGCAGGATTGGGACGATGAGTTGCTTGGACTCTTTGACATTCCTGACTCGATGCTGCCACAAGTCCAGGACAGCGCAGCGGAATATGGCGTGACAGATGCGTCCGTACTCGGCGCTGCGATCCCGGTGTGCGGAATTGCCGGTGATCAACAAGCAGCGTTAATAGGGCAGGCCGGTTTTGAGACTGGTATGACCAAGAGCACATACGGTACCGGTTGCTTTGTCATCGCGAACACCGGTGCGACAGCGCTTCAGTCGAGGAACAAATTGTTGACGACGGTCGCATACCGGCTGAATGGCAAAGTCACATACGGCATAGAGGGCAGCATTTTCGTTGCCGGATCGGCGCTTCAGTGGTTGCGGGACCAGATCAAGATCATCGACTCGGCGGGAGTTTCGGCTGCTATCGCCGAAGAGACCGGAATCGTGGAGAACGTGCACGTCGTGCCGGCGTTTGCCGGTCTCGGGGCACCGTACTGGGACCCGGATGCGCGCGGCGCAATTCTCGGCCTGTCCCGGGACAGCGGTATCAGCGAAATCGTGACGGCTACGCTGCAGGCTGTGGCCTATCAAACGAAGGACCTGATCAACGCGATGGCGGAGGACGGCATTCAACCAAACATCATAAGGGTCGACGGCGGCATGGTTACCAACGACTGGTTCCTGCAATTCCTGGCGGACATTCTGAATCTGACCGTCGAGCGCCCGAATAATGTCGAGTCAACTGTGCTTGGCGCAGCTTATCTGGCGGGACTGACGAGTGGCATCTTTGCATCGACCGAGGCCCTGCAAAATCTCTGGCGGCGGGAGGCGTTATTCGAGCCTGATATGAAGGACACGCAACGGGATCGCCTGTACAAAGGCTGGCTTGACGCCGTAGCGCGTGTAAAGACGTAAGCCGAAAAAAAGAACGGCTATCGCCAAACGTATCGTAGGAGCCCGTCCTGACGGGCGATTGTTGGTGCCAACAGATGCTAGGACTTCGTCCTGACGGGCGATTATGGGTGCCAACAGATGTTAGTACTCAGTCCTGACGGACGATATCCGTCCAAGGCAGAGACACATTAAAGCCGGTACACTTCGAATCAAAGGAGATAAGAACAATGCCGACTGTGCCGATAGAAGAACTGAGCCAGTACATCGACAAGCCGACTGATCCATCTGGCTGGGTATTGATCGACCAGGACAGGATCAACCGTTTTGCCGATGCGACGCTCGACCACCAATTCATCCACATCGACGAGGAAAAAGCGGCACAAACGCCGTTCGGCGCGACCATTGCGCATGGCTATCTGACCATGTCGCTGATTTCGCACTTCCTGTCGGAGTGCTCCGTGGTGCCCGAAAACGCGGTGATGATTCTCAATTACGGTTCGGACAAGGTGCGCTTTCTGCAGCCCGTATTGGTTAACAACGAAGTCCGTGGCAGGGTCATCTTCAAGGAAGTGCATGAAAAAGCTCCGGGGCGGCTACTGGCAAAAAACGAGATCGTGGTTGAAATCAAGGGTGAAGAAAAACCGGCGCTTGTCGCAGAAATTCTTAGCATGTTCATCGTTCAGTAAGCCGAATCACTTCTTGAGGAACTAATGAAATGACTATTCGATTCGACGATCAGGTCGTGATCGTTACGGGTTCGGGCAATGGCCTGGGAAAATCTCATGTACTGGAATTTGCGCGGCGGGGCGCGCGTGTTGTCGTTAATGATCTGGGTGGCGCCCGTGACGGCTCCGGTGGCTCGAGCGAAGCGGCACAGGCCGTGGTCGAAGAAATCGTCGGCAGCGGGGGTGAGGCGATCGCGAACGGCGCGAATGTCGCCAAGTATGATCAGGTCGAAGCGATGGTGGCGGAGGCAATCGACAAGTGGGGCAGGGTGGATGTGCTGGTCAACAATGCCGGCATCCTGAGAGACAAGACCTTTGCCAAAATGGACCTTGCGGATTTTCAGACGGTCATGGACGTTCATCTGAAAGGCTCGGTCAATTGCACGAAGGCCGTATGGGAGCACATGCGGGGGCGGCAATATGGCCGCATCCTTATGACGACCTCGTCCACCGGCCTTTACGGTAACTTCGGCCAGTCCAACTACGGATCGGCCAAGATGGCGCTGGTTGGCCTGATGAATACGCTGGGCCTGGAGGGTCACAAATACGGCATCAAGGTCAATGCGTTGTCGCCGATTGCAGCGACGAGAATGACGGAGGACGTGATACCAGAGAAATTACTGGGATTACTGCACCCTGAGGCGGTGACGCCGGCCGTGATTTTCATGTGTAGCGAAGACGCGCCATCCCGGCAGATTATCGCCGCGGGTGCCGGCGGCTTCGCAAAGGTAACGATTCAGGAGACGCCCGGCGTATTTCTGAAACCCGATAGCCTGGATGCCGAAAACGTCGCTGCGGGCTGGGACAAGATTGCAGAGACGGAAGGCATGCGGGAATTGCAGTATGGCGGCGAGCAGACCGAGAAATTTCTCACCGCGGCGGCAAAAGCGCTCGGCATAAAACTTTGATAAGCGCGCAAGGCGCAACACAGGAGTAAATCGTGAAGGAAGCGGTCATTGTATCTACGGCACGCACAGCGATCGGAAAAGCGTACAGGGGAGCCTTCAACAACACTGAAGCGCCGACACTGGGCGCGCACGCCATTCGCGAGGCCGTCAGGCGCGCTGGTGTCGAAGCTGATGAGATCGATGACGTCATTATGGGCTGCGCAATGCAACAGGGATCGAGCGGGCAGAACGTTGCACGTCAATCACTGCTTGCGGCCGGTCTGCCCGTAACCGTCGCCGGCATGTCTGTCGACCGGCAGTGTTCGTCGGGTATGATGGCAATCGCCATCGCCGCAAAACAGGTCCTCGAAGACAACATGCCGATCGTTGTCGGCGGTGGCCTCGAATCGATCAGCCTCGTACAAAACGAACACTACAACCGGCACCGGGCGACGGATCCCAAAGCACTTGAAGCGGCACCCGACATTTATATGACGATGCTGGAGACGGCCGAAGTCGTCACAAAACGTTACGGCATCAGCCGTGAGCAACAGGACGAGTTTGCACTGCAAAGTCAGCAACGGACGGCAGCGGCGCAGCAAGCGGGCGCATTCGATGACGAGATTGTGCCGATTACAGTAAGCATGGGCGTCATGGACAAGGAGACGAAAGAAATCAGTTTTCACGAAGTAACGCTCGATAAAGACGAAGGCAACCGGCCCGATACGACGCTCGAAGGATTGAGTGGCCTCAAAACCGTGTTCGAGAACGGTCATATTACAGCCGGGAATGCGAGCCAGCTCTCGGATGGCGCCTCGGCTGCAGTCGTGATGGACAGCAAGCTCGCCGAGAAGAGGGGGCTTGAGCCACTCGGAATCTATCGCGGCATCGCCGTGGCCGGCACGGAACCGGACGAGATGGGCATCGGACCCGTCTATGCCGTTCCGAAGTTACTGGAGAGAAGCGGCCTTGCAATGGACGACATTGGCCTGTGGGAACTCAATGAAGCATTTGCCGTGCAGGTTATTTACTGTCGCGACACGCTCGGCATACCAAACGAGTTGCTCAATGTAAACGGCGGTGCGATTTCTATCGGGCATCCTTATGGCATGTCGGGCGCGCGGCTGGTTGGTCACGCCCTGATGGAAGGAAAACGGCGCGATGCCAAGTTTGTCGTGTGTACAATGTGCATTGGCGGCGGCATGGGTGCGGCCGGACTGTTTGAAATTGTCTGAGGTTGATTAACGCGCAATGCTACGCGCCCGGCAAAAGCTCGGTAAGTATCGAATAATCAGCCGCATCGCGTCCGGCCCTCTGGCCGACGTCTACAGGGCGTTCGACACGATTCACAGAACGAGAGTCGCGCTCAAGATTCCGAAATTGAGCGGCGGTCTCACCGAAGAACAGTTGCTGCACGAAGTCAAGGTCGCCGTCAAACTCCAGCACCCGAATATATTGTCGGTGCAAAACGCGAGTTACATCGACGACCGGCTTGTCATCGCCATGGAACTCGGCGATGAGTCGCTCGCCGATCGCATCGTAAGACGCATATCCACCGCGAGCGCACTTGATATTGCTGCGCAGGCGCTGTCCTCGCTCGCGTTTGCGCATGAGCACAAGATAATTCACTGTGACATCAAGCCCGAGAACTTTATTCTGTTTCCGGGAAATGTATTGAAACTCGCGGATTTCGGCTTTGCCAAGCTCAGTCTGCGGACACTCAAAGCCTCCGGCTCCGGGACGATCGATTACATCGCGCCGGAGCAGGCCATGGGACGCCCGAAATTTCAGTCGGACGTTTTCTCGCTCGGCCTCGTGCTGTACCGCCTGTTTTCGGGCAAGCTGCCGGAGTGGCCGTTTGCCTGGCCGATGGTCGGCAACGAGCAACTCAGAAACCGGGTCAGGCCGGAATTTGCCGAGATGTTGCGCCGGGCGATTCAACTCGACCCGGCAGACAGGTACCGGAACGCGATTCAGATGCAGGCTGCGTTTGTGCGGTTGCAGAGCCGATCGCGCAAGCAACGGCGTTCGCGCTCGAAACGGCTCAGCAAACAAGGCGGATCCTGGCGCCAGTTGCAGTGGCGTGAATTCCAAGGGCAATTCAGAAGCGTGCTGGAGACGCGGCATCAGTGCCGCCGTTGTGAGGGCCCGGTCGCAGAAAACATGCAGGCCTGCCCCTGGTGCGGCTTCGATAATCCGGCGCGCGGTGGCACCAGCCGCATGCCGTCGCACTGCCCCCGTTGTGAACGCGGCGTGAAGAATGACTGGGACTATTGCCCTTGGTGTTACGGTCCCGGTTTCGAAGCAGAAACCAACCGCTTTTACCCGGATAAGCGCTACGTCAGCCGCTGCGCAAACAAGCGGTGCCGGGAACCGTTGATGCCGTTCATGCGCTATTGCCCCTGGTGTCGCATGAAAGTCAGGCGGCCGTGGAAGATTGAGGGGAGCAAACACCGGTGCCGTGCCTGCAAATGGGGCATCGTAAAAGAATACTGGAACTACTGTGCCTGGTGCAGAGAGCCGACAAGGCGGGAATAATGCACAGAAGCCGGAAATCACAAGGATGACCGTGTCGGGCGATGATATCGCTATGCTGGATGGTGCGACCGAGCCTGACAGCATCGACGCACAACTGGGCGGTGGCTCTATCGTTGCCTATACCGCTCGCTCGCCGGATAAAGAAACAGAGAACGAAGATACCGTCGCCGCAATTCCCTACGGACATGATGCCGTCGTGCTGGCAGTCGCCGATGGCGTCGGCGGGCTGCCGGCAGGAAGGCGCGCGTCCCAGACTGCAATCACCAAGCTTGCTGAGACGCTGCGTGCGGCACTGACGGAAACGATGCTACTTCGCACGGCCATACTGGATGGCATCGAAGCAGCGAATCAGGCCGTGCTCGACATCGGCAACGGCGCTGCGACGACGATGACCGTGGTCACGATTGAGGGTTTGATTGCGCGTACATACCAGGTCGGCGACTCTGAGGCCGTCATCGTCGGGCAACGGGGCCGCATCAAATCGCAGACGATGGTCCACTCGCCAACCGGCTTTGCCGTCGAAGCCGGATTTCTTGGTAAGCGCGAGGCGCTGCACCACGAGGAGAGATACCTCGTGTCCAACTTTATCGGTACCAACGACATGCGCATCGACATCGGACCCGCGGTCAAATTGCGGCCGAGGGATACTGTTCTTCTGGCAAGCGACGGACTAACCGACAACATTCATATCAATGAAGTCATCAACATCATGCGCAAAGGACCGCTCGACAAGGCAATCGAATCAATGACCAGACTCGCGCATCATCGAATGACCAACGAGTCAAAACTGCAGCCGAGCAAACCGGACGATCTGTCAGTTATCCTGTTCCGAAAACCGCACCGGCGCTAAATGGAGTTAATTGGGGACGTATTCCACTTTTTTTGTCTCCCAAAAAAATGGAATACGTCCCCAATTAACTCCACTGAAAAATGAGGTGGGTCCCCGATAAACTGAATTGCAAGTGAGTTAAAGGTGTATCTATTTTATTTTTTGGGAAGACAAAAAATAAAATAGATACACCTTTAACTCACAGGTAACTTGATCAAGACACGCAGACCGCCTTTGTCGCTATTTTCTGCGGTCACCTCGCCGCCGTTCACTCGAATTGCGCGTTCGGCGATAGCCAATCCGAGCCCGGTGCCGGTATCCGGCGCTTCCTTTGTTCTATAGAACGGCTCGAATAGTCGCGGCAAATCAGAATCGTCGACGCCCTCGCCCTGGTCCAGGATCTCGATTTTCGCAGTCGCGTCTTCCTGGCTGAGTCGAATGTTTACCGCGCCATTGGGTGGGCTGTGGCGCACGGCATTGCGGAGTATGTTCTCGACCGCGCTGATTAGTGCGTCGGCGTAGCCATGCATTGTTGGCGACGCATCGAAACTGGCCTCAACGCTGACACCATCGATGCCGTCCGCTTTGCATTCGTAATTGACGTTGCCGACGACTTCCCTGATCAAATCGCCGACGTTGATTTGGACTGGCTCTTTCTGCGGGTTCGAGTCAAGGCGAGTGTAATGCAGAATCTGCCCAATCAACTTGTCCAGGCGCTCCGCCTCGGCGTCGATACGGTCAAATTCGGACAAATCGCCAGCTTTCCGCTTGGCCAACTCCAGGGCCACGCGCATGCGAGCGAGCGGCGATCTAAGTTCGTGTGAAATGTTTCGTGATAATTCGGTCTGTTGCGCCGCCGCCCGCGCCAGTTTGTCGGCCATCGAGTCAAAATCTCTGGCCAGCATGCCCAGTTCATCGCGCCGCTTGCCCACGGATGCCCCAACTCTCATGTCCAGGTTCCCGTCGGCCAGCGATACGGTTGCCTCGCGCAGCTTTCTGATCGGGTTTGCAATTGCCCGGGCCAGCAAATAGGAAACAATTCCGCTCACAATCAGTGCTACGACGAAGAGGAGAGACGGGACGGGTATGCGACCCCAATACGGCGGAGGCCGTGTCGGTGAAACGATGAGCGTATAGACCTGGCCATCGGCCGATACGAGCTGCGAGAGAGGTCGCGCCCGGCGAAGGTTACGGGGGTCATGTCGGCCCATGCCGGGCGGCGGCAAGTGACGTCTGTGCCGGCTCACCATACGGGCAATGTGGGGGGGGATCCGACGGCCCAGGATGTCCTGGCGTTTTTCATCCAGGACATAGATCGTAATACTCCGACCGCCCGGGAAATTTTTTAGCCAGTGTACAAGGCCTTCGCGGCCGTTCTTGTCAAGCGCTACGCTGGCCTCCAGTATTGTGTCGCCGTGTTCGAAGTTCTCGAACGCCACTCGCGATCTCTCCGAGTAATAGAAGCCCGTCACCGCGGCGATGCCGATTGTGATGGCGATAATCAACCAGAAGGAGAGAAATATTCGAATCAGAAGGCTTCGCACGGGCAGGTCCTTATTCGCCCGGAAGCAGCAGGTAACCCACGCCACGCTGATTCTGTATGGATTCTTTATGGTTACCTGCCCGCTCGAGCTTGCCCCGCAGATTACTGATATGGGTGTCAACGCTACGATCATAGGGCAGCAGCCGGCGGCCCAATGCGCGTTCGCTGAGTTGCTCCTTGCTCACGACTTCTCCCGGTGTTTCCAGGAGGCATCTGAGAATTTCGAATTCAGTGCCGGTCAGGCGCAAGGCATCACCGCCTACAGAGGCACGGCGGGTGCGCGGTTGCAACTCGATCTCGCCGAGCTTTAGCTGATTCGATTCCGGCGCTTCCCGGTGCGATCGTCTCAGGATCGCTTTTATTCTCGCGACGAGTTCGCGTGGATTAAAGGGCTTTGCGAGATAATCATCGGCGCCGAACTCGAGCCCGATAATTCGATCCACATCGTCGCCGCGTGCCGTGAGCATGATGACCGGGACGTCGCTCGTGCGCCTGATCTGCTTGAGTGCATCCAGGCCGCTGATTCCTGGCAGCATGATGTCGAGAATGACAAGATCGAAATTCCCGGAGGCCAGACATTCAAGACCGTCTTCGCCGCTTCCACAGACGGTCAGTTCGAGCCTGTCCGGTCTCAAAAAGTCTGTCAGCATGACGCCGAGTTCCCGATCATCATCGATCAGAATCACGTTGGTTGAATGGCGATCTATGTTCACTTCAGGTCAGCGAGCTCACTTTGCGCGAGGAATACATCGTGTGCCAAAGCAGACGACGGCGCAACGGCGACTTGACAATTCTTTGCAAAGCTCGTGCTAATGCTGACGCTTGCGCACGGTCATACCGTTATCCTGATTACTCTGCAATGTTGCCAAACGAATTCGGAGGAAAGACGATGAAGGAGCGACTACTACAGTTCGTATCGATTGGTCTTATGGTTTTTCTCGTGAGTGCTGTCTGGGCAGGGCCGGAGAATGACGACTATGAGCATCGCGGGATGCATCGCGGCCACGCCGGCATGATGCACGGGGGCCCCGACTTTGATCGCATGGTCGAGCATATGAGCCGGCTGCTCGAGCTGGACGATACGCAGGAACAGGCAATTCGCAATATCGTCGAAGACGCCAGGCCGAAAGCGAAGGCTCTTCGTGAGCGGGCGAAGGCGAATCGCGAGGCCATGCATGCCCTGAATGTTTCCGATACAGACTACGATGCGAAATTACAGAAGCTGGCCGCCGAGAACGGTGAGGTGGCCACGCAACTGACCTTGTTACACGGTCGCGTAATGGCGCAGGTCAATGGCGAACTCACGCCTGAACAACAGGCCGAACTGTCGGCACGCAGAGCAAAGATGCGGGACGGATTCCGGCACCGGCGGCATCACGGCGAGCCGACGGACGATTCGACGACCTGATTGCGCCGGCTTCGCATTCGATTGGAAAGGCTGCGCCCAGGGAGGCGCCAGGAACAAGCTGTTTTCCGCGATTGCTGCGTCAGCGCCGTCCTTCCCTGCACTCACCGAAAATAAGCGGTTTTTTGAGCTGCCCCCGTAAACAGCGGGGGCGTCTCTTTTATCTGCCTGTCTGTCAACGCCCGACCCGCGTCAGCCGTTAAACATCAGGGGCGAATAGTTTTCGCGGACCCGGGGCAATGAGCAAAACTGAAAACGACTGAGAAACAGTGCCTTGGGGTAGGGTGCTGCGCCGGTGATGAGCCAGGTCAGCGACAGGATTTACGCTTGCGGGACCCATCACAGCGTATTAATGTCATCCGCGTCATGCATAAGCTTGAGACGGTCAGGCATAATATGGAGACAGATGGAACTCAGGCCCTGTAATGCCTATCTAAGCAATGACAAAGCTGTGGCTGTGACCGGTCGGCAGCAGTTTCTCATTGGCCGTTTGACTATTACAAAGAGGCGCTAAGTCAATGAACATAATCAGCAATTCTGGCTCGTTTTGTCGTCGATTCAAGCTGCTTGCCGCGGCCCTGATCGTCGTGGTGCTCGCCAGTGGCTGTGCATCGATGGACTTGTCCGGTGGCTCATCCGGCGGCGGCTCTTCGGGCGGCGGATCTTCGGGTGGCGGCTCATCCGGTGGCGGCTCATCCGGTGGCGGATCTTCGGGTGGTGGTTCATCCGGAGGCGGTTCGTCCGGCGGCGGTTCTTCGGGTGGTGGTTCATCCGGCGGCGGTTCTGCGGGTGGTGGCTCGTCCGGTGGCGATTCTTCAAGCGGTGGTTCGGCAGGTGGCGCTGGCATGCCCGGTGGTTCCGCAGGCGGTTCTGCGGGTGGTTCAGGTGGTGGTCTTCCCGGACTCGAGATTCCCGGCATCGGTGGCGCGACAATGGGAGGTGCTGCTGGCGACGGAGATGGTGACGGTGACGGTGACGGTGATGGCGGCGGTGGTGGCGATCCCGATTGCGGCGGCATTAGCCTGCCTGGCGGTGTAGGCGGCATGGGCGGAACCGGGGAATGTAGTGACGGAGGCGCGGCCGGCGAGGGAGCGACTGCCGACGCGGCCGGGGGCCCGGGCGGTGAGGGTGCTGCCGGCGGCGTCGGTCAATATCCTGGTGAAACCGATGCGGAGCGCGCTGCGCGTCTCGGCAAAGAGCTGGACGAATCTGTAGGAGACTTCGACGAAGTCCTGATGGAAGAACAACGGGAGATTTCCACCGTAAGCCGGAATACTGAGGGTTTTGGCACTGGCGGCGGGTCCGGCGGGTCCGGCGGGACGGTCGGCCTTGGCGGACAGGGCGGCGGCAACAGCACCAGTGGTTCGGTTTCCATACTTAATCCCACCGATGAACGGCAGGCATCGATCGACAGCATGAGCGAGGAAGATATCCAGTCTCGCCGTCCGGACGACATCATGGAAAATGTCGGGGACGATATTGTTGCCAGGCAGCTGTATGAAGCGGCGCTGGCCGAAGATGATCCGGAATTGCGAGAGCGACTCTGGGAAGAGTACCGTAAGTACAATGGCCTGTAAGGAGAACCGTCCGTCGTGATGGTAAAGAAATCATGTTTTCTGATCGTCGCAGCATGGATGGTATCCGGCTGCGCCGTCAATGAAGTCATCACCGCGGACATAAACCATCTCGACGTTGCCGAGGAAGCCCCACCCGAGGAAATGCTCCTCGACATCGGCATTGTCGAGTTTGACGATGGCGTCCCTGAAGACAACGATCCGGTAAAAACCGGCATTTATCAGGAAGTGCGATCAGCGGAAGTTCGCTATCTGCCCTATCACCTGAAAACAACGCTGCAAGGCACCGGCCACTGGGGAGCCGTGCGCGTCATTCCATCACGTAGCGCTTTCACAGATGTCATCATCAGCGGCGTCATCGAAAAATCCAACGGCGAATATGTCGAATTGCGGCTCAAGGTCGAGGACGCAATGGGCCATGAGTGGTTCGAAAAGGTCTATGAAACGCAGACCGGAATCTCGTCCTATAACGAGTATCGCGACCGTTCCAACGACCCATATCAGAACGTGTTTAACGATTTCTCAAACGACCTGCGCGAATATGTGGCGGCGCTTCCGGCAAAACAGGTTCAACAAATCAGGCAGGTGTCAGAGCTGCAGTTTTTCGGTGATATGGCACCGCTGTCGTTCGGTGACCACCTTACGAATAACAAAGATGGAACTATAAGCATTGTTCGCCTGCCGGCAGAAAACGATCCGACCGCCGCCCGGCTACGACAGATTCGCGAACGCGACCGCCTCGTCGTCGATACCTTGAATGAACACTATGCAAACTTCTATTACGGGATCGCGATTCCCTACGAAGGCTGGCGCAAAATCTCTCGCGAAGAGCAGGTAAACTACCGGCAGGTCAGGCGCTCGGCGGCAATGCGTACCCTCCTGGGCGTCGTGGTGCTGGCCGGCTCGGTTGCCATGGACACAGACAATAGTTCGCACTCTTCGACGCGGAGAATGAAACGTGGCATTCAGACTGTCGGTATCACGAAGGGGTTTGAGGCCATTATGAGCGGCCTGACCCGGCGAAGCGAAGCCAAAATACACCTCGAGTCGATCTCGGAGTTGTCCGAGTCCTTTGGCTCGGAAGCGGCGCCGATGGTCATTACTGTTCAAGGTGAGACCCGACGCCTGACTGGCACGGCCACGGCACAATACGAAAGCTGGCGCCGACTTCTCAAACAAATCTATCAGGCGGAGACCGGCTTTTCGGGGCCGCTTGAAGTTGGTGTGCCGACCAGGGGCGAGCAACCGTCAGGTTGATATCAGAACGTAGAAATACATGCGCGTCCTGGAAAAAGGTGCACAGCTAGCTGATCGTTACACGCTGGTCCGCCGGCTCGGTTCGGGTGGCATGTCGGAAATCTGGCTTGCGCAGGATCGCCGGACCGAAAAATCTGTCGCGCTCAAGTTTCTGTTGCCCGCATTGGCCGACAACGCCGGATATTGCAGGTTCCTTCGCAAAGAATGGCAGCTTGGTTCCAGGTTGATGCATGCCAACATCGTTCGCGTATTCGAATATCACGATGACGATGAGGGTCCCTTTTACAGTCTGCAATACATCGGTGGCCCGGATATCGCCGTGCTGGTGGGCGAGGACGTCGAGGTCGTATTGTCGCCGATCGGACTGATTGCCGATGCGCTGCGTTATGCCCACGGGAAGAACGTCATTCACCGGGACATAAAGGCGGCTAATGTTCTGCTGGATAACAGACGTGTGCCGTACCTGATCGATTTTGGTGTTGCGGCGCGTTCCGATGAGGATCATGCGGCGACGGGCGGCTCACCGATTGCCTCCAGCCCCCAGCAGCTCGCCGGGGAGGCGCCGACACCTGAAGATGATATTTACAGTCTCGGCGCCCTGATTTACGAACTGATAAGCGGCCGCCCGCCACACCCGGGGACGGCTGACGATAGTGTGAACAGGGATCCGGAGCCGTTGACGGCGAAGAATGGTAGCGCCGTTCCTGCGTCGATCGGGACGCTCGTTTCGCAAATGCTGGCCAGGGATCCGAGCGCGCGCCCGGACGCCGAAGCCGTGGCCCAGAGACTACGGGACGCAGGATTTGACGCCGGTCCGGTACCGGCCCGATTCGTCGCCGGTGTCGAAGACGTTGATGTTGTCCCGATCGAGCCAACCATCCGCCCGCTCGAGCACCGCACACACTCACAGCCGGAGGCATCACGCAAACTGGAGCAACGAACCGGCATGTCTCAACGTGTGCTTGCTGGTGCGTTGGCCGGGGCGCTCCTTATTTTTCTGGCAATTGTTTTTGTTTTGCCGAAATTCGTCGGCGATCGAGGGGGCAGGACATCTGAGCCGGTAGCGACAGTTCCGGACGAGGAAACTCGATTGCCCGGTGCCGACGAGGATCTGCCATTCAATGAAAACATCGATGACTTCACGAAGCGCACCCGACAAGTACGCGCAAAACATGATACCGAACAAGCGCTCGGCGAATTGTTGTCGAAACTCGAAACGCTGGAGGCTAGGGCGGTAGGTCGCTGGGGCGGTCAGGTCTATGTGGAAGCGCAGGAGGTCTATGCCGACGGCGATCGCGCATATCTGCAGCGGAACTACAAGCTGGCGGCTGAAAAGTATGCAGAAGCCATCACGATCATCGATCCTCTTCTTGACCAGGTGGACGTGGTTTTCGAGGAAACGATGAACTACGGGCGTACCGCCCTTGAAGCGGGAGACAGCGTTGAGGCGTTGCGCCACTATGAACTTGCTGTGGCAATCAGTCCGGGTCATGCCGAAGCGCATAATGGTCTTACGCGTGCCAAAAATCTTGACCTGGTCATGAGTCTGACGAGGCAGGGCGTCAAACTTGAGCAAGATCTCGATCTCGATGCGGCGAGGCTCGCTTTCGAGAAAGCGTTGGCGCTCGACGCCGCATGGCAAGCGGCGGTGGACGGACTGCAACGCGTCCTGGTGGCGAGCAATCAGATGTCATTCGACCAAAGAATGACGGAAGGGCTTGAGGCCCTGGCCGACGGCGATTTTCCGACAGCACGTGCCGCATTCAGGACCGCACAGGTCTTGCAGTCCGATTCACGGGAGCCTGCCGATGGCTTGCTGCAGGTCGATCAGGGCATTCGACTCGAAAAAATCGCGTTGTTGGAGCGCGACGCCACAACGCTCGAGGGCAAGGAGCAGTGGGATGACGCCGTTCAAAAGTACAATGCGATTCTCGAAGTTGATCCCGATCTGGATTTTGCGCATGCAGGTCTGGCACGGGCAAGCGGGCGAGCTGCTCTGCACGAGACGCTTGAGAAATATATTGCGGATCCCGACAGTCTTAGCAACCCTTCGACTATGCAGGCTGCGACGAAATTGCTGCTCGATATAATCCGCATGCCGTCTGTCGGCCCGCGACTGGAGGACCAGAAGAATCAGCTATCCCGACTGCTCAAACGGGCGACAACAGAACTAACTGTTCGTCTGATTTCCGATAATGCAACTGACGTTGTGATATTCAGGGTTGGTAGACTAGGCAGATTCGATTCACAGGAGATTAGCCTCCGCCCCGGTTCTTACGTGGCGGTAGGCAGTCGGCCCGGTTACCGCGATGTCCGGCTCGAGTTTAAAGTATCTCCGGAGATCGATCTTCAACCCATTATTGTCCGTTGCGAGGAACAGATTTGAGTTTTGACGCCGTAGTAATTCTCGATGCAGAAGGCGAACGGCGAATAGACATTGAGCGTCTGCCGCTGCGGGTCGGCACCGGCATTGAATGTGAACTACGCTTGCCGGGGCCCGGTGGCGGTCCCGTCGCGTTGCTCGACATACTTGACGATGCCCCGTTCGTACAACCCGTTGGCGGAGACGGCGCACTGCAGATAAACGGCGCGCCGTTGACGACAAGCAGGCGGCTGGTGGCCGGCGATACACTGGAGTTCTTTGGCAGCCGGATCGAGATCGGAGAGCAGCACGGGGCATTACAGCTGCAAATTCACCTCGAAGACAGCGCCTATGTGACGAAGCCGCCGGAGCTGCCGGACGCGGCCGGCGAGCTTGCAGACGAAGCGATTGCGCCGGCGGCATTCAAGCGTGCATCCGATATCGCCGCCCGGACAATTGAGCCACGAAAACATCACTGGCAGGCAATCATTGGCGGCGTACTGGCGGCGTTGGTGATTGCGTCCTACCTTCTATTCAGTGCGAGGTCCGTTCAATTTACGGTTCAGCCCGGCGCGCCTGACGATTTCGAGATTACCGGTGGCTGGTTTCGGCTTCCCTTGGGCAATCGTTTTCTTTTGCGCACGGGGAATTACACCGTTCACGTCAAAAAAGACGGCTACTACAATCTCAGCCGGAGTCTGACTGTCAGTGACGCGCAGAGCCAGGCGTTTGAACTGGTACTTCGAAAGTTGCCGGGACAACTCACGGTCATAACCGATCCGGTCGTCGATGCGATTGTTACGATCGATGAAGGTATCGTCGGCCAGGCGCCTTACGGCCCTGTCGAACTGCAACCCGGTATGCACTCGGTCACCGTCAGCGCCGATCGATTCCTGCCGTTTTCCGATGTGTTAGAGATCCCCGGCCTCGGCCGCCAGGAAGAAGTACGCGTTCAGCTCGTCCCACGCTGGGCAAATGTCGATGTATCAACAGAGCCGTCCGGCGCTACGATTTATGAAGGCGAGCAAAAAATAGGGTTGACACCGATGGTTCTCGAGCTGCTCGAAGGGTCACATGACATCAGCATCATCCTCGACGGTTACAAGGCGTGGGACGGCACGATTACCGCAGCACCCAATGTCGATCAGCTCATTCCGACTATCCAGCTCGAGCCTGCCAACGCCCGGCTGCTGGTCAACACGATACCCCGCGCCGCCAACGTGACCGTCAATGGCCGCTACAGGGGGCAATCGCCGGTCAATCTCTCGCTCTCTCCGGACATTAATTATGAAATCGGCATGTCCAAGGCCGGTTACGGATCGGTGCAGCGCAAGATTCGTCTCGAGGCGGCCGCCAGGGAAGAAATGACCGTGGACCTGACGGCTCGCACTGGCAAAGTGACCGTGCGTTCATATCCGTCCAGCGCCACGGTTTATATTGATGGGCGCGCGCGAGGTACCGGCACGGTGACGCTGAATCTCAGCTCTGCCCCGCATCGTCTCGAAGTCCGTCGTGAAGGGTATGAATCCTTTAGTCGCAGCATTACGCCGCGCCCGGGCTATCCGCAAACGGTTCAGGTACGGCTTCGCTCCGAAGTGGAGATCCGCCAGGCGTCGGTTGCGCTGACCATCACGACGTCTGAGGATCAGATTTTGAGGCGCGTCGAACCCGGCAGTTTTACGATGGGCGCCTCGCGCAGCGAGCAGGGCAGGCGCGCCAATGAAGTGCTCGTCCCCCTAAGGCTGACCAAACCATTTTTTATCGGCGCCAAGGAAGTGAGCAACAAGGAATTTGCCCAGTTCAGGAAAGGGCACGATTCTGGTGCCGACGTTCATGCGTCTCTGGCCGGTGACAATAATCCGGTCGCAAATGTGACCTGGGGGGATGCCGCCGAATACCTCAACTGGTTGAGCGCCAAAGAAGGACTGGCGCCGGCCTACGAACTGAAGTTCGACAAATGGGTGCCGGTCCATCCGGTCCCGAACGGCTACCGATTGCCCAGCGAGGCGGAGTGGGCTTGGGCGATTCGCTATCAGGGCAGCGCCAGGGCATCCAGGTTCCCCTGGGGAGAAAAGCTTCCGCCGCGGGGCGAGGCGGGCAATTATGCCGATCAATCTGCTGTTGGACTCGTGCCATCAATTCTGCCGAGCTATGACGATGGGTATGCGTCCACGGCGTCGGTTGGCACATTTCCGGCAAATGCGCTCGGTCTTCATGACGGAGGCGGCAATGTGGCCGAATGGGTGAACGATATTTATTCTGTGCCTACGCCCGGCCAGACTCAAGCTGTCGTCGATCCTGCGGGTCCCGACAGGGGTACGCATCATGTTATCCGCGGCTCGAGCTGGCGCCACGCGGGCATTATGGAGTTGCGACTGAGTTATCGCGATTTCGGCACGGAGCCACGCACGGATGTCGGATTTCGTATTGCCAGAAACGTTGAATGAAAGTTCACTCAAGCAACGTTAAGTGAAATTTCATGAGACAATATTCGATTTCAGTGGTCAAACATACTCTGAGCTTGTGCGGATGGGCATGACATGATGAAACACCTGATTACCCTGCTTTTGGCGTTATTTCTGGCAGCGGTTTCCTGGTCACAGGATTCTGAGGAATCCAGCGATACCGAGACCGAGGTAACCGAGGTAACCGAGGTAGCCGAGGAAGAGGACGATTCGGATCTCGACGAACAGGGATTCGAGGAGGAAGACGAAGACGACTTCACACCGAGCCAGGAGGTGTCTGCCGATCAGTCGTTAGCCTTTCCTGTCGATATCTGATCCGTGACCGTAATCGTCATCGAATGATGAGTCTTGTTATATGAAGAAAAAAGCCTTCTCGACAGAGTTTATTTTTCAGCTCTTCGCATTGATCATCTCGATCATCATCGTGCATGCGTTCTATGTTTCGATCGTTCGCCCGAACGCAGCACAAGTCATCGAGGAACAAAACGCGGCTGCCGCGGCAGATCCGGACTATGTCCGGGCACGATCGACCTGGGTACTGATCAAGGATCTCGAGCAGGAGTCCTGTTTCATCCTGATGTTCTGGGCATTGGCCATCATGGGTTACAAGACGGTCAAAATTCTCGACGAACGAAAACTTCTCGACATCGATCTTGTGCCTGTTGCCGAGGGGATGCGGGTCTTACCCGAAGACACGCGCGAGTTTGCGCGCCAGGTCGAAGCGCTGCCCGAGGAGAATCGAAAAATGTTGCTGCCGCGAGCCTTGCTCAACGCACTGCAGCGTTTTAATTCGACCAGGAATATTCAGGACGTCTCTACCAGTACGCACACGATTTGCGAATCAGAGGCGGAGAAGCTGGAGTCCGAACTGGCGATGATCCGTTATATCACATGGGCAATTCCCTCAATCGGATTCATCGGAACGGTTCGAGGTATTGGTGAGGCACTTGCGCAGGCCGACAAGGCGGTGCAGGGTGACATCGCCGGCGTGACCCTGAGTCTTGGCGTTGCGTTCAACTCTACGTTCATCGCGCTGTTGATCAGTATTTTTCTGATGTTTCTTGTACATCAGCTACAATTGCTGGAGGACAATCTGGTTTTTGACAGCGAGCATTATTGTAACGACAAGCTGATTCGCCATATGAAAGCGGATTGAGCCTGTCAGGGTTTTTAAACTTGAGTGTTGTTGCTGCACACATAAACGATGCCGGGATAACGGCACTCGATTCAAAGCGAATCTTATATCGTGAGCCCGGCTTTGCGCTGCTTGACGACGAACGGCTTACGACGGGTAACGAGGCGTACGCGGCAGCCAGAATAATGCCGCGAAGAATTCAGCACAACTACTGGTCTGACCTGACAACGACACCGCTTGCCGAGCATCGATTTCGGCATCTGAGCGCTGCGGACCTGGCAAGCCGTCAGCTCGAGCAGATGTGGCGCCCGCTGGCAGCCACACATAAGGACCTCATCATCGGCGTGCCGCCATATATGAGCACGAATAATCTCGGCCTGCTGCTTGGTATCGCGTCGGAAATCAAACTGCCCGTTATTGCAATGGTGGATTCGGCTGTCGCGGCGACGCGCCGAGAGTACAAGAACGCAGTCCCGGTTCACATCGACATGAGCCTGCATTCGACGAGCCTTACGCGTCTTGCGCAACCCGGGCGGACCCAGATCGAGCGCGTCGAGATTCTGGATTCCTATGGCATTTACGCGCTTTACGATGCTTGGATCAGAGTTATCGCGGATGCATTGGTGCAGCAGTCCCGTTTCGACCCGTTGCATTCAGCCCAGACCGAGCAAATGCTCCTCAACCGGCTCGGTGGCTGGCTGACGGCCGCCTGTTCGAATGAGACCGTGAAGCTTGACGTGGAGTACGGGCAATTAAGTCATGAAGCCGAGATCGAATCACTGGAATTGATTGGTGCTGCCGCGCCGATATATCAAAGTATCGCGAGCAAGTTACGGTCTTTGTACCGCGCAGACGAAACGCCGGCGATTCAGATGTCGGATCGAGTGGCAAGGTTGCCGGGCCTGGCGGACATGCTCAAAGCGCGGGTCGGCGGTGCAGTTTTTCTGCTGGAGCCCGGCGCCACGGCACGCGGCGCACTGGCGCGCTGTCATGATCAGACAGGCTCTGGCGATGGGATCAGCCTGATCCGGCAACTGCCCTGGGACCAGACGGCTGTCGAAGTCAGGTCCGAACAGGCAGAACACGCGCACTCGGCGCGGCCGACGCACCTGCTGTTTGATCACACGGCTTACATGATCGATGATTCGCCACTCGTACTCGGGACCAAGATAGCAGAGGGCGAACGCACGATACCGCTGCCGGGCGAGATGCCAGGTGTTTCAAGGAGGCATTGCTCGGTCCGAAGTCAGAACGGCCAGTGCATTCTGGAGGACCACAGCCGTTACGGGACGTTCCTCAATGGCCACCGGATTGACGGATCTGCGGTATTGCAGGCGGGTGACCTACTCCGGCTGGGTTCGCCTGGACATGAACTGCAGCTGATCGCCATGGAAGAGTCACATGGCACGTAAAAGACGAGAAGTGCAAATTATCGGCATGTCGTTCCTCGACGTTATGAGTTGTGGGCTCGGCGCCGTCATCCTGTTTTTTATGATCATCAATGCCCAGGTCAGGGATAGTGCCGACACCGAAAACAGCGAGCTCATGGGCGAAACGACCAGGCTCGACTTCGAGGTGCTCGAAGGGCGCAAGAATCTCGTGCTTGCCAGAAACACGAAGGAGCAGCTCGACGACGAGAAAGTGCGGGCGGAAGGACAGATCGCGCAAATCATTGCCCTGCTCGAAGAGCTGAAAGCCGAGCTGTCGACCTACGACAAGGATACTTTGGCGAAGATTGAGCGCATCGAGAAACTGCAGTCGGACATAGAGTCGCTCGAAAAGGAAAAGCAACGGCTACTGGCGCTGGCCAAGGAGCAGGATGCCGAAGGCACCAGAGTCAGAGCATTCAAGGGGATCGGCGACCGGCAATACCTGACCGGACTCAAAGTCGGCGGTGATCGCGTGCTCATCCTCGTCGACAACTCGGCAAGCATGCTGGACAGCAAAATCGTCAACATACTTCGACGCCGGAACATGGCGGACAGGGACAAGCTTCGCGCCGTCAAGTGGCGTCAGGTCGTCGCGAGTGTCGACTGGTTGGCCACACAGCTACCCACAAAGGCCAAATTCCAGATCTACCTGTTCAACACCGAGGCGAAGCCGGCTGTAAAAGGCAGCGACGGCGTCTGGTTGGACGTGGCCGACGGCAATCAGATCGACGCAGCAATCAGGGCGCTGCGCCGGGCCCCACCGAAAAACGGCACAAACATGCATGCAGCCTATCGGGTCATCAGACAACTAACGCCACGGCCCGACAATGTGATCCTGCTAACTGATGGCTTGCCGACGATGCAGGACGCCACCACCAGTCGCAGGACGATATCCGGCAGAGACCGGTATGCGCTGCATTCTCAGGCGGTTCGTGAGATACCGAGCGGCGTGCCTGTCAATATCTTGTTGTATGCGTTGGAGGGTGATTACGACGCCGCAGTCGCATACTGGGCGCTCGCTAACTCGACCAGCGGATCGTTCGTCAGCGTCAGCAGGGACTGGCCGTGACCAGGCGCCGCAGAAGTATGGAGGCATTCAACCTGTCTTTCCTCGACGTCATCTCCTGCGGGTTCGGCGCCGTTATCTTGTTGCTGGTACTCAGCAAGATCTACGAGCCGTCGATCATCGAGAAAACACAGGTGGACCTCGAAGCGTTGATTGCATTGCTGCAGGAGGAGCTGTTCGAAATTCGCGGGCAAGCGGCAGTCCTTAACCGCGATCTGATTTCGGTTCGTGAACAGACGTCAAATACCAAGATGACGCTCGCACGATTGCAAGGTGAGCTGGATACGGTTCAGGGCCAGTATGCTGTCACGATCGACGATTCCGCAGAGGCCGTGATCGACGAAGGCGACCTCCTCGCAGCGCGGCAATCACTCACCGCAGAAATGATGCAACTCCAGCCCTATTACAGGCGCCCGGACGACGGCGCAGTGGCCGGGATTCCTGTCGATAGTGAGTACATCATTTTCGTGATTGACACATCCGGCAGCATGCAGCAGTACAACTGGAGGCGTGTGCAGAGAAAGTTGACCGAGACGCTCGAGGTCTATCCCGAGGTCAAGGGCATACAAATCATGAACGACAATGGCAAGTACATGTTCGAGCAATACGCGGGAAAATGGATACCCGACACGCCCGGGCGGCGCCAGGCGATCATGAATACCATGCGTACCTGGGCGCCATACAGCGACAGTAATCCGGTCGATGGCATTATGTATGCGATCGACACGTTCTGGTCTGCCGACAAGAAAATCAGCATCTACGTGTTCGGCGATGACTACGGTGGCAGGTCCGTGGAATCGGTCGTCAGAGTCATTGCACAAAAAAACAAAATACAGCCGGATGGGAGCCAGATGGTCAGGATTCACGCTGTCGGTTTTCCGCTGTTCCAATTTGGTGGTGGACGCGTTCCGAACGAATCGCAAAAGTTTGCTGCGCTAATGAGAGTGCTGTGTGAACGCAATGGCGGTACCTTTGTCGGCCTGACGGGGGCAGGATAGCGGTAGATCGAGGTTAGGTGCTGCCGGTCGTGCGGTAGCCTGATGAAGGGCAGCAAACGGCTGCGGACTCAATCGTTCAAAAAAGGGACGCTATCGGCAGGCGGCCGGCAGGTGCTTGGGCTGAATAATACCGGCACTTGCACATGTCCAACTAATACTACCGGCACTATCTACAGCTGTGAGCGTAATCTTCTCGTCGAAAATAACAGTGCTGGCGTCATAGCCAAACTTTATCTCTATGACGTTATCCTTGATGGCAATTTCATCAGTGTACTTGCCCATGATGTCGTGCTTATCGGCCAGACCCGCTTCGGCGTTATCAGCCGGCCAAACGCCGCGATCCATGAAGTACTCACTGAGAGCCTCTTTTGCGCCAGCTGAGAGCGCAAGACCTTCAGATATCTGGGTCCGGATCAGGTAACTCCGGTAAACGGGAATCGCGATTACAGCCAAAATACCAATAATCGCAACGACAATCATAAGTTCGATCAGAGTGAAGCCACGCTGTTCCTTTTTCATATTCCCATCCGTGAGATTGATGCGCATTTCTTCTGTCTGAATACGCGGTTTCCGCCTGCACCCACTCGGCGAGGGGCGGCAGTAGGTAAAATCAGGCAGCCGTTATAATTATTTATTGGTCCAATCTGACAGAAATCATCTCGGATGTCGTCAGACTGAATCATGCTGACGACGTCAAACTGCGTCACACTAATGACGTTAGAGTTCGTCGCGCCTTATGTAATGTCCGCCATAGGCCGTATGCGAACGTTAGGTTGACATTCGTCTGCGCGCGGCCGGTCGTGTGATAGGATGGTAATCGACTGAAAACGGTCCAAAGCAGGCACGTGACCTGCACGCGTCGAGAGAAACGGCTGGAGTCATTTGATAATTGGATCCGCCTGTCCTGTTTGACTGAATAAGCGAACAATAAGATTCGTAACGAGAATAAGAATGCGCGTATCGGTCAAAAAGAAAACTATGTTCCGAATAGCGGGGCTCATAATGGGCTTCTGGTATCTCTCGCTACCCGCAGCAAATTCGATCTACAAGTGGGTCGACGAAGACGGGAGTATTCACTACTCGGACCAGCCACCCCCACAAGTGTATAAACCTAAAAAAGTGAGAATTGATTCAGCACCAGGTGACCTCGGTGTCGTCGAGGCTCAAGCAAAGGCAGCCAGTCTTAGGACAAAACAAGAGACAAGCCAGGATCAACGATCTGCGGCACGGGAGCAAGAGCGCCTGCAAACGGAATTGCAGCAGGTGAAGCGAGATGACAGACAGCGGCGATGCATAAAAGCTCACGAGGAACTTCAAAGTCTGGATCATCACATGCCGATTTACTATATCGACGAGAAGGGAGATTGGGTATTTCTCGACGACAAAGAACGGGCGGATCTCATAGAGTTTTATCACTCCGAGATAAACATGTTCTGCGATTGATGAAAAATCAGTTCGAACGGTTGAGATCGCTCCCCGATAGCGGCCATTCGGAACGGACACCGCTGGTCGTTAGGCGACGAACGGCAATGGCTCTGCATATAGATGCACGTTGTCGAGCAATCGCGCTGGCCTTTTTTGCGCAAATCACAATTCGCCACAATTGATCGGCACCCTGCCATTCTACGGGCTGCGCACGCCCCCATTTATGCCTTGTAATTGACTCTGATGGCGGCCACATGAGTGGCCCGACAAACGGAGGAAACGACAATGCGTAACAGAAAATTTGCTTTTGCTATTCTTGCCTGCCTGATCGCGACGCCGGCCCTGGCCGAGG
>JAPUKV010000085.1 GCA_027295475.1 Pseudomonadota bacterium
GAAGACTACAAAGCCTTCCCGGTCCTGTCGCTCGGATTCAGCGTCAATTTCTTCTGAGTAGAGATCAGTACTCAGGTCAATCCGCGTACCCATCGCCCGACGAAACACAACACGCCCGATGTTTGCAAGACATCGGGCGTATTTTCGTCTACCACCAGCAAATTCAGGCGGTACTTATCATCCTCATTCAGGCGTCTTCCAGGCATGATTTTGTTACCTTAGGTTTGTGTCGAGTCCGCAGATTCGTGACCCATCCCAGCCGAGGTATCAGAAATGACATCAATCACCGATCAGGTACGACGCAATTCCGTTGCCCTCATCAGTCTCGTCGTTGCCCTCTCGAGCCTGGCATACAATACCTGGCGCAACGAACAAACGGAAAGCAACCGAAATGTCCGTGTAGCCGGCATGGAACTGCTCCTGAAGCTCGGTGAACTGGACAGGGTCGTATTCTTCGCCCACTACGACAGGGACAATCAGGAAGGCAATCCGCGCACAGGCTGGTCCTATGCATTGACCGTGCGAGATCTCGGTGCCCTGACACCCGAACCGGCCAGTAGCGCTACGGCGAGTCTTGTCGAAGTCTGGCAGGAAAACTGGTCGGGCCTGGGTGCATCAGACGAGGCGGCAGCGAAGATCTCAGACAGCATCGACACAGCCCGAAACGATGTCCTTCAAGTACTGGCGCAACTCGACTGAGATCAAATTCGAACCAGCGGGTTGTGGCGAACGATGAACAGCCCCACGACAATCACTAACAGCAAAGGGATCGGAAGCAAAACAAGTGTGTACCAGCCGTAGTAGTACATTACAGTCCCCGCAAGCAGTGATGCGATGGCCGATGTGCCGAACACGCTGAATTCATTGACTGCCTGCGCTTTGAATCGCTCCGCCATCGAATAGGTCAGCGTGAGCATCGTCGTACCGCCGATATAGAGAAAATTCCAGCCGACGCCCAGCATTACCAGGGCAAACCAGTAATGCATGATCGACTGGCCCTGTAATCCAAGCAAAGCCGCCGCCAGAAGCGCTATGGCACCCACTGTCATCATCTTGACCGTACCGAGCCGCTCGATCAGCAGTCCGGACACCAGGGACGGAACGTACATGCCGAGGACGTGGCCCCGGATTACATTGGCTGTTTCCTCAAGAGAATAGCCGTCATTGATATGCATGCTGAGTGGTGTGGCCGTCATGATCAACGTCATTACGCCATAAGCGACTGTCCCGCCGAGTACCGCAACAATAAACACCGGTTGTCTGACAATCTGAGCCAACGATCTGTGGGATTGCGTTGTCGTGCCGTGTTCCTCGCCGCGCAGGGGACCGAGCATCAGAAACAGGAGTGACTGGACGACATACAACGCGGCCACTGCAATCAGCGTGCCCACATAGGGGACGTCGCCAAGCCAGGATGGAGCGTGTTTCACAAGTTCGGGGCCGACGAAGGCCCCACCGACCGCACCGACCAGCACGATCGAAATCGCGCGACCGGCCTGGTCGTGCTTGACGCTCTCAACTGCGGCGTACCGGTATTGCTGCGTAAAAGCCATGTTGATGCCGAAGATGGCAACAGCAACGATGAATAGTGGAAAGCTCGAGACCGTGACTGCGTATGCTGCCAGCAGTGCTGACGCGGCCGCCGACAGCGAGGCAATTGCACATCCGAGCCTGCGGCCAATAGCACGCATCAGGAGCGTCGCCGGTATGGTTGTCGCTGCGACACTGATTACCATGACCGACACCGGCAGCGTGGCCAGTGCCTGGTTGCCGACCAGTCCCGAACCGATGATCCCGCCGAGTGTCACCAGCACGATGGCGCCTGTCGCCGAGATTAGCTGGCAGCTTAAAAGAATTGACAGGTTGCGTTTTGCCATAAGTGCAGCATTCTCACACATTTCCGCCCGTATAATTGCCGCATGCTCAAGATCAACGACAACGTTTCCATCCCCCAGTCCGAGATAGAAATTTCAGCTATTCGCTCGCAGGGTGCGGGCGGTCAGAACGTCAACAAGGTGTCGACAGCTATTCATATTCGATTCGACGTTCGGGCATCGTCGGCGCTTGCAGATAATGACAAGGCGCGCGTACTGCGCGTCCGGGATCAGCGTATTTCCAAAGACGGCATCATCGTTATCAAGTCCCAGAGATTCCGCAGCCAGGACAAGAACCGGTCAGATGCACTTGAAAAACTGGCGGAGATAATTCGAAAAGCGTTGGTCGAAAAAAAGCCGCGGAAACCGACCAAACCATCCACAAGATCCAGGGAAAAACGTCTCGACGAAAAGACAAAGCGAGGTCGACTCAAAGAAACGCGGCGAAAAATTATCGAATAACTCTCAGATAAATACTCGCCGAATACTACGCAGCATCGCAAAGCACGTGATCGTTATTCCATCGGCACCCAATGCTGCTCCAGTAATCGGTGAGGCCCAGTGCCTGCAGAAGCTCCGGAAATTCTTCGTGTTCACGAAGCACTTTGAATTCATCCAGGTAAATTATTTCAATTTCGTAGAATTCACCTGACTGCTGCAAAGCCCAGGCTGCCGCCATCGCCTTGTCCCCCTGACCCAGCAATGCCCAAAGCGTCAGTTCTATGTTCTTCTGCAAAGCACCGCTTTTTGCAGCCGCAGAAATGGCTGCAACGGTTTCACCAAGGCTATCTGCGTCTGACGCATTCATTATTCCGTCGAAAACCGCGTCAACCCATCCCGTTGGCTGGCTATACGATAGCAATGCCTCTTTCGCCTTTTGTCTGGCCTCGTCTATTCGTTGCTCACGTAACAGGAAAAGCGTGTAGGAGAGATTGTGAATCCAGGAACCGACATCTTTGTCGGCAGCTTTTCCGTAGTATCTTTCAGCGTTTTCCGAGTCGTTCAGCCAGTGATAAGCAACGCCAAGCCGCGCATTCAGTATGGGCGATGCCGTGTCCATTTCCTGGGCCATCTTCGCCTGTTCCAGTGACTTCTCGAGTAGCCCTACGTCTGCCAGGAATCGCGAATACCAGTGGTGTGACGTCGGATAGACACTTGAACTGTTGATCGCAGTCTCGAAGGCTTCGGCCGCGTCTGCCCAATTGAATCTCTTGGTTTCAACAAATCCGTAGACCGTACCCGCCGAGTCTCGAATTCCGGGATCCAATTGCGCCCCGGTATTGGCGGTTTCGATGGCCATTTCGTACAGTAATTCCCGGTCGTTGCCCGGATAGTCAGCTAGCAGTACGTACGAATTTGCAAGTCCCAGGTAGGCAGGTCCGTAGTTGGGGTCCAGATTTATCGCTGCTGTGAAAAATTCCACGGCTCGATTCAGTTCCGGCTCTGAACGTTTGCTAAAGGCGAAGTCGCCGAGCAAATAAAGGTCATACGCCTCGAAGCTGGCCGGTCGGGTGGGTGCTGTAACCGCAATTTCCGACTTGCCCAAAATCGCATCACGCACACGGTTGGCGACCCGTTCATGCAGCCCAAACACTTCCTCCACTTCCTCAGCCGCGCCGTCGATACTGTCAGACCAAAGAACCTCACCGTCATCTGCCACCACCTGCGCCGTGATTCTTACTCGTCCACCTGCCTGCTGAACGCTGCCCGTAACCACCGAGTCGACGCCCAACTCTTCTGAAATTTGATGAACAGGGACTTCGCACGGTGCCTTAACGACCCTGAGCTTGGGCACGCGATAAAGTGTGCTGACCAACTGTTCCCTGAATCCATAGACAAACGGCTCGTTCGGCTCCGAACTCATGTTTTCAAACGGACACACGGCGACAGAACTCATGGAGGATGGTCGATTGCCAAGGACAACAATCGCGATCACAGCGATTGCCATGGCACCGCCCACGATTGGCCACAAATACGCAGGAAAGAACGGAATATTTCCGGGCTCCTCCGGCTCAGGGGCGACGAGTGGCGTAACGGGCAGCATGAGTCGATAGCCACGCCGTGCGATTCTCTCGATGTAGGTGGGATTTCGGCTATCGTCACCGAGGCAGCTGCGAATAACAGAGATACTACGGGTAATCGGCTCGTCGCTCATCGCACGCCCGTCCCACAGGGCCTCGACAAGATCCTCGTTACTGACAACCTCACCTTGACGGCTCGCCAGAAATACCAGCACATCCATCGGGCGCGGTTCTACCGTCACGCGGGTCTCACCGTCCCGCAACAAATTGCGCTCGGGCAAGACAGTCCAGGGCCCGAGTTCGAATCCTTTCCTTAGATCTTCAAACGTCGCCAAGCTGATGGTCCCCGGTCTGTGTTGCGCTTTGTTCTCGCTGGAGCAGCGCTCAGGCCAATAGTACGTTAAGAATGGCCCGGAATCCGCGCTGTCGCTGTTGGCGCCACCTGCAGGTCTTGACCTGTGGTGTTATTTTGTTACCCTGGTAACATCTGAGGCGCATCGCTGAGCAAATCATGCCAAAGCATCTGATCCAAAGGACACAAACCGGCGTCCGCATCGAAAAATCCCTCCTGAAAGTCCTGAAGGGACTGGCAGAGTATTGCGAGCTGTCGCTTGGAGACCTGCTGGAGGGCATTGTCCTGCACAGTTTTGCAGGCAAGGCGCCCTTCTCCGAGGAAACGATCAAGGTCGTGAATGGACTCAAGGAGGTCTACGACTGCAGGTTGACGGCTGCCGACAGCCACAAATTGCTGGAGGCGGAACAATGAGTCCCCTCGCCCGGAGTGCATCGCCTTGTGGTGCTGCAATAAGCATTGAAGCTTTCGAGGACGGTTCCGTCGATCCTGCTCAGTTCGATCACGAAGCCCACATCTTTGTCGGCTGGTCATACTTGCAGCTGTACGAGCTCCAGGAAGCGATCGACCGCTTCAGCGCTGCGCTGCGCCGCTTGACAAAGAAACTCGGTATCGAAACGAAGTATCACGAAACGATAACCTGGTTCTACATGATTTTGATCGCCGACAGGCGATCGACATCGGCATCGAACGACTGGCAAGGATTCAGGCAGGGCAACGCGGACCTTTTTGCCAGGCGGCCCTCAATAATCAGTCAATACTATTCTGACAAACGACTCGGCACATCGCTGGCCCGGACACAATTCGTGTTGCCGGACCGCGTGCCGCTAACCTGAAGCATCGAACCGCGGCCGCACGAGACGTCAGAAGAGTCCCTCGATCCGCCCTTCTGAGTTAACGCGTATGTTTTCGGCGGCCGGTTTCCTCGGCAACCCGGGCATGGTCATGATGGCACCGCAGACGACGACGACGAATTCGGCGCCGGCCGCCAGCCGAATTTCACGAATTGGCACAACATGCCCTTTTGGCGCACCGAGCAGATTCGGATCCGTTGAAAAACTGAATTGAGTCTTGGCCATGCAGACGGGATAGCTGCCGTAACCACTTTTTTCGAACTCGGCAAACTGAGCACGCACCTTCTTGTCTGCGATCACGTCATCGGCGCCATATATCGTTCTGGCAATATGGCGCGCTTTTTCCCACAAGCTCATGTCGTCGTCGTAAAGTGTTCTGAATTGAGCCTGCTTTGAATCGGCCAGGCGCACGATGTGCTCGGCGAGTTCCGTTGCGCCTTTGCCGCCTTCTGCCCAGTGCCGGCATTCGATAGCCTCAAGACTAAAGCCACGGCAGTAGTCCTTGATGACTTCGACCTCGGCATCGGTGTCGGCGCTGAACCTGTTGATGGCGACCACAACCGGAACGCCGAAATGGCCCAGGTTACGGATATGCTGGCCGAGATTGATGCAACCATCGTGCAGCGCATCAGTGTTTTCCTCAGACAGCATCTTCTTCGACACTCCGCCATGCATTTTCAAGGCTCTAACCGTCGCCACCAGCACCACGGCAGCCGGAAGCAGCTTGGCTTTGCGACATTTGATATTGAAGAATTTCTCCGCACCAAGATCGGCGCCGAATCCCGCCTCTGTTACTACGTAATCGGCAAATTTCAGTGCTGTCTTGGTTGCAACAACTGAATTACAACCATGCGCAATGTTTGCGAACGGTCCGCCGTGTATCAGCGCCGGGTTGTTTTCCAGGGTCTGCACTAGGTTCGGCATGAATGCGTCTCTGAGCAACGCTGTCATCGCGCCGTGTGCATTGAGTGCTTCGACTGTGACCGGGGAAAGATCACGCGTATAGCCTATGACGATATTCGCCAGACGCCGTCCAAGGTCTTTGAGGTCAGTCGCCAGGCAAAAGACTGCCATGATTTCGGACGCGACGGTGATGTCGTAGCCGCTTTCTCGCGGTACACCGTGAATCCTCCCCCCGAGTCCAATCGTAATGTTGCGAAGTGCACGGTCATTCATGTCGACAACGCGTCGCCAGGTGATACGGCGGGGATCAAGACCGAGTTCGTTGTCCCAATGAATGTGGTTGTCAATCAGCGCCGCCAGCAAGTTGTGAGCCGCACCGATCGCATGAAAGTCGCCCGTGAAGTGAAGATTGATGTCGCTCATCGGGATGACCTGAGCGTAACCGCCACCGGCCGCTCCGCCTTTCATGCCAAAGCAAGGCCCGAGACTCGGTTCACGAAGACAAATGACGGCGTTCTTGCCGATGTGATTCAGTGCATCACCAAGTCCGACTGTTGTCGTCGTTTTGCCCTCACCTGCCGGCGTCGGTGAAACCGCTGTCACCAGGATCAATTTGCCATCATCGTTTGATGCTGCGGCATCAATGGACTCGTAGTCGATTTTGGCTTTATCGTGACCCCACGGAATCACAGATTTCCCGGTGATGCCAAGTTTCTTGCCAATGTCTTGAATCGGCAGCATCTGGGCCGCCTGGGCGATCTCGATATCTGGTTTTTGACTCACTTTGAAACCCCAATCGCACTCCGCCAGCGCAGTTTATAGAAAAAATGCTGCCATAGGAAAGAGCCAGATATAGTTCGTTCGGCACATGACATTCGCTCTGATATCTGTGCAAGCATCGCCCGTCAGGACGGACTCCTGCGGGGGTGTCTGTTAGCAACTGTATGAGTCATTCCTGAAGGACGATTTGTGCAGCTATGTCAAGGGGCAGCAACGATCTGATAGATTTCCCCGCCGCCGTAGTTCAGCACATACAATTCGCCGTCCACACCCTCTGCGAAGGACGAGATACTGAGCGTGGTATCGTCGAGTTCAACAGGTGCAACGCCTTGCGCGCTGGTTGCCAGCACGCCCCGTATGCGACCGGAGCCAAAATCGCCGAAGACGTAGTATCCCTGTAAATCGGGAATTGCCGCGCCGCGATACACGAATCCGCCGGTTACTGAAATATCGCCATCGGCATGGCCGTATTCAGTGATTGGATCCACATTGTTGGTTGAACAACCTGAGGGTGGTTCGAAACAATGCGCACCCTCGCGCTCGTCCCATCCATAATTCATTCCCTGATCGACTCTGTCGATTTCTTCCCACTCATTTTGTCCGACGTCGCCTACCCACAGCTCGCCGGTCTGACGGTCAAAACTGAAGCGCCACGGATTGCGAAATCCCCAGGCATAAATCTCGGGGCACGGCATTGTGCCCACGCCGTCGACGCAGTCGGTATTTGACGAAAACGGATTTGTCGCTGGAATTGCATACCGGGCCGGCGGCGTGACATCAACGTCAAGGCGCAGGATGCTGCCTAGGATATAATTTGTGTCCTGCGCGCGTTCGTTCGGATCTCCCCCGTTACCACCATCACCAAACCCGATATAGAGATTTCCATCCGGTCCAAAAGCAATATTGCCGCCGTTATGATTTGAAAACTCCTGAGGGACAGTCAGGATTTCGAACTCTGACGACTCGTCAAGATTGCCTGTTGCCGGATCGCGCGTAAAACGGGAGAGGACCGACACCAACGGTGTCCCGGTTCGTGTGTAGGAAACGTAAACCTGGTCGTTGATTGTAAAATCCGGATGAAAGGCCATGCCAAGAAGTCCGGCCTCGTTCGGTCCGGAATTTACGCGATCGCGAATATCGACGAACACGGAACTGGATAATACGTTCGGGTCATTATCAAACACTCTGACCACACCAGACTTTTCGACGACGAACCAGCGTGAATTATCGCCCGGCGCCTGCTTTAGTGCGACCGGAAGACTAAACGTCAGCTGACTGAAAACCCTTCGCACATCCGTCTCCAACGAGCCCGACGACGGTGGTGGCAGCGGTGGCGTAGTGACGGACTGTGTCGAAGCCCCTCCTCCGCAAGCGGACAGGAATAACATCAATCCTAATGTCGACAGAGATCGAACAGCGTCAGAATGCTGCACGGTAATTCTCCGGTGCAATGCCCAATAAAGCCAATCATAGGCGCAAGCCTTATCGCAGTCACGATGTCGCCAGTCGGCGACCTGTGACAGCCCATATTCGCTGGCCCCATCTCGCTTGGACAGTGCTATGTAAAATCACACTCGATCGTTGCATGCGGGTACTATCGAAAACCACCCGGCCTGACCAAGAGGATAAGAATGACATCGACCCTGCGTCGCTGGCTGATCATGACCGTCTTGAGTATTTCCGGCGGCGTCATTTTTCTTCTGCCGTTCCTGCAGGAAGTCTATTACATTCCGATAGCCCGGGCGCTGGACCTCAGTAACACTGAGGTTGGTTCTCTGATGAGTATTTTTGGCGTAACGGCATTGGTTTCATATTTTCCCGGTGGCTGGTTGGCAGACCGCGCGTCGCCAAGGAAGCTGATATCGACTTCACTTTTGTCGACCGGGGCAACCGGTCTCTACTTTGCTACCTTCCCAGGCTACGAAATGAGCCTCGCGATTCATGCGTTCTGGGGTGTCAGTATTACTTTTCTTTTCTGGGGAGCAATGATCCGCATTACACGCAACTGGGCGCCACCCGACCAACAGGGTAGAGCTTTCGGCATCCTGGAGACCGGCCGCGGCTTCGGAGAAGTGCTGACTTCCATGGCATTCCTCGCCGTCTTTGCAGCACTTGGCAGCGGCGATCTCGCCCTGTCCATGGTCATTACTCAGTTTTCAGCACTCTTCATTCTGCTCGGGATCCTTGCGTGGTTCGTACTGGAAGACACGGTCGGGCAAAGCCACGGTGCCGGCGAAAAATCCAGAATCGGTCTTCGGGAAATCATCCGCGTATTGAAAATGCCGATCGTCTGGTTGATAGCAATCGTCATTCTTACGGGATACAGTGCTTATTGGGGCTTGTTTCGATTTACGTCCTATGCGACCGATATTTTTGCCCTGAGCGTCACCATCGGAGCAGCAATCAGCGTCGGGAAAATGTGGCTGAAGCCGGTTGCAGCATTAATCGCCGGTTTCATCGCTGATAAATTCGGCATCGCCAGGTCTGTTGCCTGGTTATTCGTATTTTTGATTGCCAGTTACGTTATCGTCGCTATACTGCCCGGCAAATCAGCAATGGTTTCTGTGATGCTGCTTATGGTTGCCATCGCATCGCTCGCGGTATTCGCAATGCGCGGAATCTATTTCGCGTTACTGGCAGAAGGAGGCGTGCCGCTGGCAATGACCTGTACTGCGGCAGGTATCATATCTGCGGTTGGCTTTACACCGGACATCTTTATGCCGCTCCTGGGCGGCATTCTTCTGGACACCTTCCCGGGCGCCGCTGGTTATCGTTATTTCTTTTTGACGACTGCGGCGATATGCGGCGTCGGCCTGGTTGCGTCCCTGCTAATCTATCTGAAAATCGTCAAGAAACCCTCTGGAGAGTCTGAAACATGAGAATCAGCGTATTTATTGTCGTATGCCTTCTATTTGGGTTTGCAGGTCATGCTGAGGAGTCTGGTCACAAGCTCGATGACGCATTCGCATCTGTTGAGTCGAAAGTCATTGGCTGGCGCCGTGACATTCATCAAAACCCGGAACTTGGCAACCGCGAATTCGAAACAGCCAGAAAAATCGTCGAGCACCTCGAAGGGCTCGGGTTTGATGAAGTGAGAACGGGCATTGCCCATACCGGCGTCGTCGGCATCCTTAAAGGTGCCAGGCCCGGCCCGACGATCGCGTTGCGCGCCGACATGGATGCCCTGCCCGTTGCAGAACAAACCGGCCTGCCGTTTGCATCGAAAGTCAAAGCCGAATACAACGGCAAGCAAGTCAGTGTCATGCATGCTTGCGGTCACGACACACATGTGGCGATTCTGATGGGTGCTGCCGAAGTGCTGGCCAGCAACCGGGACAAGATATCCGGCACCATACAATTCTTCTTCCAGCCGGCAGAGGAAGGTGCACCCGCCGGCGAGGAAGGCGGCGCAAAGCTGATGATTAAAGAAGGCGTGCTGCACGGGGCAGACGCTCCGGAGGCTATTTTCGGCCTGCATGCCTGGCCAGTGCGTGCAGGAACGATTAACTACCGGTCCGGGAGTTTTCTTGCCGCAGCCGACTGGCTGCAGATCAACGTCAAAGGGCGTCAAACACACGGGTCCTCGCCGTGGAAAGGTGTAGACCCTGTTTTTGTGGCCGCAGAGATCATGACGGCGCTCCAGGCGATCCCAAGCAGACAGCTCGATATCACCAAGGGCCCTGCCGTCATCACGATTGGCAGCGTCCATGGGGGCGTTCGCGGCAACATTATTCCCGATGAAGTCGAAATGCTCGGCACGATTCGCACCTTCGATGCAGGCGTCAGGGAGAACCTCCATGCGAAGCTGCGTCGCACTGTCAGGCTTATTGCGGAAGCGTCCGGCGCAACGGCAACCGTCACGATCGAGCCTTATTCACCGGTGACGGTAAATGACCCCGAGTTGCTGGATCGCATGATGCCGACCCTCCGCCATGCCGCTGGCGACGGCAACGTCAACGAGCATCCTCTGATCACCGGCGCGGACGATTTTGCCCACTTTCAACGGCACATACCGGGGCTTTATCTGATGCTCGGCGTCAATAAGGAAGGTGTCGCCGCCGGTGAAGCACCTGCCAATCACTCGCCGTTTTTCGATGCCAATGAGGACGCCCTGCTTGTCGGGGTACGAACGATGGTCGGCCTGGCGCTCGATTACGCCAGCGCTATGGCGCAGTAACTCTGTCTCAAGCGCCGGTTAGCATCAATTTACGTCGAATCCAGCGTAACCGGAACTGCATCACTCACCTGTCGAGCTGATCGACCTATACTCCGGACCTGTCGATAAAATGCTCATTTATCGACACATCAGCCCAAGCAGTCGATGAAATCGACACGTTGGGAGGATATGTCGATAAAACTGGTATTTTTCGACATATCTCAGCAAACTGTCGATGGAATCGACCAATGAGCGAACAAGCGCCAGGAGCCCGGCTACATGGCTGAATTTGATCCGAGTAAGCCCTACAACGACCTGCCATTGCTGCCACCACCGGCAGAGCAGATCGAGTCTAACGACATCCTGAAGCAATGCATCAAAGCCAGGGTTGCCCTGGCCGAGCTCAAACAGGCCGCCGAGCTGATTCCGAACGCGGCCGTCCTCGTGAATGCCTTGCCGCTCCTCGAGGCGCGGGCCAGTTCCGAGATCGAGAACATCGTCACGACCACCGACAAGCTGTTCGAGTTCGTCGACATCGACGACAAAGCGGATGCTGCGACGAAAGAAGCGCTACGCTACCGCACGGCCTTGTTTGAAGGCAGCAAAATGGCCCGCCAGGGCATGCTTACGACGGATATGGCAATACAAATATGTAGTACTATCAAAGATATAGAGCTAGATATTCGAGCTGATTCTGGAACGAAGCTCAAAAACCGGGCGACTGGAGAGCTCATTTACACGCCGCCGACCGGCCAGGAGCTGCTGCTCCAGAAACTGGAGAACTGGCAGAATTTCATGCACGGCAACACCGAGATCGACCCGCTGATCAAAATGGCTGTCCAGCATTACCAGTTCGAGGCAATTCACCCGTTTGCTGACGGTAATGGCCGTACCGGACGGATCCTGAATATCCTGTTTCTTGTCGAACAGGGCCTGCTCGACACCCCGATTCTTTATCTGAGTCGCCACGTCATTCAGCACAAGAGTGACTACTATCGCCTGCTCCTGGACGTCACGCGAAAACAGGCCTGGGGCCCCTGGATCCTGTTTATCCTGAACGGCGTAGAAGAAACTTGCACCTGGACGACCGAGAAGATCAAGGCAATACGCGAGCTCATGCAGCACACGAGCCAATATGTGCAGGAGCAGCTGCCGAAGACCTATTCCTGGGAGCTCGTCGAAGCCCTGTTCAAGCAACCCTATTGCCGTATCGGCAACCTGGTCGCGGCGGGCGTCGCTAAACGCCAGACAGCATCCGTCTATCTGAAACAGCTTTGCGAACTGGGCGTTTTGCGTGAATACAAGTCGGGACGTGAGACCTTATTCATCCATCCCAAGTACATCGAGTTGTTGACGGGAGAGGAGAACGTTTGGGTCTACTACGCAGGTGTCGAAACAGAAACGGCCGCCAGTGCAAGCGTTGCTCACTGATTGACACTGCGCTCTTTGGAGTCCGCCTCATCTTCCGGCCGGTGCTTCTGCATGCGAAGATATAGCAAGCCAAGCGCGCTTTGCATCAGCGAGTCTTCGATGATGCCGTCGACGTCGCAGTTCCTGGCAAGCCGGCACAGACGTTCGAAGGTGTGCATGAAATTTTTCGAATGGCTGGTCCTGATATCGGTGCCATAGAGCAGCTCCGACAGGCCGCCCTCCTCCAGGAAATCCATGCTGATAAACAAACGCGCGAAGATACCCCAGTCGCCCGCGGCTACACGGTTGAAGTATTCGTCCAGCTGGTCGCGATCGAACCTGCCGCTGCCGACCGGGCCAAGGCCCCCTACATAGAGCATGCCGGAGATGCCGCCAAGCTGATGCTTGACGTTATCTGCAATCTTGAAGAATGTTTCCTGTCGCGCATTCATCTCCGTCGCAGCTATCGCCTGGGTCTGTTTCTCCGACTGCTCGGAAGTTTTGCGTAACTCCTCCGTATTTCGTACCAACTCGCGTTGCTGTATGAAAAGGCCTAGTACGAGCCACAGGAAGGCCAGGGGCGCGAACGCGCCTTCGAGGAAGCTGCCGACGGCCTCAAGAGAGAAATTCTGCGTCGGCTCGGTTTCTGTTACCAGCGCGACATACCATGCGCCGCCAGCCAGCCAGATAACGGTGACGACGATACCGAACCAGATCCGCCAGTCGCGGTCCCGAATGAAATTCAGCATCTTGTTTTCAGGGGCCATGGCAATCTACCAAAAAAACCACTGGACTCACTTTACTGCGAGTTTCAAATAATGAACAGGGTCATCCCGATATCGCGACGTTGTGGTATCTTCATGCTGGTTTTTTTCCCCTTGAATCCCTTGTTGGACCACTAGTTTCCTGCATGTCAGACAATGCATCCATCGCAGACCTGATCGCCAGCCAGAAGCCGGGCTGGGCACTCGATCAGCGCTTTTATACCGATCCCGAGATCTATCAATTGGAGCTGGATCGTATCGTCACGCGGAACTGGATCCTGGCCGGCCATGCCTCGCAGATCCCTGACGCGGGCGACTACCTGGTATTCAGCCTGACAAACGAGTCCGCCATCATCGTGCGGGGTAAAGACGGAAAAATCAGGGCATTCGCCAATATCTGCCGGCATCGTGGATCTCTCGTCTGCCTGGAAAACCGTGGCAACAAGAGAAAATTCGAATGCCCGTACCACGGCTGGACGTACGACCTCGACGGGAAACTGATCGGCGCGCGGTCGATGCGGGAGGACTTCAACAAAGAAGCATACGGCCTCCATCCGGTCTCGCTGAGCCTCCTTAGCGGCCTAATTTTTGTCTGTTTTTGTGATGACCCGCCATCGATCGAAGGCGCGCAGCGCGATCTTGCTGAGCCGATGGCCATGTTCGATTTCGAAAACCTGAAAGTTGCGGCGAGTAAGACCTATCCTATTGCCGCGAACTGGAAGCTGGCGATTGAAAACTACCAGGAGTGCTATCACTGCGCGACGGCGCACCCCGAGTACGCCAAAATGCACACCTTGATGCTCGATCCGCAGAAACGGGATCGGATCCAGGGACCCATGCGCCAGAGAATGGCTGCCTGCGGGCTGAAAGACATCGAACATGACTTTATCGACACGTACGCAAAATCCGGTGAACAGGGATACGGCTACAGCCGCACCGCCTTGTTCGAAGGCTACAAGACCGGTAGTCGCGACGGTGAACCGCTAGCGCCCTTGCTTGGCGAACTGAAAGAGTATGACGGCGGTGCATCAGACTTCACGTTGGGGCCTTTTACTTTCTTTCTTGCCTACAGCGACCACGTCGTCGGCTACGTATTCAGCCCCGTCGATCACAAGAACTGTCAATGCAAGATTCATTGGTTCGTTCGAAAAGATGCGGTCGAAGGCAAGGACTACGACCGCAACGAGCTGATGTGGCTGTGGGACGTTACGACTCATGCCGATGAAAAAATCATCGTAAATAACTGGAAAGGCGTGCATTCACAATATTACCGACCAGGCCCATTCTCCGGCATGGAGCGCATGGAGCGACGTTACATCGAGTGGATGCTGCTGGAGCTGTCGAATAAGAACTGATGTAACAGGAAGACCGTGATCCAGGACCGCGAACGACCCCTCTTATCATCCGTTTTTGTTCATGGACTCACCACGCGAGAGTGAAAGATGAGCCGTCGCAAAATCGCCGGAGCACAGCGCCCCGACTATCGATAGTTCACCTGCCAGAACGATGCCGGCGCACACCTCCGCCAGTGCGATGCTCTTGCCCGCGCCTGCAAGTCCAAGAATGTCCAGACACGCCTTGGCACTCGGTAGCCCGGTACCACCACCGACCGTGCCTACCATGATGTTCGGTAATGTCACGCAGGCATAAAGATCGTTTTCTGCCGTCCTCTCGAAACGCGTCGTACCCGTCGCCGATTCCGCGACGCAGGCGACGTCCTGTCCGCAAGCCAGATAAAGTGCAGCCAGCCCATTTGCGAAATGTCCCTGGATGCCCGTTGTACCGCTCATGACGCCTCCTAGCGCACCGGCATACCAGTAATCCACTATTCTTTCCGGCGTCGTGTGCAGCCGTTGACGGACAAGTTCACGCGGAATGTATAAGTCTGCAGCAACCCGTTTGCCACGGACGTCACCGAGTGTTTTTAACGATGCCTTCTTGTCGCCGGAAAAGTTTGCTTCGAGAAACCAATGCTCGGGCTTGACGGGCGCCTGCTCCAGTATGGCCTTGCAAACAGCATCTGCAGCGAAGGTCACCATGTTTTGGCCCGACGCGTCGCCGGTCCTGAAGCGCAGATCGACATAAACGTGATTTCCTTCGACAACCGGGCGGACGCCGATTAGCCGTCCATGTGATGTGATTTTCGCGACGACGGCGTGTAATTCCCCGCTGTGGTCTTTAATGAATCTGGCAAACCGTTCGGCATCGACCAGGCCCTCGAATGCAAACATCGGTGCCCGGCTCACGCCTTGATCAAGTACTCGCACGTCGCATCCGCCGGCGGCCGTGATCAGCCGGGACCCTCGTTGGTATGAGGCAACCAGGGCCGCCTCCGTTGTCGCGAGGGGCACCTGATAAATTACCGTCCCGTTCCGCCCGTTGATTCGTAGCGGGCCGGCAAGACCTACCGGTATATCAACCGTACCGATATAGGACTCGATGTTTCTCCGATATGTGGCGGCGTTATCACGGGCCCTTTGGTGAAAAAGCTCGGCCCGTGCCTTGTCGAGGTCGAGCCGCTTCCAGCGTCTCGCCGCATCTAACGCAACTTTGTCAAAAGTTGTCTCCCTCCCAAGCTTGCCGGTGTGGTCCGCTTTGCGGGAATTGCCTCCGGCCATCGTTTGCCCCTTTTCAAATGAGCGATTGATCAAATGGGCACGTACTATTGCATTTTCGGGCACCTGAGTTCTGACAAATTGCCGAGTAATGTCTGATGAATTGCTGAGGACCCCATTAACGGCCTGATTGCAGGGCAGCGTGATATCCGCTTTATCCAGATGGGTGCCTCTGGTAGTCCGTGCCGTCCTACGGGACGGATTTACGATGCGCCGTGACGATTACCGGGATTGACCTTTGCTGCTTGGGCCGACCAAGCGAATCACTCGTCAGGGTGATTTGCTAGGATTGACGCACTCGCAGGAAAAAACAGCCCATCGTATTGAATATCAGCCGCGAAAACGTCTTCCAGCTATTCAAGTACACCGTCTATGCGTTGCTGACGTTGAATGTGTATTTGTTCTTTGCAGAGGAATGGGCTGCAGCTTCGCATCGTTTCGTGAACGGCGTCGCCCTGGAAGACATTATCGAAGGCTTTGCCGCGAGTATCGACACCGCAGCATGGGTTGTTTTGCTGCTGATGTTCGAGCTCGAGACCTATGTGCTTCCCGATGAGCAGTTCACGCGGCGAGTCACCTGGACCTTGCACGGAATACGTGCGACTTGTTACGCATTTATCGTGTACGCCTTTTATGGCTATGTCAGCAAACTTCTGTTTCTTTTTAACGCAGTTCCACTGGCAAATGTCAGCGATCTTTGTTCACTCGTCGCCAATCAATGGGCCTACGCCGTCGATTTCGATGAATACGAAGTAATTACTGCTGCCAACTGCGCGACGGTTTCAACTGCGACCTCATTCTTTCAGTTATCCGGTCTGACAGCTGTGGTCGACGCCCTCGGCCTGAGAGACATTACGCGCCTCGCCTGGGTTGATGTCATCAACTCGGCAGTCTGGCTACTGGTGGTCATGGTGCTCGAACTGGACGTCTTCTTGCAGGAGAAGAACAGATTAGAGGGCATGCTTCTACGTGTCAGCAATTCGAGTAAATTCGCCCTCTATTCAGTGCTGTTACTCGCGGCCATCTACTGGGGCGTCAAAGGCGACTTCGTCGACTTCTGGGATGCGTTTCTTTGGTTGCTCGCCTTCGTTTTCATCGAACTGAATGTGTTCGAGTGGCGTCAGGAAAGTCTCGAGCAACAGGCTGAGGCATAGATCGCCGGCACGGCCTGAGCACCGGAATCGTTTGCCGCCATGCTTATCGTCCGGCTGGACGAGCTCCGGCATGTGTCTGCCTGGACCACTAGCCAGTCGGCGCCCTGCAGGATCGGCGATGCTGGTTTCCGGCCAAAATCAGGTTTTCATCAGAACTTCTTCGGCAATGAATCAGCGTTCCGTCAGGCCCTGACGGTCAGGGCAAATCAGGATAGAGGCCTTGGAAAACCCGCTTGACTGGAGAAGATCAATGAACTACGAAAAACCACTGTACGAGCTTGAGATCAGCGTGATTGTCCTGGGAT
>JAPUKV010000086.1 GCA_027295475.1 Pseudomonadota bacterium
GCCTTTACGTATGTTGTCGGACACCACCCAGAGGTTAATACCCAGTGGATGACTGATGTCTTCGCGGACTCGTCCGACGTATACCAGGTCGTTTCCGGAGCTTTCCGTGACGGCTGTCGGGTACGCGCCGGTCTCCGTGCCGTCCACGAGCTCTATACCGGGGGCGCCTCGCATCAGTTCGCAGACTTCTTCAGCCGAAATCTTGCGTTCCGTCTCTATGTGGACCGCTTCGGAGTGGCCGAAGAATGCCGGAATGCGTACAGCCGTCGGATTGATGGCAATTTTTTCGTCACCGAGAATCTTTCGCGTCTCCCACACCATTTTCATTTCTTCCCTGGTGTAGCGATTATCCTGGAATTGATCGATATGCGGCACTGCATTAAACGCAATCTGCTTGGCGTTGCCTTCGACTTCAATCGGTTGGCCGTTCAGAAGGGCCGTGGTCTGGCGAACCAGTTCTTCGACAGCGCTTCTGCCGGCACCCGACACCGCCTGATAGGTCGAGACATTGATTCGACTGATGCCCACTGCATCATAAATCGGTTTTAGCGCAACGACCAATTGAATCGTCGAGCAATTCGGATTTGCAATGATGCCCGTTGCTTTGTAATCGGCAATCCTCTGCGGATTTACTTCAGGAACAACCAACGGAATATTATCTTCGTAACGAAAGCGGGATGTGTTATCGATGACAACGCAACCGCATGCCGCTGCTTTGGGCGCGTACTCGTCCGACACAGATGCGCCGGCAGAGAAAAATCCGATTTGCACCTGCGAAAAATCGAAATCCGCCAGGTTTTCGACCTCCAGACTCCGGTTACCGAAATTAACATCTGTGCCGACTGACCGTTCGCTGGCCAGTGCATGCACGGTGCCGACCGGAAATTTTCGCTCGGACAATATCTCCAGCGTGCTTTCGCCGACCATACCGGTCGCGCCGACAACCGCGATATCAAATGACTCCGCCATGTGGGTTCGATTGTCCTCTCAGCTTGACTCTAATCTATGAACGGCACGCGAGTATGACCAGCTACCTGGTTTTTCGCGTAATTACCGGCGTACCCGATTCGACATCCGCGTTTTGTGCGCGATGCCTGAGATAGTGGTCCATCAACACCAACGCGATCATCGCCTCGGCAATCGGTGTCGCCCGCAGACCTACGCAGGGGTCATGCCTGCCCGTTGTTACGATCTCAGTGGCTTTGCCCTTTTTATCGACGGTGGCAGCGGGAACGGAAATACTCGAGGTCGGCTTAAGCGCGATGCTGGCCAGCAGGTCCTGGCCGGACGAGATGCCACCCAGCGTGCCGCCGGCATCATTCTTATTAAAGCCGTCCGCCGACAGCTCGTCGCGATGCTGACTGCCGCGTTGATTCACGGCGGCGAAACCGGCGCCAAGTTCGACGCCTTTTACTGCATTAATGCTCATCAAGCCATGTGCAATGTCCGCTTCGAGCTTGTCGAACACCGGTTCCCCAAGTCCAGGCGGAATATTCGTCGCCAGCACGCTGATCCTGGCGCCGATCGAATCACCCTCCTCGCGCAATTCGTCCATGAACTTCTCGAGCTCTGGAATTTTTTCCGGATCGGCACAGAAAAACGGATTCTCATCGACAGCCGTCAGGTCTTTGGCCTCGAGCTTGATCGGTCCGAGCTGCGAGATGTAGCCCTTGATCTCGATCCCGAGCCGTTGCCGCAGGTACTTCCGGGCAATTGCTCCGGCGGCCACTCGCATGGTCGTTTCGCGGGCCGATGAGCGGCCGCCACCCCGATAGTCGCGGATGCCGTATTTCTGCTGATAGGTATAGTCCGCGTGGCCCGGACGGAACTTATCCTTGATGTCGCTGTAGTCCTTCGAGCGCTGGTCCTTGTTTTCGATGAGCAGACCAATCGGCGTTCCCGTTGTCTGGCCTTCGAAGACGCCGGAAAGGATCTGTACCTGATCGGGTTCCTTGCGCTGGGTCGTGTGCCGTGACTTCCCCGGCCTGCGGCGTTCAAGATCGGCCTGGATGTCCGATTCATCGAGTGGCATGCCCGGCGGGCAGCCATCAATTATGCAGCCAAGCGCACGGCCGTGGCTCTCACCATAGGTCGTGACCGTGAAGATTTTTCCAAAACTGTTGCCCGACATCTTGGTACTCCGTCAAGGTGATATTGATGGGCTCAGCGAGTCGTGAAGCGGTTGGCCGCCAGGCGCACCTTGCCGGTCATGGCGCGTCCTTGCCAGGAGGCGCAACACCGCGGACGACCGCTGCACGGCTCGCCCGAAGGGAGCTGCCCGGATGATCCAATACGGCGTTGCAGTCCTTGTAAAGGACCTGCCATTCCCTGCGGACTGCGCCTTGTCTTGGATCATCTGGGTGGCTCTGAAACCATCAATATCACCTTGACGGAGTACTAGTTCCGCTCGGATGCTGCCCTGTCTATGACATCCTGATAGCCATCAATCTCGTCTCGGGTCAGCAGGAATACGCCGCTGCCCCCATGTTCAAATTCAAGCCAGACGAACGCGATCTCCGGAAACCGTTGCTCGAGCGCCGCCTGGCTGTTGCCCACTTCGACAACAAGTATTCCGTCTTCAGCGAGGAAACGTGACGCATCATGCAGGATCGTTATGACCGAATCCAGACCATCATCGCCGGCAGCCAGCCCATCTGCCGGCTCGTGTCGGAATTCGGGCGGCAGATCGTTCATGTCATGCCGATCGACATAGGGCGGATTACTGACGATCAGGTTGTAGCGGACATGCTCCAGATTGTTGAAAAAAACGGATCGAATCAGCCGGATGCGTCTTTTCAGGGCGTGCCGATCGACATTGATCGCGGCTACACCCAAGGCGTCTTGCGAGATGTCCACCGCGTCAATTACGGCATTGGGAAAAGCAATCGCCATCGCGATGGCGATGCACCCGCTGCCGGTGCCAAGGTCGGCGGCGCGGCGGACGCTGCCCGGATCCACCCAGGGCTCGAAGCGGTTAAGGATGATTTCGGCTAGCGGAGAACGCGGAATCACAACCCGTTCATCGACATAGAACTCGAGGCCCGCGAACCAGGCCTGCCTCACCAGGTAAGCCACCGGCACTCGCTCGCGGATGCGTTTTTCAACCAGTAGCGCAAGCAGTACCGATTCTTTTTTATCTATTTCCCGGGCGTAGTGTTGCTCGGCCCGTGCATGGTCGAGGCCGAGCCTCGCAAATACCAGATAGGCCGCTTCGTCGAGCGCATTGTCGGTGCCGTGTCCGTAGCTTAGCCCGGCATTTTCGAAGGCAGTCGCCGTCTGGCGGATGAAATCCGCGACAGTTTGCGGGGGCTTATTGTTGAAATTCTGGTGCATCGAAAAGCCATCGCCCGTCAGGCGGGTGCATACTCCTGCAACACCTGCAATCGCGCCATCCTTGGCGGTCGGACAGCGCCATCAGAGGTTAGAATGCACGGCATATGAGCCATCCAAGAATACATTTTGCGTTCGTCCTGATTGCGATTGCCTTGATCGGCGGCGGATGGTTTTTCATGCGCGCGTATACGGGGCCGGTCGCACGGCCGGAATACGCAACAGTTCTTCCATCACCGATGGTTTTGCCGGATTTTACGCTAATTGACCACAACGGCAGCACGTTTACGCGAGAATCACTGAAAGGCAGCTGGAGTCTGCTCTTTTTCGGCTTTACCCACTGCCCCGACGTTTGTCCCGCGACCATGCAAAGTTTGGCTGTTGCGAGGGAAAAGTTGGCTGCCCAGGGCCGAGCCGCAGCGACTTTGCCTAGAATCATATTGATAAGTGTCGATCCGGAAAGAGACGACGCCGAAGTCCTGAAATCCTATGTTTCTTACTTCGGCCAAGACATCATCGGGCTGACGGGTGCCTTGAGTGAGTTGCAGAAACTGACAAAGCGGCTCGGCATCTTTTTCGCAAAATCCCCTGGCGATGACGGCGGCTACAACGTCGATCACTCTGCTGCTGTGCTGGTAATCAACCCGTCCGCCGAGTTTCATGCCTTGTTCAGCGCACCGCAGAGCGTTGAAAAGCTCTTGCATGACTTGCCGCTGATCCTGGAATCGAAGTGACTTTGATTTTTCGCAGGCCGATTCTCCTCGTATTGTATCTGGCGGTACTAATCGCAGGCTGCGGCGAATCCGGGCCGCCTCTGACCGCGACGGGTGTGGTTGCCTTTGCCCCGCTTCCGGGCAGCGAAGTCTCCGCCGCCTACCTGACGCTTCACAACCACAGTCAAGAGGCGCTAACCATCCAGCAGGTATCCAGTCCGGAATTCGCGACAGTTGAAATTCATGAAAGCATGACCGTTGACGACGTAATTCGCATGCGCAGGCTGGAGTCATTGACACTGGATGCAGGAACCCGCACGCAATTCGTCTCGGGTGGCAAACACCTCATGCTGATCGAACCGGTAAGCGAGTTAGCTCCGGGCCAATCGGTGACGCTACAATTCGAGTACAACGCCGGCGGTATACTCATTGTAAACACGCAACTTAAAACCAGAAAATAAGCTTGTTAGGCTACCAGGGATCATAATGGCCGTTTTTATCGCAGAACTGTTCTTGCTTTTTCAGCGCATGATGCCGAAGCGTCTGATCACGGCAATTGTCTATCGCCTCGCGCACATACGAGTACGGTTGATCAAGGACTTTCTGATTCGCAGTTTCGTAAAGTTCTACGAGGTCAACCTGGATGAAGTACAGAAATCCGTGCCGGACGGTTTCATAAGCTTCAATGATTTCTTCACTCGGGAACTGGCAGACGGTTCGCGCCCGATCGACTCATCGGATTTGTCGATCGTGTCTCCCGCAGACGGAATTATCAGTGCGGCAGGGAGCATCGAGAGGAATGCGGTGTTGCAGGCAAAGGGACATGACTACAGCCTTGAAGAATTGCTGGCAACAGACCTCGATGAGGCGCAACGTTACTATGACGGTTCGTTCGCGACTATTTACCTGGCGCCTTTTAACTATCACCGGGTACATGCGCCGCTTGCAGGTGAGCTTGTCGCCGTACATTTTGTCCCGGGATCGCTTTTCAGTGTCAACGAGACAACGGTGTCATTCCTTCGCGGGCTCTTCACGCGAAACGAGCGACTCATTTGCCACTTCCGGACGTCCGCCGGCCCCATGGTCCTGATCTTCGTTGGCGCGTTGAATGTCGGCAGCATTACGACGCCATGGACCGGGGAAATAAGGCCACGCAAGGGACACGTGGTCGAAAACATCGACTTGCGATCATCGTCTCAACCGAAAACAGTTAACAAAGGCGATCTACTTGGCTGGTTCAACATGGGCTCGACGATCATCTTGCTGTTGCCGCCCGGCGTTTGCGACTGGAGGTCCGGACTGGAATCAGGAGAAGCACTCAGGATGGGCGAATCGCTGGGACGAATAGTGAAATAAAAAGATTTGTTGGACCACTAGTGATGACCACACAGCCAACCTGGCAACCATTATCGAGTGTTGCATCCGCTTCACGCCGATCTGCGATGTTGAAACGTGCCAGGGTCTTTTTTGAGGAACGGAATATTCTTGAAGTTGACACACCGATACTGTCCCGTTTTGCGGCCAGCGACCCGCACATAGAAAGTATTGAAGTCACGCTGCAATTAGATCCCGATAAGTCCTGGTTTCTGCAGACATCACCTGAGTATTGCATGAAGCGGCTCCTCAGCGCGGGTTATCCCGACATCTTCGAAATCTGCAAGGTATTCCGCGACGCTGAAGCAGGCCGTTACCATCAGCCCGAATTCACAATGGTCGAATGGTATCGACTGGACTTCGGCCTGAACGACATCGTGCAGGACACACTTGAATTCATCACGACCCTTGTCGATGCGAAACGCTTTGACAAGGCACCCATGCTGCTGAGTCATGCGGAAGCGTTTGCCGAGTTTGCCGGCATCGATTCATCGACAGCCGACATCGAGACCCTCTCGGCAGCAGCGGCCGCGGACGATCAACTCAAACAGTCACTCGGAGACAGCCGCGATGACTGGCTCGATCTGATTCTTGCCGAAAAAATCTCAAGCAAATTTCCAACAGACAGACTCACGGCACTGTGCCACTATCCTGCCAGCCAGGCTGCGCTCTCACGGATCTGCCCCGACGATGCATCCGTTGCCGACAGGTTTGAGGTCTTTGCCGGCGACCTTGAGCTTGCCAATGGTTACGTGGAACTCGTTGATGCCAAAGAACAAAGCAGTCGATTCGAGGCCGATCAGAGCGCCCGTAAACTGGCCGGAAGACCGCAACGGCCGATTGACAGGGCGTTTATCGCGGCATTGGCGTCCGGGTTGCCGGCTTGTGCGGGTGTTGCGGTAGGGTTCGACCGCGTGCACATGTTGAATGAAGGCACCGGCGATATCCGGCAGGCGTTAAGTTTTGCTTTCGAGCGGCGGAACGAAAATGACTGACGATCATTCTGTTGATTACAGCGTGCTGGGCGCGCAACTCTATGCCCTGTTAAAAGATGAATCGGACGCACTGGCGAATGCGGCACTTTTTGTCGCGCTCGCCTTCGGCGCCCTGCCCGATATTAACTGGCTGGGCATCTACGTGTTGCGTGACAACGAACTCGTGCTTGGTCCGTTTCAGGGCAAGCCAGCTTGTGTCCGCATTCCGATGGGACGAGGCGTCTGCGGAGTCGCCGCCGAGCAAATGATGACCTTAAGGGTGTCTGATGTGCATGACTTCGACGGACACATTGTTTGTGATCTTGCATCGAGATCAGAGATTGTCGTACCGCTGATCTCAGACGGCCGACTGTTAGGCGTGCTCGATATAGACAGTCCGCGATTAGCGCGCTTCAGCAGCCACGATCAGGAGGGCGTGGAATCACTGTGTGAATTGTTCATTAAGAGTCTCAAGCGCAAGAACGGCGGCTTTGAATTTATTTGACGCGCGAGACATATTCTCCGGAGCGTGTATCGACTTTAATTACCTCGCCTTGCTCCACAAATAATGGTACGCGAACAACCGCACCAGTTATGAGTGTCGCCGGCTTGACGCCGCCACTCGCAGTGTCTCCCCTCACACCGGGGTCAGTTTCGGTAATCTCGAGCTCGACGAAGTTGGGCGCCTCGACGAGCAGCGGCCTGTTATTCCAGAGCGTAATTTGACATAAATCCTGATCAGTCAACCATTTTTTTGCGTCGACAACAGACTTTTCATCGGCGACAAACTGCTCGTATGTATCGAGCAGCATGAAGTGCCAGTACTCACCATCGGCATACAGGAATTGCATTTCCGTTTCCAGAACATCGGCTGCTTCGACGCTCTCACCAGACTTGAATGTCCTGTCGACGATCTTTCCAGTCTTCAGGTTGCGAATCCTGACGCGATTAAACGCTTGCCCCTTGCCGGGTTTGACGAATTCGTTCTCCACAATGACACAGGGGTCGCCATCGATGATGATCCGGAGCCCGGATCGAAATTCGTTAGTGCTGTAATTGGCCATTGTCTTGGTGTTGGTTTACCGCTGACTTTGGGGCACGTAATCGTCGCTGGCCACTACGTCAGTGGCCACTATACCTGCTGCAAGTCCCCCACGAAACAACAGCTTATGCTGGCCGAAGTATCGATATTGCCACAGGACAAACGCCCCGGATGCAGGGCGCGCCCTGCATTTGTTGCGATAATTTGATACCCGTCACGGTTTTGGGGTCGCGGCCGGGACTAGTCTGGGTGTCTTGGTTAGACTCATCTGCCCTGTACATGATATCGGCGCGTCTTCGCTGCCACGGGCAAATTGGTACCAGGGACGCTACATAGAGACGGTCATTTGAACCAGCGACAAGTCATATCGATTGCCGTCCTGAGTGAAAATCAGGACGACGTCGAGCGAGTAAACAGTACTCTGCGCGATGCAGGGCACGTCGCGCACTGCCATTGGATCTCGAGTCCGGAGAAATTCGACGAGACGCTGTGCGCCGAACGCATCGACCTTATCATTCTCAACAGCGAAGGTTACCCGGACGAAATTCGACAGGTAATCAAACACAAAGACGCCTACCAGCCTGAAGTACCGGTTATTGCAGTCAAGGAAACCGTTGACGAGGCCGGCATTCAGGAAGCGATGCAGGCCGGGGCCTGCGATCTCGTTTCAGTCGAGAGAAAAGGCAGACTTCAGGCGGTTGTGGCGCGGGAACTCCGTGCCTTCCGTGTCGAACGCGCGCTCAACTCGACCCTCAACTCTGCAACAGAGTACCGGCGTCAGTTAAACAACTATATGCAGGGATCTGCGAGTGCGATTGCGAATGTTCAGGAAGGCATAATCACGGAAGTGAATACAGCCTGGCTGAAATTATTTAAATCGGCCAACAAGAACGAGGTCGTTGGCCTGACGATCATGGATTACTTTGGAGCGGAAAGTCAGGCCGCAGTAAAGGGTGCCATCGTTGCCACCGAGAAGGGGAAGTGGCAACCAGGTGAAAAACTGGTCGCGAAATCCAGCCTCGGGCGGACCGATGCTGATACGCTCGAACTCGCCTTTCAATTCGTCGAGTTTGATGACGGCTCATACGTGCAGATCCGCATTGCCCCCCCGGAGAAAAAGCCGGAGGAGCCGACCAAACTGGTCCACGACGCCCTCCAGCGCGACCCGACAACTTTGTTGTTTCACCGGGCACAATTTCTGGAGCGTATTCAGAAACGTCTCAAAAACAGTCCGAAGTCCGGACTGCATTTGCTCGCCTACATAAAGCCCGACGATTTTTCCGAGGTCCGCAGCGATGTTGGGATCCTGAATACCGAAGAGGTTCTGGCGCAGTTCGCCGAGGAGGTCCGGAAGCGCCTGCATCCACGCGATGTTGCGGGGCGATTCGAAGGGACCGTCATTATGGCCCTGCTCGAACGTGGCAATGAGCGTGACGCCGAGGTCTGGGCGCAGCAGCTCTGTGATCACATAGAAAAATATAAATTCAAGGTTGGCGATCACACCGCGACATTGACCTGCACGGTCGGGGTCTGTGCAGTCAGCGGCGTCTATTCCAGCTTCGAAGAGTTGATCTCCGCGGTCGCGAATGCACACGACAAAGGCAAACAGAGTGGCGGCAATTCGGTGTGCCTGAGTGAGTCCACCGACGAGAGCACTCGACTCAGGAAATACGATGCCATCTGGATCAAGCGCATCAAGGCCGCCCTCATGGAAAACCGGTTTCGCCTTGTCCAGTTGCCCATCGTAGGCCTGCGAAGCGAGTCGGCTGGAATGTACGACATGCTCGTGCGCATGATCGACGAGCAAGGCAGCGCGATTCTGCCGTCCGAATTTCTACCGGCCGCCGAACGAAACAACCTGATGCAGAACATCGACCGCTGGATTATTGCAGCGTCGATGAACTATTGTAATGACGGTGCCGCGACACAGGTTTTTGTGCGGCTGTCCAGACATTCGGTGCAGGAATCATCGCTGATTCCATGGCTGGCCAAGGAACTCGAAAACCGCCAGATGGATCCCGGCAGACTCTGCCTGCAGATCCCCGAGCGAGAAGCAGCGAAACACATCAAACAGACCAGGAAAGTAGTCGAGCAACTGCGCGAACTCGGCGTGCGATTTGCACTCGAGCACTATGGTATCGATAAGGACCGGTTCCAGATTCTCGACATTCTGAAACCGAATTACATCAAGATCGACGGCGAACTCATGCACACGTTGACCACAGACACGAAGATGCAAGACAGTGTCCAGAAAGTGGCGACCGCCGCGGCCCAGAGAAACATAGAAACCATTGCCGAGCGCGTCGAAAACGCAAACGCAATGGCCGTGCTGTTCCAGCTCGGCGTACACTTCATGCAGGGACACTATGTCCACGAGCCAGAGGTCGTGCTACAGGAACCCGAGCTTGGCCCGGCCGAGACCGGTTGAACCCCTTAAATCGTGGACGGTCCCCGAATTAACCGGCAGGAAAATGTGACTTACGTCACACATTTGCCGTCGAGAACACCTTCATCGGCAGTAAATTCCCGAAACATAGAAAAGGTATGTTTACAGCTTTTTCAGGTCGCTCTAATCTGCCGTATCTCTTTGCTAGTCCGGGATTTTGCCGCTTGCTCGGTGATTGATATGGACCGGACGGTCGAAACTGCCGCTTGGGGCAATACCAATACCGGGGTATGAACTTGTGAAAGCATCAAAACGAAATAACAAAAAGAACAGGACCACCGGCGAAGGCAGAAACAACCGCAAGCAGCTGTTGCCTGCACTGATGGCCGTTGGCGGTGCATGCAGCATGATGGCTGTTTCGGCTTCGGCTCTCGAACTCGGCGAATTGAAAGTCAACTCGACGTTGGGACAGCCGTTACGCGCAAGCATTGCATACGCGTTGAACCCGCATGAAGCGCTGCATAACTATTGCGTCTATCTGCGGCCCGGTCTCGCGGCCAATGGCCTGCCCTCCATCAGCAGGGCAACGATCAGCATTGCCGATGGAATGATTCTCCTGACGGGCAAACGTGCTATTCGGGAACCATTATTGACAATGCAGGTTTCAGTCGACTGCCCCTATACGGCACACCTCACGCGTCAATTTACGTTGATGATAGACCCAGCACAGCCCATTGCAGAGGCGCCTGTCGTGGTGGAGCCTTCCGCCGCTTCGCCTTCCGTGGCGGTGACTTCCACAGCCGTGGCCGAGGTATCGAAACCACAACCGCGGCTCGAGTGGAGCAGGAATACGGATCGCTCGCCAATCTCCGAAAACAGCCGCTACCTGGTGCAAAGCGGAGATTCACTGGGGGATGTTGCCTCGCGCATATCCGATCGTTCGATCGCACTATGGCCGGCCGCCGACCGGATATTTGACGCAAACCCAGGTGCGTTCGTCAACGGTGACCGGAATCGGCTGAAAGCCGGTAGCTGGCTCGAGATACCGGACCTGTCGGTTGCAGCATCAGAACCGATTGTTGCCGAAGCTGTTATGCCAGCGGCAAGTGAGCCCGGCTATGCGCAAGCTTATACAGGTTATGAGGCGCCGGCCGCACTCGACACCGAAGAGATATTTTTTGTACCGGATGAAGGGCCTGCAGCCACTGTATCAGACGCGCCAGAGATCGAAGTGCCTTCAGTCTCGGAACCCGACACAGGCATTTCCGAATTTGCGAACCTCCGGCCCGGAGACATTGTCTTCGGTGACGACAGCCCGTTCGTGTCTCCGATAGGGGCTCCGGTCGACGGCGATATCACAGGTTCCATGATGTTTCCCGATACAGGAATCACGGATCCCAGCGTGGTTCAACCGGTCGCCGCTGGCGAAACCAGCGGGGACAGTGCCTCCATTGGTGGCACCAGCGGTTCCTGGTCATGGTTGATGTGGCTTGGTGGCACCGGACTTGCGCTGATTCTCGGTCTCCTGCTGTTCGGTCAGATGTTCAGGCAACGATTTGGCTCCATGGCCGTTGCAAAGCCGCTTGAGCCGCGACCTAACCGCCGCAAGACTGATCCTGTGCAGCAAGCCAAAGCCATCGACATCACCGACGTTGACTTTGTGGTGCCGGTTGCGTCGTCGATCACGCTCGATGCTGATTTTGACGACGGCACGGGACTGCAGGACGGCGCGGATATCGATGTTGCACAGGATTTCGGCTTCTCGGCATCAACCGACTTCGCAGACGAACTGGACATGGTCCTGCCGGAGCCGGTCGAAGAGGAGGACTCTTCGCAAACTGATATCATCCCGCCGCCCGAGCGTGAAGACGAAAACTCCATCCTCGACAAAGAAATACCGCCAATTGACGACGACAGCCAGTATGACCTGTCGATGATTGTCGACGCGACGAAACAGAATCTGGGTGAGGTGGATTCCACGACGAAGGACCTGCAAGCCGTTCTGGTCGAGATCGACAATACCACCGAATCCGCAGATCCTACGGTGCGCCAGGAAGCCGATTACAAGATTCTCGAGCAGGATTACGAAGAGGAGTTTACGGCGACCCAGGCGCTAAACGAAGATATCGCCAGAGCGGCCGAAGAGTTGGCCACGCGTATGGACAA
>JAPUKV010000087.1 GCA_027295475.1 Pseudomonadota bacterium
CATTACGACTAGCAGCAGGGAAAGCAGATAGGGTCCGAGCAAATCGGCGGGAAGAAGCTCACTCATCGTCCAGGGTTTCCGTGTCCGGACAGGAATCGGTTACCACTATTTATCACCCGCCTGCACATCGCCGTCAAGACAAAATCGATCATGAAGCGCCTTCTTGAACGAGCTCATGTCGGCGGTGATCGATACCGACCGGCTCGGCTTCGACTGGATTTCCTGCAGGGGATCCGGTAGCGGCACTACATCGCCGATCAATGGTTCGACGATCAGTTCGAATTTCGCAGCGTGTGCAGTGGCGACGATGATCCAGTCGTTGGCATCTTTCAGCGCCTGACTCAGCTGTTGATAAGCATAAGTTGCCGTTGCCGTGTGCGGGCAGATCGCGAAGCCGAATGCGGCATAGTTCTGTCTGATTTGCTGTTCAATATTCTCATCGCTGGCCGTAAAGACCTGGATATGCTTCTTAAGAGCATCTGCGTCACCCAGCAAGTCTCTCAAACGTTCCATGTTGCTTGGATTGCCGACATCCATTGCCGACGCGAGCGTTGGAATGCTGGCTCGCGGCGCCCATTCCGAACCCGCAAGATAGTCGGCGATTATCCGGTTCGCATTTGTTGCAAGTACGATCTCTCCGATCGGCAGGCCCATTTCCCGGGTCATGATGCAGGCAAACGCATTACCCAGATTGCCCGTCGGCACAATGAATCCGGGTCTTCGGCCTGTCTCACGCCAGTGCCGCAGGCTGGTTGCCGCGTAATAGGTGCATTGTGGCAAAAGCCGCCCAATGTTGATGCTATTGGCGGAGCTGAAGCGATACTGCTCGCAGAGTGATTCGTCCGCCATGGCCGACTTGACGAGCGTCTGACAGTCGTCAAAGGAACCCTGGACCGCGAGTGACAATACATTGTCGCCCCAGCAGGTCAGTTGATGGGCCTGGCGTTCCGATACCCGGCCGTCAGGAAAAAGTACGACGACATGAATGCCGGGACGCTCGTTAAACGCCGCTGCAACGGCTCCGCCCGTATCACCCGACGTTGCAACGAGGATGGTCAGTGGCGTTACCGCCTCTTGCTCGAGCCGGCAAAGGCACGCCGCCAGAAATCCCGCTCCAACGTCTTTAAACGCTGCGGTCGGCCCATGGAAGAGTTCGAGCAGGTCGGCTCTGCCAGTATCGACCGGCAAAGGTGTCAGCGGAAGCGGAAAATCAAACGTCTCGAGTAGAATGCCATCCAGCTCGCCGGCAAGCCGGGAGCCTTCGAAGAACGGCGTCAGCAGAATTTTCGCGATGTCGAGCGTGGAATCGGCGCCAGCAAAATCATCCGTGTGGAATTGCGGCAGTGCCTCAGGAACAAAGAGCCCGCCATCGGCAGCGATGCCGCTTAGAAGTGCCTCGTCGAGAGTTTGCGCCATGGCACCGCGGGTGCTCCGGTATTTCATTGACTGTCTTCCACGTGCGCGCCGGGCGTTGTCATCGGGCTGACCCAGGACTGGCATTCGACGCCACTTGTGCGGCAAGCCTGTTCCATTACGGTTGCGACATTGGACGCGTTTGCATCCATGCACAACGCGAAAATGCTCGGTCCGCTGCCCGATAGAGACGCACCGAGTGCATCTGCCTTCATTGCGGCTTCTTTGACAGCATCAAAGCACACGACCGCCGCGGAGCGCTGTGGTTCGATGATGACGTCGTGAAAACTCTGGCGAATCAACGCATGATCGTCAGTTGCACACCCGGTGATGAAGCCGGCCAGGTAACCCTGTTGTGACAGCCATTGCTCCAGCGTGTAGCCCCTGGCAAGGCTGCGTCGTGCCTTTACGGTATCTATTTGCAATTCGGGATGGAGCAGAACGCTCGATACCCCGGTGGGCGTCTTGATCTGCATCATCCTCGGCAGCAAAACGGCCGGGCAAAGTACGAGGCCGCCCATCAGGCTCGGCGCAACGTTGTCGGAATGCAGGCCGCCACTCGCGTACTTTTCACCCTCCATCGCGAATGGCAATAGTTGTTCATGAGGAAGCGGTTCCGGCAACAGGGCGTTTGCCGCGACGACGGCGGCCACGGCGGATGCTGCCGAACCGCCCATGCCCGACTGGAGCGGAATGCCCTTGTTAAGGAGCAATTCAATGCCAGTTGATTCGCCCTGTGCTTCCCAAAGTGCCTTGGCCGCGATGGAGGCCGTGTTCTGATCGGGTTCGGTGGAAAGAGACGGGTGGATTTCGCCGTCCAGGCCGCGGATCTCAGCAATCCTAATACCTGCTGCGTCAGTACGCTTTGCCGTTACGCGGTCCCCAACGCCCGCAAGCGCGAGACCCAACATGTCAAAGCCGACGCCGACATTGCCGATCGAGGCCGGCGCAAAAGCAGTAACCATTGAAGCATCGCTCATCCTAGTCAGCGCCGCCCAGATAATTCGAAAGCCTTAACAGGTCCGAGAACACGCCTCCCGCAGTGACTGCCGGGCCCGCTCCGGGCCCCTGCACCACGAGTGGATTGGGCGAGTATCTGTCGGTGACAAACCGGACGATGTTGTCGGTCAGATTAATGTTGCCGAACGCGTGATCCGGTTCGACCAGGTCCAGGCCGACCGATGCGTCGCCGCTGGCATTCAGTTTAGCAACGTAACGGAGTTTACGTCCCTGGTTTTCCGCTTCGCTGTATAGCTGTAGCATCTGGTCGTCGTAGCGTGGCAGCTCGTCCAGAAAGTCGTCAATACTCAGGCCACGCAAATCGTCAGGCACCAGATTTTGCACGGGAAAATCGCCGATCTTTATTTTCTGGCCCAGCTCCCGAGCCAGGATCGTGAGCTTTCGCGCGACATCCATGCCTGACAGGTCATCGCGCGGGTCCGGTTCAGTGTAGCCGCTTTTTCGCGCCTCCCGGACGATTTCCGAAAACGGGCGAGTGCCGTCATAGACATTAAAAAGATAGGAAAGCGTGCCGGATAATATTCCTTCGACCGAACGAATCTGATCGCCTGTATCGACGAGATCACGTAGCGTGCTGATCACCGGCAACGCGGCGCCGACGGTTGTCTCGTAAAAACAATGGGAATTGCCCTGCTTTGCGCACTCTTGCATTGATTCGTAGTATGCATAATCGCCGCTTAAGCCTTTCTTGTTCGGCGTAATGACGTGAATGCCCTTTTCAAGCCAGCCGGCGTAACGTCTGGCCACCGATTCACTTGCCGTACAGTCGATAATGACTGCATGAGGCAAATGGTCGGCGTGCACGTGACGTTCCAATCGATCGAGATCGAGATCCTCGCCCGACTCGTGCATGTTCTCGTCCCAGGTCGCCAACCCGATTCGCCGTTCACCCAGCAACATCTTTTTCGAACGTGCTATCGCGCGCACGCGGAGATCGAGATTGAAGTCATCTATCAGACGGTCGCTCTGCCTGTGAATCTGCTCCAGCAGCGTGCTGCCAACCGTCCCCGGACCGATGAGGCCGATGGAAATCGTCTTGGAAGATAGATAAAAGCCGGAATGCGCTGCCCGAAGCGCGCGCACCGCATCGTCTGAATCGACAACCGCAGAAATGTTGCGTTCTGACGATCCCTGCGCGATCGCCCTCACGTTGATACCGGCACGGCCAAGCGTACCGAAAAATTTTGCCGCCAGCCCGGGTGACCCGGCCATATTGTCACCCACGACTGCCACAATGCTCTGAGCGTCTGTTACGTCGACATTTTGGATCTGCCCGCTCGCCAGCTCCTCGGCGAACGCGTCACTGATAACGGCTCTGGCGCGTTCGGCAAGATCCTGTGGCACGGCGATACAGATTGACTGCTCGGAACTGGCCTGTGATATGAATGCCACCGACACGCCGGCATGCTTGAGCGCCGCGAAAAGCCGGTCGGCGGTTCCAGGAACACCAATCATTCCCGAACCCTCGAGATTGACCAGCGCCATGCCGCCAATCGCCGTGATTCCCTTGATCTGCTCGTCGGCGTCGGCCTCTGCGACGATTCGAGTGCCCGGATGATCGGGATCAAAGCTGTTGCGAATGACAATTGGAATATCGTTTTCTACTGCCGGTCCCAATGTCTGCGGGTGTATGACCTTCGCACCCAGGTACGCGAGTTCCATGGCCTCACTGTAGGAGAGCTGCTTGATGACGCGCGCCTCCGGCACTTTATTGGGGTCTGCGCTCATGATGCCGTCGACGTCACTCCAGATACTCAGCTCGCTGGCATGTGTTAGCGCTGCAAATATCGCTGCCGAGTGATCGCTACCATTCCGGCCGAGGGTCGTCTGCAGGCCTTCCTCGTCCGAGGCGATAAATCCGGTGATGACGACGATGCCCTTGAAATCGCGATCGAAATTTCTTGCAAAATTCTCTCTCGATTCATGCCAGAGAATACTCGGGCCAAGTCCGCTCTGACGCACCGTCACGATCTGGCGTGCATCGATCCAGGTGCCGCCGCGATCGCTGCCTGTCTCTTGCTCAAGCAAAGCCGCGAGCAGTCTTGCGGACCAAATTTCTCCATAGCCTGCAACAACATCGCGGCTGCGCTGGGGAGCAGACTTTGCCAGCGCGATTGATCGAAGGATATCTTCGATGTCTGCGGCATCCTGTCCCCAAAGGTCCAGCAGGCCGACCAGGGCCTCGCTCTTGATGAGTTCCCGGGCAGTATTGGCGTACCGCTCGCCGATACGGTGCAGTTCGGCAGGAAACCCAGGGTCATCCTGCTCGGCCAGAGCGGTCAGCTGCAGGAGCTTGTCCGTCATTCCGGCCATCGCGGATACGACCGCGCCGATGCTGGTTTCGGTCTGATCAGTGAGTATCGCAGCGACACGGCGAAAGCCGTCCGCGTCGGCAAGGCTGCTGCCACCGAACTTGTGAATTTTCCAGCGATTTTGTGTCACGACTGTCGAGCTGACCCCGGAACAAAGGCGCTAATAATAGCGACACATGATTCGGTCGTCGCGTGTTTTCTAATAAGTGTGAGGAAAAATGGTGGGGGCACCAGGAATCGAACCTGGGACCAGCGGCTTAAAAGGCCGATGCTCTACCAACTGAGCTATACCCCCGTTTTGATTGGCGGTGCTTCAAGCGACAGGCCATACTTGTCCACGCTGTTCAAATGGCAGGCTGGTACAAACGCCGGCCGGCATCATACCGGACCGCAGGCAAATGACAAGCTGCGGTTGTCGCATGACAAGCTGTGCTTGTCGTACTCCATTCGCAGCCTACTGTCCGTCGCTGTCCATTCGTTTCAGGCGCTGTTCGGCCAGCCGGGCGGCAGTTGTGTCGGGATAGTCGGCCTGCACCCTGGCAAGTGCGCGCCGCGCCGCGTTCCAGCGCTCCAACTCGTAGTTGCAATAGCCAACTTTGAGCAAGGCATCCGGCACCTTGCGTGACGTCGCATAGTTATTAATGACCTTCTCGAATTCATCGAGCGCCAGGTCATACTGCTGCGTTACGTAATAGGATTCCGCGAGCCAATATTGAGCATTGTCGGCTAGCTGACTGTCCGGATAGCTGACGAGAAACTGCTGAAACGCCATCGCGGCCGGTTCATAGCGCTGCTCTTTGAGCAACTCGAACGCAGCCTGATAGTTATCGCGATCGGAACCACCGGGTACCGGCAGCTGTCCGGGCGCAAGTGAGCCTCCATCGAGAACGCTAAGCCGGCCGGTGGAACCGAGTGATAGCCGTTCCAGATTTTGAATTCGCATATCCAGGTCGGCATAGAGCTCACGCTGTCGCTCGAGGGCACCCGTCGCGTCATGCTCGAGCGTCTCAATCCGACCTTGCAATTCGCGGGTCCGCTGTTGCAGTTCATCCGTTTGTATTGTCAGATCGATGATGCTGCCGCTTGCCAACATTCGTTCGATGGCGCTGAGCCGCCGATCGAGTTCATTCAGCTTCAGCAGTACCGGATCGTCGGCCGGTGGTGTCATAGCGCAACCGACCGCCAGGAGAGGCAGTATCGCGACGATCGCCAGAATCTTTTGTTTGGTCACGCTTGCTCGCCGTTAGTTGAGGTACTTGATCTCGACACGCCGGTTTAGTGCGTACGCTTCTTCATTACTGCCAAACGCTGCCGGCCGTTCCTCGCCAAAACTCACTGTCGAAATCTGACTTGTGGATGCGCCCTGAATAAGCAGCATGCGGCGCACAGCCTGAGAACGGCGCTCGCCAAGGCCAATATTGTACTCGCGCGATCCGCGTTCGTCCGCATGGCCTTCCAGGCGGATCCGCGTAGTCGAATTATTCGACAACTTGTTCGCATGCCGGGCAAGCAGGTCCGCATATTGCGGCTTGAGATCAGATTGATCGAAATCGAAATAGATGATCATGCCCAGGGCAGCATCATCGGCTTGATACGGCACTTCTTCGCCGCCGAAGCCGGAGCGGTCCTCAAAACCGCTGGAGCTGGAGCCGTCACTGCTGCTGTCCATGCTCCCGTCGCCCGCCTCAGGATCGGGAATCGATGGCGATGCGCAGCCTGTAACAATGACTGCCAGAAGGCTGATCAGGGATATTCTGTATTGGCTCATGTCTGCTGTCCTTTTGATGGTTTTCAGACTGCTGGCAAGGCTTTGCCAGCAATATCAATGTAAAAATCAATGATATATATAACTTATATAAACTAAATCCTAGGTTTGCTTACGGTCGCGGAAATGGTGACCAGACCGGCTCGCGCACATCAGCCCTGCCCGAGCCCATACGCTGTCTGATCAGGCCATCCGCAGAAACCGTTTCCAGCACGCCATTTTGTCCCTGCCGTGTCGCATAAATCAATGTGTCGCTGTTCGGTGCAAAACTCGGCGACTCATCCTGTTTCCCGGTCGACAACACCAGAAAATCGCCGCTGTCGAGATCGAGAACGCCTATTCTGTAATTTCCCCGATCGAGATGCACCATTGCCAGCTTTTCGCCGTCAGGCGACAAGCGTGGGCGCGCATTATAACTGCCTTCGAAGGTAATGCGCTCCGGCGCGCCGCCGGTGGCATCGATCCGGTAGACCTGGGGTCCACCGCTCCGGTCAGACGTAAAATAGATTTGCTTGCCGTCTGGCGACCAGCTGCCTTCGGTATCGATAGCCCTGCTGGTTGTCAGGCGCCTAACGTTCCTGGTCGAGAGATCCATTACATGGATATCGAGGTTTCCGTCAGCGCCGCCGAGCGTCAACACAAGATTGCGGCCGTCGGGTGAAAACGCGGGTGCACCATTGATTCCCGTGCGGCTGGACACTTTGATGCGATTACCGGTGCGCACCGTTTGCACATACACGGTGGACTTGTGGCCTTCAAAAGAAACATATGCAAGCCTGCGGCCGTCAGGCGACCATGCCGGCGACATGATCGGATCCGTCGATTCCATGATCGTGTGCTCGTTCTCGCCGTCCGCGTCAGACACGACCAGCGTATAGATCCTGCTGGCACCGCCCTGCTGCGCAGTGACGTATGCAATTTTTGTCGCAAAGACACCCTGAATTCCGGTCAGCTTCTCAAAAATCATATCCGCCGCCCGGTGTGCGACACGCCGCATCGTGCCCCTGCTCGCCGGCATGCGGTAGCCGACCAGCTGTTCTCGCCGAAAAACATCGAATAACTGAAATTGAACGCTGTAGGCGTTGGCTCCGGTCTGCGTAACCCGCCCGACGATGACGGCCTCGACACCGAGAATCGACCAGTCGTCGAAATCCACGTCGATGCCGGTCGTCGGCTTCTGCAACATGTCTTCCTCCGGAATCGGTCCGAAGCGTCCACTGCGCTGCAAGTCAGCCCCGATGACCCCGGCAACATTCAGCGGCGCGTTGACGTCGCTACCCTCCCATCCGAAAGGCACGACCGCGACGGGCGCGCGTTTGCCGGCCCCCTGCGTGATCTCAATTTGTAGTTCCGCCGTCGCTTGTGACGCCAATAGCGCCAGGATGCCGACGGCAAAGCACCTCTTAAGGGCTTCCTGCATAATCGTGACCCGGATCAAACCAGAGAGGCTCCTATTGTTCAGGTTTAAATGTGATGCGCAAGTTTCGATCGAACAATGCCGGATTCTCGGGTTCCGGCAATGGCGAGGCTTTGAAGACAGCTGCTTCGATCGACCGCTGAACAGCAGCGTCTCCGTTGCATTGGCCTATAGTCACTCCGACAACTTCCCCGCCCGGTAATTGCCTGACAGTAACGATGCATTCCAGCCCGGCCCTGGCACTCAGGGGCTTGACCCAGTTGCGTTGAATCCCTTGCTGGATGGCATAGAGATATCGAGCCAGCGCCCCGGAATTCATTGCCTCCAGGCGCTTCTCCTCCTCAGCAATTTCGCGATCAAACTGTCTTTGCCTTTCAGCCTCCTCTGCTTCCTGGCGCTTGCGTTCGTTCTCTGCTCGCTGCCGCTCAACATCTTCGAGCCGTTTTTTCTCCGCCTCGTCACGACGGCGTTGCAGTTCGGCTTCCCGACGGCGTTTTTTCTCGGCAGCCTCTTCCTGCTCTCGTTTCTTGAGTCTTGAGATTCGCTGCTGCTCGATTCGGATGTCTTCCTGGCGCTTGCGTTCCTCGGCCTCGATTCTCTCCTGTTCCGAGGTATCCGGCACCGCTTCGGTTTCCGGCTCGGGCTCCGGCTGCGGCGGTGGTCGGCGAATCTCTGCTTCGGTCACCAGCGTGCCTGTGATTGCCAGCGGTACTGCAGGATGCGCCGGCCCCGAGAAATCGAAGACGAATATCATTGCCGTCAGTATCCCTACGTGCAGCAGTCCCGCGAAGAAGACCGGAATAACGTTGTATTGGTCGCGAAGCACCCGAACTGGCCGCCTTACTCTGGAACCGGGTACGTATCCAGGGGATCGGTGACGAAGCCGACGTGCTCAGCGCCGCCTTGCTGCAAAAGCACCATCGCGCCCACGACATTGCCGTAATCAACGGCTCTGTCAGCCTTAATAAGAATCGGCGTGTCGGGCCGGTTGCGCAACACTGCGGCTGTCCGCGCTACGATTTCTTTTGCATTCGCCGGCTGATCTTCGTCGTCACCAACATTGATGTAAAGATTTCCCTCGGCGTCGACACTGAGGATGAGAGGTGGATGGTTTGGAACGTCGTCAATGGGTTCTGCGCCGGCTTTTGGTAACTCCACGTCTACGCCCTGTGTCAGGAGTGGTGCGGTCACCATGAAAATAATCAGCAGGACAAGCATGACATCGATGTAAGGCACAACATTAATTTCTGACATCAACTTGCGCTTTCGCATAGGTGTTGACATCTCAAGCTCCTTCTTGCGCATGGGAATGTCGCTGCAAAATGCTGGAGAACTCCTCCATGAATCCGTCGTAGCGAATTTCCAGGCGCGCAACCTTGTCTGCATAGCTGTTGTAGGCGATGACCGCCGGAATAGCGGCGAACAGCCCCATAGCAGTGGCGACCAGCGCCTCTGCGATTCCCGGAGCAACCATTGCAAGAGTTGCGGACTGCACGTTGCCAAGGGCACGGAAGGAATTCATGATGCCCCAGACAGTTCCAAACAGGCCGACATAGGGACTCGTCGAGCCGATCGTTGCAAGCGTCGCCAGATTTTGCTCCAGTCGGTCGACCTCGCGCATCAGCGCGACCCTCATCGCACGTCGACATTCGTCGACTATTTTGTCGCGTTTGACATCGCCCTGCTGTGATACGCGGTTGAATTCCCGGAAACCCGACTCAAATATGCTGGCCATGCCGACGGTGCCGCCCGACTCTCTCGTGGCGCTCCGATAGAGTGTGTTCAGGTCGCCACCAGACCAGAAGCTCGCTTCGAAGTCGTCCGATGCAGATTTCGTGCGTCGAATAAGTCGTCGCTTGGTGAATATGATGCTCCAGGATACAAAGGACGCGGCCAGTAACAGGAACAGCACAAGCTGCACGGGAATACTGGCGCCCATAACCAGGCTAAGTAACGACATATCGGTTGTCATGATGCGGATCCCTCGAATAATGAAGCCGGCACCCGTACGGGTTTCAGCGTATCGGTGCTTAGTAACGCTGCCCGCGTTGTGCCCCGGCACAGCAATGCGCCGTCAAGTGAGTTACGAAATATCTGCTGTTCGATCAAAAAGCTTGCTCGCGCGCGACTGACGAGATTGACCGTCACCAGTAATTCATCATTGAACCTGGCTGGTTCGAGGAAGTCCGCCTGTGTGTCGACGACGACGAAAACCCGCCTGTCATCGCCCATCAGGGTATCCTGCTCGACGCCGAGCGATCGCAACCACTCGGTCCTCGCCCGTTCCATGAATTTGAAATAGTTGGCAAAATAGACCAGACCCTGCGCGTCGGTGTCTTCGTAATAGACGCGCACGGGCCACGCGAAGGGTTCTTGACGCGTCTTTGTGTCCAAGAATTCCTGCTCAGGATTTATCAAAAAGGGGCAGCTCAGGCGCTGCATCACGGTGTGGCGGCGTCAGACCGAAAAGCAGATACGCGTTGCGGGTCGCAACCCGGCCACGGGCCGTGCGCATAATGAATCCCTGCTGGATCAGGTACGGCTCGATCACGTCCTCGATCGTGCCGCGCTCCTCGCCCACGGCCGCGGAAAGGCTTTCGATGCCTACCGGGCCACCGTCGAATTTTTCGATGATCGTCTGCAGCAAGTGCCTGTCCATGGCATCGAAGCCATTTGGATCGACCTGAAGCATATCCAGTGCACTCACCGCCACCTGCTCCGTGACAACGCCGTCGGCCTGCACCTCGGCATAGTCCCTGACACGCCGTAGCAGGCGATTGACGACCCTCGGCGTTCCCCGCGCGCGTTGGGCAATCTGTCGGGCGCCGCTCTGCTCGAGGGGAAGATCGAGTATGCCTGCCGACCGGGTCACGATTGCCTCAAGTTCCTCCGTCGAATAGAACTCGAGTCGTTGCACAATGCCAAAACGGTCGCGAAGCGGAGACGTCAGCAAACCTGCGCGAGTCGTTGCCCCGACGAGCGTAAACGGTGGCAGGTCGAGCCTGATCGAACGTGCCGCAGGGCCTTCTCCGATCATGATATCGAGCTGGAAATCCTCCAACGCCGGGTAAAGAACTTCCTCGACAACTGGACTCAGGCGATGGATCTCATCGACAAACAAAACATCGTTTGGCTCCAGGTTTGTAAGAATCGCCGCAAGATCGCCGGGGCGCTCGAGAACGGGCCCGGCAGTCTGTCGTAGGTTAACCCCCATCTCATTGGCAACGATGTGCGCCAGGGTTGTTTTGCCCAGACCCGGCGGTCCGAAGATCAGCACATGATCCAGCGCTTCACTGCGATTTCTGGCCGCCGCAATAAATATTGTCATCTGCTGCTTGACCGTGGCCTGACCAACAAAATCATTCAGTATTTTCGGTCTTATCGCCCGGTCGAACGCCTTGTCCTCGGCGCGAGGCACGGCGCTTGTCAATCGTTCATGTTCGATGCTGGACATGTTTTAGTTTACAGCCTGCCGCAGTGCGAGCCGGATGATGTCTTCAGCAGATTTTTCCGCGGTATCCAGCCTGCCGAGCAAGCGGTTGATTTCGTTCGTCCGGTAACCCAGGGAAATCAGAGCATCAAATGCCTCGTTTCTGGGGTCGGATCGCGTTGTGCGGCTTTTATCGCTACCCGATTCTACGGATGTCTTGTCGATGCGGTCACGCATCTCGATGATCAGGCGTTCGGCAGTTTTCTTGCCAACGCCGGGTATCTTGACGAGCATGGCAGTGTCCTCGTACTGCACGCAACGCTGGAAATCAGCGACGGACATACCCGACAGAATCGCCAGTCCCATTTTGGCACCTACCCCACTGACCTTCAGAAGCGACCGGAACAGGGTCTTCTCTTCTTCGGTGGAAAACCCGAACAGGGTCTGTGCATCTTCGCGCACCACAAGATGCGTATGCAGGAAGAGCTCCGAGCCGATCCCGGGCAGGGCAAGAAATGTCGACATCGGCGTTTCGACTGCATAGCCGACACCACCACATTCGAGAATAATCTGCGGTGGCCGCTTGTGCGCAAGGCGGCCGCGAAGAGAGCCGATCATTGAGTCCCTGCTCTTGCTGATTTGCCGGACAGCCGGGCATTTAATCGTCGCTGGTGACCGTGGCAAAGAGCTGTAGCCAGCGCGTCGGCCGCATCGGAAGACGGGGCGCCGTCGAGTTGCAAAAGGGAAACCACCATGTGCTGAACCTGGTCCTTTGTCGCAGAACCGTTGCCGACAACCGCCTGCTTGATCTCTCGCGGCGCATATTCGAAGACTTCGACATCCAGCTCAAACGTGGCACACAGAGCTGCCGAACGGGCATGACCCAGCTTCAGGGCGCTGCCCGCATTTCGATGGACGAAAACGCTTTCGATGGCAACGACATCCGGCCGGTACTCAGAAACGATCTGGCTGACAGATTCAAAGATGAGCTTGAGTCTGTCCGGAAATTCACCCTCGGTGCTTCGCACCGTGCCGCACGCCACATAGGTCGGATTGTCGGCTTCGAAATCGAGCACACCGAAGCCGGTCAACCTCGACCCCGGGTCAATTCCGAGAATTCTTAATTTGTCAGCCAAATCGCATCCTCAACAATCGATTCATAACTGGGCCAGAATCTCGTCACTGATGTCAGCATTGCTGTAGACGTTCTGCACATCATCAAGATCCTCGAGCATTTCGAGCATCTTGATCATCGAACCGGCTTCCTGCAATTCCAATTGGGAATGACTTGAGGCCCGCATGGTTACTTCAGCGATGTCCGGAACGAATCCGGCTTCGCGCATTGCGTCTCTGACCGATTCAAAATCTGTGGGATCGGTCAACACATCGATCGACGTGTCTTCATCGACGATGACGTCTTCGGCTCCTGCTTCGATTGCGGCGTCCATGATGATGTCCTCGTCGCTCCCTGCAGGGTATGAAAGAAGACCAACGTGATTGAAAATATAGCTGACCGAGCCTCCGGCGCCCAGATTACCACCGAATTTCGAAAACGTGTGGCGGACCTCCGCGACGGTCCGGTTGCGGTTGTCGGTCAGGCAATCGACCATTACTGCCGTTCCGCCGGGGCCGTAGCCTTCATAGCGGATTTCCTGGTAGTCGGTCCCATCCAGTTCACCCACACCTCGCTTGATTGCCCGGTCGATATTGTCCTTGGGCATGCTCTGGGACTTTGCTTTGTCAACCGCGAGCCGCAATCTCGCGTTCGCGGCCATGTCCCCACCGCCGGCACGCGCAGCAATCGTGATTTCCCGGATCAGTTTGGTAAACAGCTTACCGCGCTTTTCGTCCTGGGCGCCTTTACGGTGCTGTATATTCGCCCATTTACTGTGTCCTGCCATATTTCCCGATCACAATTCGCGGCCGCAGGACCCAGCAGGCTGCTGCAGCATGTCATTGATCATTGAGGGGTCGAAGAATCGCCCCGTCTTCTCTCCGGGCAGAGGAACAACCGTGCCAATCGGTCCAACCGCAAAAGAAGCCTGAAACGCTTTCATACCCAATGTCCAAACGCCCAAGGTTCTGTTTCGGACCGATGGGTCACGACCCGAATTCTCGGCGTATGATAACGGTTCTTAGTACCTTGCACACCACTGAAACATCGCCAAATGGTCACTTCCGAGCTCGAAAACCGGACAAAAAGCAGCGATGAGGAACGCCTTGTAGGCGCAGCCCGGCAATTTCTCGCTGCACTGCCCGCGCAAGAGCAGATCAGGCAGCAGCTCGCGGAAGGCCGGGCCATTGCGGATATCGTCGAGGGTCTGGGTCTGCCGCCGGCCGTGATTGCGGCGGTTCATGTCTATCCCCTGCTCCGTGACGATCTGCTGGGGAGTGCGAAGCTGGAGGCCAGCGATATTGGAGAGCTGGCCGGAATTGCCCATGGGCTGGTACAGCTTGGCAGGTTCAGGCTGCCGCCAGACTGGCAACCCGGAGAGGCGCTTGCCGTGCAGCAGTCGGAGGCGCTGCGCAAAATGCTACTGGCCGTCGCGTCCGATGTGCGGCTGGTGCTCGTGCGCATCGCCGAACAGCTGTATCGATTGCGCAATGCAAAAAAAGCACCGCCGGATGAGCAGCAGGCACTGGCAATCGAGACCCGTGAAATCTATGCGGCACTGGCGAACAGGCTCGGCGTATGGCGACTCAAGTGGGAACTGGAGGACCTCGCTTTCCGCTATCTCGAATCGGATACCTATAAGCAAATCGCGCAGACACTGAACGAAAAGCGTACCGAGCGGGAATCGTTCATTGACACGGTCAAATCACAACTGCTGAGCGAGCTCGCGAAGGCAGGACTCGACGCAGACATCAGCGGCCGGCCCAAGCATATTTACAGCATATGGCGAAAGATGCAGCGTAAAGGATCGGGTCTCGAGCACATTTTTGACGAACGTGCCGTGCGGGTGCTCGTCAAGGACGTCAGAGAATGTTACGCGGCGCTCGGCGTCGTTCATAACCTGTGGTCATACCTGCCGGGTGAATTCGACGACTACATCGCGCATCCGAAGGAAAATAATTATCAGTCATTGCATACGGCCGTGATTGGCCCGGAAGGCCGAACGATTGAAGTGCAGATACGCACACACGATATGCACCGACAGGCAGAACTCGGTGTTGCAGCGCACTGGCGCTACAAGGAAGGCGGTTCTCCGGAAGCGGCCTTCGATCAGAAGATCCGTGTCATCCGACACATGCTCGAACCATCGGACCAGGGTGACGAACTACTCGACCAGATTCGTGACGACGTTTTCGAGGATCGCGTATATGCGGTCAGCCCGAAAGGTGACGTCGCCGAGATGCCCGCCGGCTCGACACCGCTCGACTTTGCTTATCACGTACACACTCAGGTCGGCCATCGATGCCGCGGCGCCAAGGTCAACGGCCGCATAGTGCCGTTGACCTACAAAGTTCAGAACGGTGACAAAATCGAGATTATTACAGCGAGTCAGCCGAAACCCAGCCGCGACTGGTTGAACCCGCAGCTTGGCTACCTGGCGGCAACACGAAGCAGGGCCAAGGTCAGGACGTGGTTCAGGCAGCAGGACAAGGAACAAAACCGGCGTCAGGGACGGGAAATGCTTGATCGTGAACTGGCACGACTGAACGTGCGCGACATACCGGCCAACGAGATCGCAACGCATCTCAAATTCAAAGACAGCGAAGCGTTTTGCACTGCGCTCGGCGCTGGAGACTTGTCAACTGCCGCGATCGCGACTGCGCTGCAGAACCTGCGTCGTGATGAGTCCGTCGAGATTCTCAAGAAGCCACGGCAGAGAAAGTCAAAGGGAGCGAAGCAACACGCGACCGCGATCAGTGGCGTTGGTGATCTGCTCTCTACATTTGCCAGGTGTTGCCGTCCCGTGCCACCGGAACAAATTGCCGGTTACATCACACAAGGCCGCGGTATCAGCATCCATCGCCAGGATTGTGGCAACTTTCTCCGCCTGAACTCGCGGAATCCGGAACGCGTCATCGAAGTTGACTGGGGTGACTCCGAGCAGGCGAGCTATCCTGCGGAACTAAAGTTGTACGCTTACGATCGACAAGGCCTGCTGCGCGATATCAGCAGCGTACTTGCCGATGAAAAAATCAGCTTGCTTGCCTTGCAGACAAAATCGGACAAGAAAACAATGCAGGCCATCATGGAACTCAGTATCGAAGTCCCGGGCCTGCCGGCATTGAGTCGAATCATCAGCCGGCTCGAGCAGGTCGCGAACGTAACTTCAGTGCGTCGTAGAAATTAGGGGACGGACCCCGTTAGTTGGCGATATCATTTATTGACGTAGTTCAACGCGCGATTGTCTGCCGCCAGCGAGGCCTCGTGCATGGCTTCGCTCAGGCTCGGGTGTGCATGTATCGTGCGTTGCAGGTCCTCGGTGCTTGCCGAGAATTCCATCGCGAGGACGGCTTCTGAAATCAGCTCACCGGCCATTGGGCCGATGATGTGAACGCCGAGGATTTCGTCGTCGTCTTTTGCTGCAATAATCTTGACCATGCCGGCGGTTTGCTCCATCGCTTTGGCCCTGCCGTTCGCGGCGAAGGGAAACGTACCTGTCTTATATGGCCGGCCACTGGCCTGGACTTCCTCTTCGGTCTTGCCGACCCAGGCAATTTCCGGCGCCGTATAAATGACCGAGGGAATAACGTTGTAGTTGACCTCGGCGATTTCGCCTGCGATGAGATCGGCGGCCATAACGCCTTCTTCGGAGCCTTTGTGGGCCAGCATCGGCCCCCTGACGCAGTCGCCGACAGCGAACACGCCCTTGACGCTGCTGCGACATTGATCGTCGACCTCGATGAAGCCGCGGTCGTCGGTCAGTACACCGGCATCGTCGGCAAACAGGCCATCGGTAAAAGGCCTGCGACCAACGGCGACGACCAGTTTTTCGACGCTAAGAGTTTGAGAACCGTCATTGTCGTCGTACTTGACCGTGACGCCCTTGGCCGACGCCTTCGCTGACGTGACATTCGCGCCAAGGTGTATTTTTAGCCCGTGCTGCTTGAAGTGCCATGCCGCATCTTTCGCAATCTGCTTATCGGCCATAAACAGAAAGTCGTCCATCGCTTCCAGAATAATGACATCCGCACCAAGCCGGTTCCAGACGCTACCCAGCTCGAGGCCGATTATGCCGGCGCCAACGACGCCGAGTGTCTTGGGGACTTCCAAAAACTCCAGCGCGCCCCAGGAGTCGACAATGCGCTGGCCATCGAATGGAGCGATCGCCAATTCGACCGGCGTTGATCCGGATGCGAGAATGACGTAGCGCGCATCGAGTTCTTCGATGTCGCCATCGGTCGGCGTGAACTCGACCTTCTTGCCCGCCAGCAGTTTTCCATGGCCGACGAGTCCTTCTATCTTATTCGCTTTGAACAATCCGGCGACGCCGCCGGTCAACTGTCTGACAATAGCAGCCTTGCGTTTCTGCATTACAGCAACATCGATAGCGACCTCAGATATTTTGATGCCGTGTTTGCCGAACTCATTCTCGGCACGATGAAACAGCTCCGAAGATTCCAACAATGCTTTAGAGGGTATGCACCCTGCATTCAGGCAGGTTCCACCGAACGCATTACTGCCGTCCAGGTTTTCCCATTCGTCAATGCAAGCTACGTTCATACCGAGCTGGCTCGCACGGATCGCGGCCACATAACCGGCTGGCCCGGCACCAATCACAATAAGGTCGAAACTTCTGCTCATGAATTTCTCTTGATATTAGACTGCGACGGCCGCCGCAGTACGCATCGATCTACAACTGCAACAGTAAGCGGCCGGGATCCTCGATCAACTGCTTCAGTTTCACCAGAAACTGAACCGCTTCCCGGCCATCGATTATCCGGTGATCGTATGTCAGGGCAACATACATCATCGGACGGATGAGCACTTCGCCGTCAACCGCCATCGGCCGTTCCTGGATCGCATGCATGCCCAATATGGCGCTCTGTGGCGGGTTGAGAATCGGTGTCGACAACAGCGAACCGAAAACACCACCGTTGGTGATCGTAAAAGTTCCGCCGGTCAAGTCTTCCATGGTCATCGTGCCATCTCTGGCTTTCCTGGCCAGTGCGGCAATGTTGCCTTCAATTTCGGCAAAACTTTGCCGGTCGACATCACGAAGTATCGGGACCATCAAACCACGGTCGGACGACACTGCGATTCCAATGTCGTAATAGTCGTGATAGATAATATCGCTGCCTTCGACCGACGCGTTCACAAGGGGAAAATTCTTTAGTGCCTCGACCGATCCCTTGGCAAAGAACGACATGAAGCCGAGTCGTTCGCCGTGTTCTTTTTCAAACACTTCCTTGTATCGCTTACGCAAGGAAATGACCTTGGTCAAGTCAATCTCGTTGAACGTCGTAAGCATCGCGGCACTGTGTTGTGCTTCCACCATGCGCTCGGCAATACGTGCGCGCAATCGCGTCATCGGCACACGCTGTTCATTTCTCCCGGCACCAGCGGGCAGGTGGACCGCCGCTACGGCGGATGTGGGATCGCCCGGAGTTACATTTTCGTCGGCGTGACTTTTCAGGTAGGACATCACATCGGCTTTGGTAATTCGCCCGTCCTTGCCGGTGCCGGTGACAGTTACTGCGTCCAGGTCGTGCTCATCGAGCAGGCGCCGCACAGACGGGCTGAGTTTATGTGCGCTTGCCACGCTTCTCGGAGGCCGGGCCTCGAGATTTTCCACGTCCGCTTGCTCGACCAACTGTATCTGCGCTTTGGCTGCCGGTCGCGCGGTAGTTCCCTCACCTTCCAAGAGAATCGCGAGTACCTGTCCGCTCGTTACCGTCGTGCCGCCGGTGATTTTGATTTCCTGCAAAGTGCCCGATGAGGGTGCCGGCACTTCAAGCACTACCTTATCTGTCTCCAGATCGACGAGATTCTCGTCTCTTGCAACCGCATCACCTTCTTTCTTGTGCCATGCAAGCAGCGTTGCGTCAGTCACTGACTCGGGCAACTGAGGAACTTTGATTTCGATATTCATTTAGTCTTCCGTGTTTCTTTTCTCGCCTTGACTTTCATATCAAGCGCAGCCTCGACCAGGGCCTGTTGTTGCTGCAGATGCAATTTAAATATACCGGATGCGGGCGCTGCTGCGCCCGGCCGGCCGGCATAAAAAAGTTGCCGTGGGCCGCCCAGGGGCTCCTGCAGACGATGCCTAATTTGATACCAGGCACCCTGGTTCTGCGGTTCTTCCTGGCACCAGATGACGTCGTTCGCGTTCGGGTATCTGGCGATAATTTTCGCGAACTCTTCAACCGGAAACGGGTAGAGCTGTTCGATGCGGACGATGGCAACATCGGAAATACCGTGTATTTGCCGCGCCTCAACGAGATCGTAATAGACCTTGCCGCTACAGAACACGAGCCGCCGCGTTTTCTTCGCGGCAATGTTGCTGCCGTCGGGAATGATCAGCTGAAAGCGGCCGTCGGACAAGGCGCTCAATGGAGACACTGACATTTTGTGGCGCAGCAGACTCTTCGGCGTCATGACGATGAGCGGTTTGCGAAATGGTCGCAGCATCTGCCTGCAAAGCATGTGAAACATTTGCGCGGGCGTGGACGGCACACATATCTGCAAATTGTGTTCCGCGCTCAATTGCAGGAATCGCTCGAGCCGGGCAGATGAGTGTTCGGGTCCCTGTCCTTCATAGCCGTGCGGCAGGAACAGGGTCATGCCGCACAAACGTCCCCATTTCGCTTCACCGGAACTGATGAACTGATCGATAACCACCTGGGCACCGTTCGCGAAATCGCCGAACTGGGCTTCCCAGATCACCAGTGTGTTCGGCTCTGTCGTCGCATAGCCATACTCGAAGGCCAGGACGGCCTCCTCGGATAGCAGGGAATCGATGATTCTGAACGACGAGGGCCGGTCAGATATATGCTCGAGCGGAATGTATTCCTGCCGGTTGGCCTGGTTATGCAGTACCGCATGGCGGTGAAAGAACGTGCCGCGACCACTGTCCTGGCCGGTCAGACGGCAATTGTGACCCTTTTTTATGAGGCTGGCATAGGCCATCGTTTCGGCGAAGCCCCAGTCCATATCGATTTCACCTGCCACCATTTGTACTCGCGCGGCCAGGATGCGCTGTACCCTGCCATGCGGCACGAACCCGGCCGGCATCGCCGTGATCGATTTGCCGAGTTCTGCGACCAGCGCCGGACTGAGCGTCGTATCGACCGGTTCGTCCCAGTCGGCGCCGAGGTATGGCCGCCAGTCGACCGTGAACTCGTCGCCGATCAAGCCGAGCGACGACCTTGGCACGGGTTGTCCGCGATCGAGGCGTTCGCGGTAGTCCTCCTGCAACTGGCTGATGCCGGCAGCATCGATCAGACCTGCGTCGACGAGTCTTTCGGCGTAGAGTTCGCGGGTCGTATTGTGCTGACGGATCCGTGAGTACATGACCGGCTGCGTTGCAGCCGGCTCGTCCGCTTCATTATGGCCATGGCGGCGATAGCAAACGAGATCGATCACGACGTCCTTCTTGAATCTTTGCCTGTATTCCAGAGCCAGTCGCGTGACGAAAATCGCGGCCTCGGGATCGTCACCGTTGACATGAAATATTGGTGCCTCGATCATCTTGGCGACGTCGCTGCAATATGGCGTAGAACGCGCATCGTCCCGGCGACTGGTCGTGAAGCCGATCTGGTTGTTTACGACGATGTGAATAGTCCCGCCGGTTCGGAACCCGTTTGTCTGCGACATCTGAAATGTTTCTGTCACGACGCCCTGTGCACTGAATGCGGCATCACCGTGCACGAGAACGGGTACGACTTCCTGTCGCTCGAGGTCGCCACGACGCTGCTGGCGTGCCCGTACGGAGCCCTCCACGACCGGATCGACTATCTCGAGATGTGAGGGGTTGAATGCGAGCGCAATATGCACATTACCGCCCGG
>JAPUKV010000088.1 GCA_027295475.1 Pseudomonadota bacterium
CGCTTCAACGTCAAGCGGTTCTTCAACTAGCCTGTGGCAGCCGCCTGGCTTAATCGTCAATTGACCCATGCCTGAGGAAAACTTCCGGTCCCGGCTGCGCAGCTTCTTCCATGAGCTCAGGCGACGCAAAGTCATACGTGCAATGGTGGCTTACCTGGTTATCGGTGCAGGCATTGCCGAGGGCGCGACCATTTTCCTGCCGCCGCTCGGCGTACCCGACTGGGTGCCCAACATGGTCGCGGTTCTCGTTGTACTGGGTTTTCCGGTCGCCATGGTGCTGTCGTGGATGTTTGACATTGTCCCCAACCCGGAGGAAAAAGCACAGGCCGGCGACGGTGGCACAGCGGGTAGTGTGGCTCCGGCAAGCGGCCGGTTCCTCTCCGCCACTCAGATGGAGGGCCAGCGGCTTTTTCATTACGACATTCTCGAGCGGCTTGGCGTTGGTGGAATGGGCGTGGTTTACAAAGCCCGTGACACCCGGCTGGATCGTATCGTGGCGCTAAAGGTCCTGTCCGATCACCTGCTCGCGGATGCGGACGCGAAGGAACGCTTTCTGATTGAAGCCAAAGCTGCCGCGGCACTGGATCACCCCAACATCTGTGCGATTCACGAGGTTGGTGAGACAGACGATGGACGTTTTTATATCGCCATGCAGTACTACGAAGGCGATACGCTCCAGCAACGCATCGCCCAGGGTCCTGTTCCGCTTCCGCAAGCATTGGACATCGCGGCACAGATTAGTCGCGGCCTCGTGAAAGCAGCCGATCAGGGAGTAATCCATCGGGACATCAAGCCGGCCAATATAATTCTGACCGCAGATGGCACAGTGAAAATCGTCGACTTCGGACTGGCCAAGTTTGGCGCAATCGGGATAACGAAGACGGGTGTGGGTGTCGGTACGGTTGCCTACATGAGTCCGGAGCAAACGCGGGCCGACAAGGTCGACCAACGGACAGACATCTGGTCGCTTGGCGTCGTACTCTACGAAATGCTGAGCGGAACCCGCCCTTTCCGCGGCGGAAGTGATCAGGCCGTCGTTAACGCCATCCTGAACAGCAAGCCCGAAACCGTTACCAGCCAGGTGCCATCGCTGCCGCCCAGTGTCGCTGCAGTGGTCCAGCGCGCTACACACAAAGACCCCGAGCGGCGCTACCCGGATGCCTCGGCAATCCTCAAGGACCTGGAACTACTGCTGGACGATCCGTCCTGCCAGATTTCTCTCGATTCGACACCAAGCCTGCCACCAGAAGGGGAACACCGGCGCGTCACCGTTATTGCGTGCTCGATCGGTGGTTTCGATTCCCTGCTCGAAACGCTGGATCCTGACGAAGTAGAAACTACGCTGGAAGGCTTGCGCAACAGCGTGCAGTCCGTCGTGGAAGATTATGGCGGGGTACTGAATGAATTTTCCGAAGACAAATGTATCGCTCTTTTTGGCGTCCCGACAACACACGAAGACGACCGACTCCGTGCAGTCAGGGCTGCGCTCGAAATCCAGGCCGGCGATTCGGACGAGGCGGATTTGCCAGAGGGCGTCCAACTGCGCTTTGCCGTAGGATCCGAGCAGGTTGCAATTCGCGCCACGGAGTCGGGTGAACGGCGTTATCGTGTTGGCGGCACGGTCGTCCTCGACACCACGCGCCTCGCCGCGTTGGCTGCCCCTGGCGAGATCCTGATTCCTCCGAATCTCGCACGGATTGTCGAAGCATTCGTCTCCACCGAGGGACGAACCCCTGTCAAGCTGTTGCCTGATCAACCGGCCATGACACCGCTGGCCGTACTGGGTGAGTCCGGGCACGCCAGCCGGTTGGAGGCGTCAGACCCGGGAAGCCTCACCCAGTTCGTCGGACGCACGAATGAACTTGCAGCACTGTCGCAGGCGTTGGAGGACACTCAGTCAGGGACGGGACGGTTCGTGACCGTTGTCGGTGACGTCGGCGTCGGCAAGAGTCGCGTACTGTTCGAATTCTGGAAGTCACTCAAGGATCACAACGTTCGTTCCACAGTGGGCCGATGCCGGGAACGCGGCGGCCTGACGCCTTTGCTGCCATTCATTGAAAGCATGAAAGACATACTTGGCATGGCGAAAGACTTTCCCGACAACGCTCACGATAAGGTCGTTACAAAGACGCGGGACCTGGCGCCACAGCTTGATGCCTATCTTCCCGCCATACTCCATGTACTGTCGATCGAAAGCGAACAGTATGCGCTGCCTTCCTATCTGGAGGGTGAGGACCTGCAAGCCGCTTTAGGTGAGGCACTGATCTCTGTTTTTACGCTGGGTTCAGCCGGACAACCCCTGGTGATGTTACTCGAAGACTGGCACTGGGCAGACGAAGGCTCAAAGGAAGTACTTTTTCAATTGCAGGAAATGGTGTCGGCTTACCCCTTGCTGGTGGTGGTGTCATCAAGGCCCGTACAAGCTGGTGCGAGCCCGCTGCCGACCGGTGACGTGCATCTCGAACTCTCGCCGCTGGCTGGCGGCCCGGCAGCCGAGATGTTGCGCGCATCGTTTGACGGCGCAAAGATTCCTGCAGAGTTGTCCGATCTGATTGCTGAGAAAACAGGGGGCAACCCGTTTTTCATAGAAGAACTGTGCCGTACCCTGCTCGAATCCGGAACGCTTGTCATTGAGGACGGCGAAGCGCATCTCACCGGTACCATTGACCGTTTGCAGATCCCCGACACGGTCCAGGCCGTGTTGAAGAGCCGGCTCGACCGGCTCGATCCGGAGGCCAGAGAAGTGCTGCGCAGTGCTGCCGTTATTGGACTGCAGTTCGGCCTGGAGCTCTTGAGCCGGGTTGTTCCTTCACGCTCACGAGTCGAAGGCGCGTTGGAGACACTTCGGTCTGCCGGGCTGATACAACGAACCGGGCTGGTGCCGGAGCCCACATACCGTTTCAAGCACGCACTAACACGAGACGTCGCCTATGAGAGTTTGCTGGAGCGGCAAAGAAAAGAGCGGCATGCATTGGTCGGCGAGGCCATTGAGAATCTTTACGCCGAAAATCCGGAAGAACAAGCGGCATGGTTGGCTACCCACTTTGCGGCGGCAGAAGATTGGGACAAGGCGATTCACTACGGATTGGCGGCGGCGAAAAGAGCCGAAAGTCTGTGGCGCCTGCCGGAAACCGTAGAGACGCTGATTCGGACGCACGGCTGGATCGAACACAGTAACAAAGACCCTGCGGAACGATTGTCGCTACTCATTCAGTTGCTGCTCGATCTGGAGCGTCATCTTGAGAAACTGGGCCGCCGCGACGAACAACAGGCCACGATCGATGACCTGACAGATCTTTTGCCAACCGATGTGGCAACGAAAGAACGCGGCGAAGTTTGCGTGCGCCAGGGGGACCTGTACACGCTTTTGGGCCACTTCTCTGAAGCAAGGCCACCGTTCGATCAGGCGCTCGAGATTGCGGGGCAGCTTGAAGACTCGGAACTACGGGGGAAAGTGCTGCGAAGCCTCGGCCACACACTCTGGCGCCAGGGTAAATATGATGAGGCGGTGCCGTGGCTTGAGCAGGCCGTCGAGCATACGCGCGAGCACGCCGACAAGAGTCGCCTGATTGCCGATCTCTGCAACCTTGGCCGTGCCGTTCGACTGCAGGACGAGTGGGACCGTGCAATGACGATCGGTGACGAAGCGCTGCAGCTGGCTAATGAAACCGACAACCCGGTCGATGCGCTATACGCATACAACTACAGGGGTCACCTGTTTCGTGCGATGGGGCAGACGGACGACGCCATTGCAGCGTTCAAAGAAGGAGGCCGGCGCGCCCACGAGGCACGAATACCCGCTCGCGAAGCGTTTTGCACGCTCGGCCTGGCGGCCATTTACCTGGAGGAAGGCGAGCTGGAAGCCGGTCTGGCTGCGTATAAGGAATCCGTTGATCTGGCGCGGCGCGCGAACCGTGCCGATCAACTGGCACAGTCCCTGGTACTGCTGGCCCAAGCGCTCGTGACTTGCGGCAGACCAGATGAGGCTATGCCCAATTTCGAGGAAGCGGTCAGCGTACTGCGGCGCATCGGCATCGAAGAGGCGTTAGCGTCGGCTTTGACACAATTGGCGAATGCACAGCAGCGCGCCGGGCGTATCGAGGCTGAAGTAAGCTGGCGTCAAGTGGCCGAAATGCAGGAGCGGCTGGGCGATCGCCCGGGCACAATGGAGGCACTCGAACGCCTGGCAAGCCTGCGTCGTACTACGGACCGATCCGAGGCGCATTGGCTCTACCGTCGGGCGCTATCGCTTGCGACCGGGCTCGAGGACGCGGAGACAGAAGCACGCATTCGCAACAGCCTTGCGGTCCTCGCATGGCAAAACGGAGAGCTTGACGAAGCCGAGAAGCAGTACAGCATGGCGGCAGCACTTCTTCGACGCAATCAAAACAGGCAGGAACTCGGCGTCGTATTGAACGGCCTGGGTGCTGTCCTGACCAAACTGGACCGGCCGAGCGAGGCGCTCAAAATACTCGAAGAGGCGCTCGCCACTAACCGCGAATACGGCCAGCAGAGCGCAGAGGCTGACAGCCTTGCCGCGCTGGGTGCCGCCGACCGTATTGCCGGCGACTTGACGGGTTCCGGAGACTGGTACCAGAAATGCGTCGAACGCCGCCGCGAATTCGGGGACCGCGCCGGCGAGGGATGGGCACTGCAACGCCTGAGCGAGGTGTCACAGGAGGCTGGCGAAAAGCAAAAGGCCGACGCATTCTCCAGTGCGGCACTGGCCATCGGGCGGGAAATCGGCGACAAAGAGCTGGAATCGCTCGCCAGCAAGCTACAATCATCTGACTACACAATCTAGAGCAGAGTAATCCAACCAAGGAGGCTGGCATGCCCGTTTACATCATCGAAAGAAACATGAAACCGGAAAGCCCGGAGCAACTGGCGGAAGTCGGCAAATTATCGGCCGCGGTTTGTGATGACATGGAAGGCGTCGTCTGGGTCCGGAGTTACGTATCCGAAGCCGAAGGCAAAGTCTACTGCGAATACGAAGCACCCAATCCTGAAGCGATTCTGGAGCACGCCAAACGGGTCGGCATCCCTGCCGATAAGATCAGCGAGGTGGCGATGGAGATTGACCCCTCGATGTTCCGCTAGTACGGCCAAAATCGCATGGTTTTTGTATCGTACCGGCTTCGCCAGCGACTGGTCGCTCCAGATAGTCGGCTATTACGGTTCGGGAACTGCGCCATGATGGTGCAGTCAAAAGTGGTAGAATTCGTGGATTGATTTTCAGCAGGGGTTTGCAGAATGAACGACAACGTCAATTATCTGGCGCCGGTCTCAGACGCATCGGTCGAAGATCGCTCCGACTTTATCTGGAAGTGTTACGCCCACGTTGTCGGCGCAATCCTCGCGTTCGCGGCGATCGAAGTCTACTTCTTCCAGTCCGGAATAGCGGAACGCATCGCCATGCCAATGCTCAACAATTGGTGGGTGGTATTGGGTGTATTTATTCTGGCTGGCTGGGGTGCAACGCACGTTGCACACCGTGTCGAATCGAAGAATGCGCAATACGCGGCTTTCGCAGCATTCATTGTACTGGAGTCACTGATATTCGCGCCAATGCTGTTCATTGCGAGTATCAGGGCACCCGGCATCATCGACAGCGCGGCGGGCGTAACAGTTTTGGGCTGTGTCGGACTCATTGCGACCGTAATGGTTACGCGAAAAGACTTCTCGTTCCTGCGAGGCATGATGGTCTGGCTGTTTTTTCTGGCTTTGGCGGCAATCGTCGGCAGTCTGATTTTCGGGTTTGAACTCGGCACCTGGTTTTCGGTTGCGATGATCGGCTTTGCGGGCGCAGCGATTCTCTACGACACGTCCAACATCCTGCACCACTATCCCCAGGATAAGTACGTCGCAGCATCGATGCAGTTGTTCGCCTCCATTGCGATGATGTTCTGGTATATCCTGCGTCTTTTTATGAGTCGTAATTAGCAAGATCTGATGCTGGGGCATTCACATGAATGCCCCCACCCTTCCATTTTTTATCGTCACCGGTTCGCTGTATACTGCAGCGAGCATGGCTCCGGAACGGATATTCCAAAGATGATACAGGCGAAAGCACTGGCCCGACGTCTCGATCCATGGAAGTCGTTTCTCTGCCTTTTCCCAATCGTCCTTTTCCTCTTCGGCCTGCCCGCGCAGGCTCAGGATGAAGATCTTTTCGATCCCATCAGCGTCAGTGTCGAACTAGACCAGCTCGCCAGTCATCTCGAAGACGAACAAGTCGAGCAGTCTTTCCTCGCTGCCGCCCGGACGAGAGTGGTTGCGGTCGATGCCGCGGCTGAAAAATGCCAATTGGAAGCGACCGAAGAGCGCGCACGACTTGAAGCACGTTTCGAACCGCTTAAAGAGGTAGATGCCGATGTAGCACCCGCCGTTATGGATCAACGTAACGAGATCAGGCAGCTTCTCGATGACACGATTGCACGGCAAACGCAATGCAACAGCGTCAAGGACTACGCAGGTTCACTGCTCGATAGAATTACCAACAAGCAGACGGAGCTCTCTCAGCAATACCTGTCAAGCCGGGGCCGATCGATTATTACATTGATACGCGAAATGCCGTCACGTTTGCTGACCTGGCCCGCGCGTCTAAGGCAATCGGTCGACCTCGAGCTGATCGAGAACGTGACCCCGGTTAATTTGTTCTGGCTGCTGATTGTTGTGGGCAGCCTCACCGCAGCGATCGGCCTCTTCATTCGCCATCGGTTCAATCGCTGGTTCCTGGCGGGTGGGGGCCATGATGCCGAACCACAAATAAGGTACCTGTTGCCGAAACCGCTGGCCGAATATTCCCCACTGCTGCTGGAAGGTATGGCACTTGTTGCCTTACTCATGTTGACGCTCAAAGCCGCTTCGTTCGAACTTGCGGTGGTTCGGATTGCGATGGCGATCCTGCTTTATGGTGCCGCTTGCGTAGTCATTGACTGGGCGACAGGGCCGTTGTCGCCGTCTGCCCAGGTCAAGGGACTGATACCGGACCATGCCCGTCCGCTGCGTCTGCGCTTGCGATTCCTGGCGCTTGCACTCGTGGCGAGTTTCGTCGTACTCGGTACACGCTGGTTGACCATTCGCATGGTCGACCCGAATGTGAATGGCCGGGCAACCATGATTTTTCTCGTTGCCGCAAGCCTGTATTCCGTGCTTGCCTATCTTGGACGAATACCGGGTCTTCACGGCCGCTTCCGACTCATTCGCTATCTCGGCTCACTCGCGTTGATCGTCGGCGTTGGAGCGCTTTTTCTCGGCTACCAGAATCTTGCCGGATACCTGATACACGGAGTCACCCGTACAGCACTGGCGTTGTTCATCCTCTGGATTCTTCTTTGGCTCGTTTTGACGGCGTTTGAGTACTTGTTGCGTGAGGACACGCCCAGTGCATCCAGGCTACGAGCGAATTTTGGCGTTACGGAAAGAGCATCGCGGACCGGCCTCGGCTTCATGCAGCTCATCGCCGATCTCGTACTCTGGCTAAGTTTCGTTGTCTATGTGATCTATGTCTGGGACGAGTCCGGCACGACGCTCGATCGTCTTATCGATATCGTCGTGATGGGAGGCGTCGTCGGCAATATTCGGCTGGTGCCAATGGATATCATTGGCGGTATCCTCGCATTCGCGTTTTTCATGGTCGCGATCGGCTGGATCAAGGGATGGATCAACCGCCGCTGGCTGCGGCACATGGTTCTGGAACGCGGCGCCCGTGACGCATTAATGACCCTCTTTGGTTATGTCGGCTTCATTATGGCCGTCATAATCGGCCTGGGCCTCGCCGGTGTGAATCTCGGCGGCATCGCAATCGTCAGTGGCGCCCTTGCTCTGGGTATCGGCTTTGGTATGCAGGAGATCGCGAACAATTTAGTTTCGGGCCTTATCTTACTGTTTGAGCGTCCGATACGCGCTGGTGACTTCGTGACGGTCGGTGAAGTCGAGGGATTCGTCCGCAGCATCCGAATACGTGCGACAGAAATCGAGACACTCGATAACCAAAACGTGCTTGTGCCGAATTCCGAACTGGTTTCCGGGCGCGTAACAAACTGGGTATTGCGCGATACCTATGGACGGCTGAGGGTCAACGTCGGCGTCGCATATGGATCCGATATTGAAAAAGTCCGCGAAATACTCGAGACGATCGCACGCGCTCACGCCGAGGTCATCACGGACGGCCGCGCGCCAGAACCACGTGCATTGTTTATGGGCTTCGGCGACAGTTCACTGGATTTCGAACTTCGCGTCCGGATCCAAAGAATCGAACGACGATTCCAGGTGACAAGCGACCTGAATTTCGCGATCGATCAGGCATTCAGAGACGCGAATGTCACGATTCCTTTCCCACAGCGCGATCTCCATGTTATTTCCTATCCGGATACGCGCGAGGAAGCGGCACCGGCCGTCAAGAAAGCGGAAAAGCCAAAGGCAAAAGCCAAAGCAGTACCTCAACCGGAAAGCGTAACGCGCAGCCACAAGGCCGAGCTCGAGGTGGCTGGCAAGATCAAGGACGTCTGGACGGCGATTACCGACATCGAATACCTGAAGCAATGGCTGGCGCTGGATGGCGAATTCACGCCGCAGATCGGTCGACCATTTTCGCTCTCGCTTCGCGACGGTTCCGAATCGGCGGGTCGCATCGATGTTTTCATGCCGCCGCGACGTATGCGCCTTGTCATCGCGCCGCGCGAAGGCGAAGACCCATTGCCAAGCGGTCCGATCACTGTGGACTTCTTCCTGCGCGAGCGTGACGAGAAAACACTGATGACGATCAGCGTTGCAGGCATTCCTGCGAGCGAAGACTGGGAAGAATATTACCGATTGTCCGACGATCGCTGGCAGAACGCACTGGTCGAACTCAAGCACGTGCTAAATCGAGAATAGCACCGCTTTCTCGACGCAGTTTCGTCAGTCAAAATCAGGTATCTCGACATCGAGTTGCTCGACGAGGAACGCCCATTCATCCGCAGCCTGCTCGATGCGCATCCACGTGGGTTTCCCGGCACCATGGCCCGCCCTGGTCTCGATGCGAACGAGAATCGGGTTGCTGCAACCCTGGGCCCGCTGCATTT
>JAPUKV010000089.1 GCA_027295475.1 Pseudomonadota bacterium
AGCTCCGAATGAAATCGTCATCAGCGAGTATTCGGGCGTCAAGGGTCCGCCGGTCGTTTTTCCGGCGCACTGTTTTGACAGTCTCATGAAACTCGAGGGCGATCAGGGGGCTCGCTCGGTATTGGCCGATACGAAATGCCCGGTAAGGGGTCTCGCGTTCGAAGCCGCTGCGGTCGATATCGATACGCCCGGGGATCTTGCGAAGCTGGTAAGAAACCCCGGTTGACGCAACCCCTACAAAGACACTGCGGAAGGATGTGCATGTTCGGCGCAGCGTTCGCAATTAACCCAGCCCGAATTGCCGTCGGCATAGTGCTCTTTTTTCCAGATCGGCAGTCGCACTTTCACCTGGTCGATGATGTAACGGCAGGCAATGAATGCCTCATCCCTGTGCGCGGAAGAGACGCCGACCCAGACGGCACATTCACCGATTTCGAGCATGCCGGTGCGATGCACGCAATGGGCATGAAGGATGGCGAACTGTGCTCTGGCCTCGGCAATCACTTTGTCACCCTCGCTGACGGCCAGCGGCTCGTATACTTCGTATTCGAGCCTCTCAACCGAATGGCCTTCGTTCTCGTTTCTGATCCAGCCTTCGAAACCGGCATAGGCACCAGCCGCGGGATCGAAGAGTTCGCGCCGCAGAACGTTCGGGTCGATGGGTTTGTCAGTAATCCTGATCACATCAGCCACCGGCAACGGGTGGAAACAACAGGACGATATCGCCATCGTTGACTGCTGAATTCCAGTCCGCCATTTCATCGTTTATCGCGACTTTGCAATGGCCAAGCGGTTCCGATGAGCCGTGCCGGTTCTTTAGTTGCTCAAACACGTCGCCCGCGGTATCTGCTTCTATGGCAACCGTTTCCTCGTCAACGCCCGCATGCTCGCGGAAGATCGCAAAGTATCGCACTGTGATGGACTTGCTCACGACGCTATCTTGATCCCGGTCCTGGCCAGATCTTCGGGCGTATTGATGTTGTCCAGCGCCTCGGGATTCGGCTGCTCGAGCAGATGAGTATCTGAACCAATCAGTATCTTTCTCGGACAAATGATGCCGTCGTCGGCGAACGCTTTGACGATGGCAGCGCCACCAGCAGAGTAAAAGGCGCAGAGCGGCTCCGGCAATCCGTCAGAGCTGCTTTTGTAGGCGGTAAACGGATGAACGGAGGACCTGTTATCGAGCAGATACCGGATTGTAAGCTCCTCGACATTAGGCAAGTCGCAGGCAAGCACCAGCCAGCCCGCATCCGGATGTTCTTCCATGGCCGACAAGATGCCGGCGAGCGGACCCAGTTCCCGGTACCGATCGACAATCTGTCGAAACTTGCTTCGTTCGGGCTCGTCCTGCTGGTCGACACGTGTCGAAACGAAGACTTGATCGACGAATGGCCCGAGTAAATGTACGGCCCGACTCAGTTGCGTTTCGCCGTCGACACGCAGCAGCGCCTTGTCCTGGCCCATGCGTTTGCTTCGGCCACCTGCCAGCACCAAACCGTAAACAGGCTCATTCTTCGTCAAGGTGAAAATCCTCCTTGCCGCCGGTCTTCGATACGAGCCGTGTCTGGCCGATCACGATGTCGTGCGACAGGGCCTTGCACATGTCATAGATCGTCAATGCTGCCACCGTGGCGCCGGTCAATGCTTCCATCTCGATGCCGGTCTTGTGATGAACCTTGCAATAACAATCGATGACGGCGCGGCGCATGTCGTCCATTTTTATCGTTATTTTGCAGTTGTCGAGACCCAGCGGGTGACAAAACGGAATCAGTTCGTGTGTTTTTTTCGATGCCATGACACCCGCAACGATCGCCGTCACGAAAACCGGGCCTTTGGCCGTTCGGATGTCGCCATCCGCAAACTGCTCGGCAACGACCGCCGGAAACTCGACAATCGTTCGGGCATGGGCCTGCCTATCGGTCGCATCTTTATGGCTGACATCGACCATCGTCGGCAGGTTCTCTTGATCGATGTGACTGAGCTTGCCCATACCGGCTACCCGCCCATGCGATACATTTCGACTTTGTTCAGCAGCGGTTGTTCATCGGCTTCGGGTCTGCGCAACTCGCTGTAGCGGTCGGCACGCTGCAACCAGATTCTGGACAGTATGTCGGCCAGCTCGGCATCGTCGGCGCCGTTTCGAAGCGGCTCCCGCAGGCTGGTGCCGGTGGTCGCGAACAGGCAGGTATAGAGGACGCCGTCTGCTGACAGGCGCGCGCGGTTGCAGGCCCCACAGAACGGCTCCGTGATGGAAGAGATAAAACCGATTTCTCCCTGGCCGTCGAGATAGCCGTAACGATTCGCAACCTCTCCGTGGTAGCTGCGGTCAATTGCCCGCAGTGGCCAGCGTTTGTGTATTTGCTGGTAGATTTCTTTGGACGGCACGACCTGGTCCAGGCGCCAGCCGTTGCGGTTGCCAACGTCCATAAATTCGATCAGTCGCACGATATGACCACTGCCGCGAAAATGTTCGAGCAAATCAAGAAACTGGTGGTCGTTCATGCCACGCTGCACGACCACGTTGATCTTGATCGGCGTGAGACCGGCCTTCTCCGCCGCTTCAATGCCCTGTAATACCTTCGTCACGTCACCGCGATTGCCGCTCATGCGCCTGAAGGTTTCCTCGTCGAGGCTGTCGAGACTGATCGTGACTCTCTGCAACCCCGCGTCCGCCAGTGTTTGCGCGATCGGCGCCAGCAGCATGCCATTCGTCGTCAGCGCAAAATCGTCGACCCCGGACAGCTTGCTAAGCCTGGCTATGAGATCCGGGATCGTCTTGTCGAGCAGCGGCTCACCGCCGGTCAATCTCAGTTTCGTGACCCCAAGTCCGACCGCAACTGCAGCGATTCTCTGAATTTCTTCGTGGCTCAACAGCTCCTGTCTCTTCAGGAACTGGTAATCGGCATGATACTGCGTTTCCGGCATGCAATAAGGGCAACGGAAATTGCATCGATCGAGCACGGAAATCCTCAGGTCGCGCAGAGGCCGCCCCAGCGTGTCCCTGGGGCCCGTGTCTGCTACCTGATCTTTGTCGCTTTGTGTATGTCGCACAGCCATCCGGCCATTCTGCCCGAAACCGGCCCTTTGGTTAAGCTAAAACGCCTGCCACAACAGCCTGAGAGAGACGGCCAGTACGACGAACCCGGTCAGCCGCCGGATCGGCGCCGCCGGCAGCCATGTCGCGCCCAGCCGGCTGCCGAACTGACCGCCAATCAGCACGGCCAGGGGAAGAGCCAGATATGCCGTATTAAGTAAAACCTCAGCCTGGCTACCGAGTTTGGTCAGCTGCCCGCCCAGTCCGGCAAGAGAATTGACGAGTATAAAAAAGGAACAGGTCGCCGCAACCGTCTTGGCGTCAGCCAGGCGCATGAGGTGCAGCGTGGGCGCCAGGTAGATGCCGCCACCGATGCCCGTAATGCCGGCAAGCGCGCCGAGGACCGCCCCGAGAACGAGCCGCGGCAACATGCCGAACGGCCTGCTGGCACCGGTTACCGAGCCCCAGCGGCGATCCAGAATCATCAGAAACCCTGCGACGAACAGTGCGGCTCCCAGCGTTACCAAGAAGCTCGCTTCCTCGATCCGAATGTAGCCCCCCAAAAACGCGGCGGGTATTGACGTGACGACAAGCGGAAACGTAAAACCGAGATTGAGATGTCCGGCCCTCGCGAAGTGAAACACGCCGCCGGTCACAACCACGATGTTGCACAGCAATGACACCGGCGGCACGAGATCGTAGGCCATGCCTGTCTCGATCAGGATGGCTGTGTATGTTGAACCGCCCCCAAAACCGACCGAAGCATAAAGAAATGCCACGACAATAAATGCCAGCGCGGTATAAATCATTGTGTGGCCTCAGCCAAATATATTATTCAATTCAAAAACTTAAGCTTCTTTTCGGCACTTTCTTGTGCGGCGCAACATAGGCCGCTATACTGCTCGCCCCGACGGCGGGTGGCGCTGATGGTAACCTGAATTCAGGCGATTCCACAGGTACCTGAGCCCGTGATGTGGAGGTGTTGTACGCGCCATGCGGCGGCGGCGAACGACACAATATGAGAAGGAATTTCGGATGGACATAATTTTCTCTGAAGAAGAATTGGCTTTCCAACAGGAAGTCAGGACCTTTCTGAAGGAAAAATACCCGGACGATATCCGCAAGAAACAAGACAGCGGCATCCCGCTGAGCAGGGGCGACATGATCCGCTGGCAGAAAATCCTGTACGAACAGGGCTGGGCCGCCGTCAACTGGCCGGTCGAGTATGGCGGAACCGGTTGGACTCCGATCCAGCAGTACATTTTCGACAACGAAATCGGCGCCGCAAACGCGCCCGAGTTCCTGCCCTTCGGCGTGAAAATGATTGGCCCGATTATTTATATGTTCGGCAACGATGAGCAGAAACAGCGGTTCTTGCCCGACATACTCTCCAGTGACGTGTGGTGGTGCCAGGGCTACTCCGAGCCCGGATCCGGATCCGACCTCGCCTCCCTGAAAACCAAAGCCGAAAGACAGGCAGACCATTATCTCGTCAATGGAACCAAGACCTGGACAACACTTGCCCAGTACGCCGACTGGATTTTTTGTTTGGTACGGACCAGTTCGGATGTCGCGCGCCGACAGGAAGGTATCAGTTTTTTACTGATCGACATGCAGACGCCCGGCGTTTCGGTAAAGCCGATTATTACGATCGACGGCGTGCAGGAAATTAACGAGGTGCATTTCGAGAATGCCAAAGTGCCGCTTGAAAATCTTGTCGGCGAAGAAGGCAAGGGCTGGACCTACGGCAAGGTATTACTGCAGCACGAACGCACCAATATGGCCACCGTCCCACGCTCGAAGTACCGCTTGAACCGACTGAAGGAGCAGGCCGGAAAGTCCGCGCACGGTGGTGCACCATGCCTGGACGATCCAAATTTCGCCAGAAAAATAGCGGCGGTGGAGATCGAACTCAAAGCGCTGGAGTACACCGAGCTCCGTACATTGGCTGCAGTCGCCATCGGCAAGGCGCCGGGACCCGAGTCGTCAATACTCAAAATCAAGGGCACGATGGTACAGCAGACGCTTGACGAGCTGCTCCTGGAGGCCGCCGGCTACTATGCCCTGCCTTACGTGCCTGAGCAATATGACCTCGAATTCCCGAATTCTGAACGAATCGGCCACGGTGCAGAGACCAAATCATCACTGAAATATTTCAATAATCGCAAAGCTTCGATTTATGGTGGCTCGAACGAGATTCAAAAGAATGTCGTTTCCAAGCATGTGCTCGGACTGTAGGGAAACACCGACAGGACAATTTATGGACTTTTCTCTCAGTGAAGAACAATCGATGCTCGTGGACAGCATCGCCCGTTTCATCGACAATGACTACGACTTTGAAAAACGACAAAAAATTGCCGAATCCGAGAAGGGCTACAGCCCCGAGCTCTGGCAGACTTATGCCGAGCTAGGCTGGACGGCCGTGCCGTTTGCCGAAGACGATGGTGGTCTCGGCGGTGGTCCGATTGAACTTATGCTCATGATGGAGCAGTTCGGCCGTGGCCTCGTCGTCGAGCCGTTTCTGGCAACGATCGTACTGGCCGGCGGAGCGTTACGGAGAGCCGCATCTGCGGAGCAGAAAGAGCAATGGCTGTCCGGCATTATCGATGGAAGTATTCAGGCGGCACTCGCCTTCTCTGAGCCGCAGGGTCGTTTTGAAATTGCAGATATCGCCACAAATGCAACAGCAGATGGCGACAAATACATCCTGAATGGACAAAAGAACCTTGTTCTGAATGGTGCCAACGACGATCTTCTTATCATTCCGGCTCGTACCAGTGGCTCGCAGTCGGATGAGAACGGCATCACCTTGTTTGCCGTTGCGGCTGACAGCACGGGCATCGAACGAAAGTGTTATGCGACCGTCGACGCGCATCACGCGGCAGACATCACACTCAAAGATGTGCACGTTGATGCCGCTGCGGTTTTGGGAGAGGTCGGACAGGGCTTTGCAACACTGCAGGCCGTTATCGATGAGGCGACCTTCGCCGTCTGCGCCGAAGCGGTAGGCATCATGCGAAGCATGCACGACAAAACGGTCGAGTACTCCAAGAACCGCGTCCAGTTCGGTGTTCCGATCGGGACGTTTCAGGCACTCCAGCATAGAATGGTCGATACTCTGATGGCATGTGAGCAGACGAATTCGCTGCTTCTATGGACGGCAATGGTCAATACGGCCGGCGATCCGGATGCCCGGAAGGCCATTAGCGCACTGAAGCATCAGATAGGCACGAGCGGGCGAAAGGTAGCCCAGGAGGCCGTGCAGATTCACGGCGCTATGGGCGTAACCTGGGAACTGGACATCGGGCACTATTTCAAGCGGTTTACGGTGATCGAACTCCTTTTCGGCAATGCTGGCTTTCACCTCAACAGGTATATTGAACTGTCCTGAGGCGTGGCCAGCCCGAACGCCTCATTGGTTGCACAAGCGGCCCAGGGCTGCGTTAGCCGGCGCTGCCTGACAGGCGATGCGGTATGATTTGTATCCATGAGCGACTGGCAGCCATCCGGCGTCATCACGATAACGACCGACTTCGGTCATAAAGGTCCGTTCGCTGCTGTCATGAAGGGTGTCATTCTGACGCGCTTTCCGGACGCGTCGGTCATCGATCTCGCCCATGACATCCCTGCACATTGGCCACCTGAGGCCGGTTTCTGGATCGCCCGTTCTTATCAGTATTTCCCCGACGGCAGCATACATGTTGCCATCGTCGATCCGGGCGTCGGCACCGAAAGGGAAATCATCATCGCCGAATACGACGGCCACGTGTTTATGGCGCCCGACAACGGTCTGCTGGCATCAGTGCTGGAAAAATCGGATGTGGTTTATCAACTCGTTTACGACAAACTGCAGTCACTCGGATTGTCAGCGCCCAGCCCCACATTTCACGGTCGCGACATTTTTGCACCGGTAGCAGCGGAAATGGCTGCGGGTCGCATAAGGCCGGCCGAAATCGGCGAAATGACAGCGCAATGGACACCGGCCTGGATCGATGACCCTGAGGTGCGAACGGGACGGGTCAGCGGTGTCATCATCACCGTCGACGCGTTCGGCAATCTGATCAGCAATATCGATGGCAGCCTTATCGAATCGTTCGGCAATCCTGTTGCACATATTGCGGGCCATGATTTTGCGCTCAAGACAACGTATGGCCAGGCAAAACCCGGGGAGTACCTGGCGCTCATCAACTCCTTTGGCGTTCTTGAAGTCGCTCGCGCCGAGGGCAGCGCAGCAGAGGGCCTGGGTTCCGAACGCGGCGCACCGATTACAGTGATCGAAGGCGCAATGACTTAGCCCGGCTAAGCTTTTACCTGCTGCTGCAACGCCTGTTTTTCGATCTTCGCCCAGCTGTCTCGTAATGTCGCAATGCGATTGAATACAGGCTTGTCCGATGTCGAATCAATGTCGTCCGGCCGGAAATATCCAAGCCTCTCAAACTGAAACAAACTGTCTGTTTTGGCTTCGCCCAGCGAGGGTTCCAGTTGTGCCGTAACTGTCTCGAGCGAGTCGGGATTCAGATACTCCATGACATCGTCCGATGCTGCCGGGTCCGGCACGGTGAAGAGGCGATCGTACAACCGTACTTCCGCTGACAGCGCATGGCTTGCGAATACCCAGTGAATAGTGCCTTTTACTTTTCGGTCGCTACTGCCGGTTCCACTCCTCGTGTCCGGGTCGTAACTGCAGTGCAGCTCAACAACCTTACCTGATTTGTCCTTGATGACTTCGTCACAACGAATAATGTAGGCATAGCGAAGCCGTACTTCGCCGCCGGGTCTCAGACGGAAAAATTTTCGCGGCGCCTCTTCCATGAAGTCGTCCTGCTCGATATATATCTCACGGCCGAACGGCAATTCACGGCTGCCGAGTTCGGGGCGGTTCGGATGATTCAGCGCAGCCAATTCCTCAGTCTGGCCCTCAGGATAATTCGTAAGAATGACTTTCAGCGGTCGGATAACGGCCATTCGTCGCGGCGCCGCGTGATCAAGGTTCTCCCGGATGCAGTTTTCCAGCGCCGCCATTTCAATCAGGTTTTCCTTCTTCGTTACACCGATCCTGCGACAGAACTCTCGTAACGCGGCTGCCGGATAGCCCCGCCGACGCATTCCAGCGAGTGTCGGCATACGAGGGTCATCCCAACCGCTTACGCTCTCATTCTCCACAAGCTTCGCCAGCTTACGTTTGCTCGTGACCGTGTAGGCAAGATTCAGTCGGGAAAACTCGTACTGATTCGGCCGGTGTGGTGGATTGATCTGGTCGATGAACCAGTCATACAGCGGCCGATGATCCTCAAATTCAAGGGTGCACAGCGAATGCGTTATGCCTTCAAAGGCGTCCGATAAACCGTGCGCAAAATCGTACATCGGGTATATGCACCACTTGTCACCGGTTCGCTGGTGAGGAATATGCCGTATGCGATAAAGTGTCGGGTCTCGCATATTCATATTCGGTGAGCACATGTCTATCTTTGCACGCAGCACATGCATACCGTCTTCGAATTCGCCGGCACGCATACGGCGAAAAAGATCCATGTTATCTTCCACGCTGCGATTTCGATCGGGGCTGTCCTTGCCCGGTTCAGTCAACGTACCGCGATACTCACGAATTTCTTCGGCGTTCAGGCTGTCGACATAGGCTTTACCCATTGCGATGAGCCGTTCCGCTGATTCGTACAACTGATCAAAGTAGTCCGACGCATGGGTCAACCTGTCTTCCCAGTCAAAGCCGAGCCAATGGACGTCTCTCTCAATTGCTTTCGCAAACTCCTCACTTTCCTTGCCGGGATTGGTGTCGTCAAACCGCAAAAAAGTCTTGCCGTTGTTCTCTCCAGCAACGCCAAAATTCAGGCAGATCGATTTTGCATGACCGATGTGTAGATAACCGTTCGGCTCTGGCGGGAACCGGGTGACGACATTACCGCCATGTTTGCCGCTGGCAATATCGTCGCTGATGATCTGACGAATGAAATCTTTGGGCTGGTTATCGCTCATGAAAAATCTGTTGCCGGGTTTCAGACCGGCGCAATTGTACGCTAAAAGATAGGGGTCGAACCGCCAAGCAGAGTTAGGGGTCGAACCGCTAAACCAGCTTAGCGGTTCGACCCCTATTTAATTATCAAGATTCGCGGCAGTCCTGGCACAGGCCCTGAATTTCGAGCATCTGGTGGATTGCTGAAAACCCAAGGTCCAGAGCTTTTTGCTCGACCAGAAGATTGATATCAGCGTCATCAAGCTCGGCTACCGATCTGCATTCCCTGCAAATCAGAAACTGACCGGTGTGGGAGCTGCCCGGAACGGGGCAACCAACAAAAGCATTGATCGAATCCAGGCGGTGGACCAGGTCCGCCTCGATGAGAAAATCAAGTGCCCGATAGACCGTCGGTGGCGCCGCCTTCCTGCCATCCTCATTGAGGCAGTCCAGAATATCGTATGCGCCGACCGGCTTGTGACTGTTCCAGACGAGTTCGAGGACACGGCGGCGTAGCTTGGTGAAGCGCAGTCCCCGTTCGCGGCATAAACTCTCGGCCGTCTCAATCGCTCTCGCAACACAATCGTCATGATCATGGTGAGTAGGCGGGAAGCGAATCGATAAATTGTCCCTGGTCATCTCTGCGCGAACCTGTTTGGAAAGCGGAATTGTACACCAGCAGAGAAGCGGCCACTCTCCACCAGTTTATTGTCAAGATTTTCCGGGAATTGCCGGGTTTTCTCGGTCATTCGCGTACAATAGCGCGCCGTACGCAAAGCACTAAATACTTAAAGCAGCGAACAGACGATGCCAACAATAAAGCTACCCGACAGTTCCGAACGCAAGTTTGAGCACGATGTGACGGGACAAGAGATAGCCGGCACGATCGGCAAGCGCCTGGCCCGTGATGCCGTTGCCATTCGAGTTGACGGCGAACTTTGGGACCTTACCCGCAGCATAGCTGACGATTCGTCCGTTGAAATCATAACGAAGGATACGCCGGACGGACTGGAGATTCTGCGTCACGATGCGGCCCACGTGCTGGCCGAGGCTGTAAAGGAGCTATGGCCGGAAACTCAGGTAACTATCGGTCCGGCGATCGAAAATGGCTTTTACTACGATTTCGCGCGAGACGAACCGTTTACACCCGAAGACCTCGTCGTCATTGAAGAGCGGATGAAGGAAATCGTCGACCGCGACGAGAAAATTCAGCGGGAAGTCTGGGAACGAGACAAGGCTATCGAGTTCTTTCGAGGGATCGGCGAGGAATACAAAGCCCGGATTATTGAGGACATTCCGGAGGGTGAGACGCTAACGCTGTACCAGCAGGGTGACTTTATCGACCTGTGTCGCGGTCCACACTTGCCGTCTACCGGAAAGCTGGGCAAGGCGTTTCACCTGACCCGCGTATCCGGAGCCTATTGGCGAGGTGACTCTCGAAACGCCATGCTGCAAAGGATTTACGGCACGGCCTGGGCGAATGAGAAGCAGCTCCGGCAACACATGATGCAACTCGAAGAGGCCGAGAAACGCGACCACCGCCGCTTGGGCAAGCTAATGGACCTGTTTCATTTCCAGGAAGAAGCGCCCGGCGCCGTATTCTGGCATCCCAAAGGCTGGCGCCTGTTCCAAAACCTCATCGACTATATGCGCCAGCGCCAGACCGAAGCCGGCTACCAGGAAGTCAATGCGCCCGAAATCATGGAACGCTCGCTCTGGGAAGCGTCCGGTCACTGGGAAGTCTTCGGCGAGCACATGTACACGAGCGAAATGGCGGACGGCCGCTGTTATGTGATCAAACCGATGAATTGCCCCGGTCATGTGCAAATATTCAATCAAGGTATCAAGAGCTATCGAGACTTGCCGTATCGCTTGGCAGAGTTTGGCAAGTGCCATCGATACGAACCGTCAGGCGCATTGCATGGGATGCTGCGGGTGCGTGCATTTACGCAGGACGACGCACACATCTTCTGCACACCGGAGCAGATTACGGATGAGACGATCGCAGTATGCGATTTGATACTCGGCATCTATAGCGATTTCGGTTTCGATGACGTATTGATCAAGTTCGCGGACCGGCCAAGCAATCGTGTTGGCGACGATGAAGTCTGGGACCAGGCCGAAGCAGCATTGAAACAGGCGCTCGAAACATCGGGGCTGGAGTACACCTACAATCCCGGTGAAGGCGCTTTTTACGGTCCCAAGCTGGAGTTCGTTCTGCGAGATGCCATCGGCCGCGACTGGCAATGCGGAACGCATCAGGTCGATCTGAACATGCCGGCGCGACTCGGCGCCACATACATTGGGGAGGACGGCCAAAAACACACGCCGGTCATGTTGCACCGTGCGATATTCGGCTCGTTGGAAAGATTTATCGGCATTCTCCTGGAGCATCACGCCGGTAACTTGCCGCTCTGGCTTGCACCGATTCACGCGAAAGTACTAACGATTACCTCGGCTGCAGATGAGTATGCCCTTGATGTCGTAGCCAGGCTTCGTGATGCTGGTATCACAGCGGACGCGGATCTCAGAAACGAGAAGATTTCGTACAAAGTCCGCGAACACAGCGTCGCAAAAGCGCCTGTGCTGCTGGCCGTGGGACAGCGCGAAGTAGACGAAGAGACCGTCGCGATGCGGCGGCTCGGGTCGAAAAAACAGAAGGTCGTGTCCGTCGATGAAGCCGTTGCAGAACTCTCCGACGAAATTCGCAACCGGGGCCGTAGCACCTAAAAAAATTCGCAGCAGACAACCCTGGCGGTGAGCCGTTCCGCAACGCGCCGAGCCCATCAATATGGCCTTGCTGGACCACTGGTTCACCCTGTGCTTGCCAACGATCTTGCCCGCGCCGCCCATTGCCGGCCCTCCAGCAGTGCGCTCCCGTCCATACGTGACGCCGGCTGCACAACGACTGTGCGCCCCGTCACAGATTCTGAATCCTGTTGGACTCCGGCGCCATTTCCGAACCACGTGACGGCTATAATCTTTGGCCGTAGGTCTGCCACCTCAATTGAACATAAGCCGCCAAGGAGCACGTAAGTGGGGCGCGAGTATTTCAAAACTCAAATACTGTTGTTACATAGTCAACAGAGCACGCTGGAAGTGTTGAGCGCCGGATTTAACGATCGATATGCCGTTCACACCGCTACCAGTGGTACAGAAGCATTAAATACGCTTGGCGATACTCCGATTCATGTCATCGTTTCCGCTCAGGAACTTCCCGGCATGAGCGGACTGGAAGCACTTCGCGAAGCAAGAAAACGCTCACCGGACACAATCGGTATTTTGCTTGCCGGCAGTGACCGCGACGACGGCCTTGAAGCTCTGGTCGGAGATCAGGAAGTTTTTCAAATCATTCGCGGAGCAATCAGCCCCCCCGAATTATGCGAACTGATTGACAATGCGACACGTCGTGTGAGGCTCGAAACATTGTCTGAATCAGCGAACGATCAGGCAGCGAATCCAGATGAGCCGGTTGCCGAACACATAGTCATGGAAACGTTGGAGAACGGCACATCGATTATCAGCGATGGCACCGGCAGAATGCCAGCATTGAAACCGGGAAGAGTGCCGGTTGTGCCAAACATTGGCGGACGCCAGATCGACGTCCTCGTCCTTACGAGGGATGACGAGTTTCTCGCAACGATCCGGGACTCGACCCGCGGCCTTCACAACGTCCTTCATGCGAACACACCGAAGCAAGCCGACAAAATTGCTCGGGGGCATAAGATTGGCGTTCTCGTCACCGATGCGGCAATGGTCGCTTCCAACGTCGAAATACTGATTCAAGGTCTGCGCACAGCCGTTCCGCGCCTCGTTGCTGTCGTCGCCGGACGTCGCGACGACGGCGAACTTCTGATGGACCTGATTAATCGCAGGCACGTATATCGGTTCCTTTTGAAGCCCGTTTCGCCGGGGCGTGCCCGGCTGGCGATCGAAGCGTCAGTCAAACACCACCTCGAGGCGGCAGATTCCGCGTTCAGGGTCACGCCGAAGCCAGCCGTCAAAGTAGCGCCGTCGAAGCCAGCACCAGCAGCGAAGCCGAAGGCCGAGGCGCAAGCGAAACCGAAGGCCGAGGCGCAAGCGAAACCGAGGGCCAAGGCGCAAGCGAAACCGAAGGCCGAGGCGCAAGCGAAACCGAAGGCCAAGGCGCAAGCGAAGCCGAAGGCCAAGGCGCAAGCGAAGCCGAAGGCCCAAATGCAACCGAAGCCGCAGGTGCAACCGAAGCCAAAGGCGCAACCGAAGCCACAGGCGCTGCCGCAGGCACCACTGAAACCGAAGGCGCAACCGCAGCCCAAGGCAATGCCTCGTCCGGCACCGACACCAATCGTCGCAGCATCTGAAGCCGATCGCTTGTCTGATCCATTTGCGCAAGGCGGCGGCATCAGTGAACCGATGACCGGCATAGCAAGTTCCATCGGAAAATTTCTGTTACGCGTACTCAGTTTGACCGTCGGAGGCGCAATTACGGTGCTGATGTTTTCCGGCAAAGCTTTCGGAAAATTACTGGCCGTCGCGACTGCCCCACTGCGACGGCCCAGGAATCTCGCAATCGTTGCCGGCCTGGCGGCCGTTATCGGGGGAGGATACTGGCTGACCAATAACTGGGATTCATTAATGCCCGAATCCGTGCCCGAGGAAGTAACGCGAGTTCCGACAATTGTCGAATCGGACTTGCCGATACGGCCGTCTGGTCCGCCACCGGTTGAATCACCACTAGTATCGGGTATTGAGGGCCTGCTTGAGGAAGCAAGGATCGCACGAGACTTCGGACAGATTTTCAGTCCGCCCGGCTCGAACGCAATCGAACTCTATCTGGCAGCGATGTCTTCGGCGCCGAACAACAGCGTCGTCGCGGCGGAACTCGAAGAGGTCATCAATCAGACGCTCGGCATGACCGAGACGGCGATGCTCGAACAGCGCATGGAAGATGCGGCCGAGGCCCTTCAAATGGTCCGCCTCGCTGATCCCGACAACTCCCGTCTGGTATTCCTGGACGCGCAGTTGCTGCAGCTGCAGTTCCGAAATGTAACAGACCAAGCGCGGGCCGCGATTCGGTCGGGTCGCTTCGAAGACGCCGGCAACCTGATTGGTAACGCGGAAGCCCTGCGCACCCCCGACACGACAGAAATCAATATCCTGAAACAGGAACTGTCCACAGCGCGCAGCGCGCAGCGAATTGATGAAGTACTCGCGCTCGCAAGCGCGCGTCTCGATGACGATATGTTGATCATGCCGTCAAATGACAACGCACGGTATTACTATGAGTTGGTCCTCAGCAATGACCCGCAAAACCCGGCCGCCCAGCAAGGCATCGCAATCATAGCCAGTAAACTGGTCCTGCAGGCACGAACAGCGATCGACAAGCAACAATTCGCTCTCGCCGGCAGCCTGCTCCGTGATGCCGAAGCGCTGGATCCGATCAATAGCGATCTCGCTACCACCAGGACAGCGTTAGATGACACCAAAGCCAGGCAGGAAGCAGAACGCCAGGCAGCCGCTCTGAGAAAAGCAGAAGCCGAACAGCGTGTAGAAGCTGAACGCCTGGCGGAAGTTGAGCGCGTGGCAGAAGCTGAACGCCTGGCAGAAGCCGAACGACGTGCAGAAGTCGAACGGCAAGCCGCCGCGGCAAGGCAGGAAGCAGAACGCCAGGCAGCCGCTCTGAGAAAAGCAGAAGCTGAACACCTGGCGGAAACCGAACGCCTGGCGGAAACCGAACGCCTGGCGGAAACCGAACGACGTGCAGAAGCCGAACGGCAAGCCGCCGCTGAAAGTCAGGCAGCAGAACGCCAGGCAACCGCTCTGAGAGCGGCGGAAGCCGAACGCCTGGCGGAAACCGAACGACGTGCAGAAACCGAACGGCAAGCCACCGCTGAAAGGCAGGCAGCAGAACGCCAGGCAACCGCTCTGAGAGCGGCGGAAGCCGAACGCCTGGCAGAAGCCGAACATTTGGCGGAAACCGAACGGCAAGCCACCGCTGAAAGGCAGGAAGCAGAACGCCAGGCAACCGCTCTGAGAACGGCGGAAGCCGAACGCCTGGCGGAAGCCGAACGACGTGCAGAAACCGAACGGCAAGCCACCGCCGCAAGGCAGGCCGAGCTGGAGCGACAGCTGGCAGCAGAGCGTGAAGCCGAGGCGCAAAGACAAGCTGCCGCAGAAAAGGCCGCAGCGGCGGCAGCGGTACTGGCTGCAGCTGCGGTGGCAACTCAAGCGCAAGTGGCGCTGCATGAGCCGAGTGCCGACGATCAGGTTTCTCAGGCTTCGGCCCCCGCGGAATCCGCAGGAAGCCAGACGGAACCGGTAGCCATCAACCGGGTAAAACGAACGAATTACGTCGCACCCAAGTATCCGCGGTCTGCCCAACGCAGAAACACCAGCGGCTGGGTCGATGTGGGTTTCACCGTTTCGCGGGAAGGCAGTGTCCACAGCATAGAAATCATCGAGTCGAAGCCTGGCTCGGTATTCGACGATTCCGCCACCAAGGCCGTCAGCCAATGGCGCTTCGAGCCTGTTGTCGAGAACGGCGTAATCGTCGAACGGCGGGTAGCTGTTCGGCTGATGTTCAACCTGCAATAGGCATCCCAGACCCCGAAAATCGTCATTTTCGGCGTCGGCCGGGGCGTTTCCGGCATCCCTGAATTTCCGGATTGGACCAAATGCGACAAACCCGATAGCCTACGGGATTATCGGAGTATCTGGGTGGACGCCGTACGGTGAGCGTGGCAACAAAAAATACAGAAGAAAAACCACGTCGCAAACAACAACAACGCAGCCTCAAGACCCAGCAGAAGTTGTTGGCCGCGGCGATCGAGGCGTTCTCCGAGAACGGTTTCAAAGGCACATCGACCCGCGATATCGCGGTAAGAGCCGGCGTTCATCATCCGCTTATTACCTACCATTTCAAGAACAAGGAAGAACTCTGGCGCGCCGCTGCGGACCGGATTTTTTCCGAATTCGACGCATCCATGAGTCGGGCATTACAGGAGTCGACTGACGAATGCCCCCGCACACGAATGGCCAGTCTCATACGCACGTACGTGCATTACGCAGCCAGCCAGCCGGCAATGCACAAGGTGATGGTGCAGGAAGCAGGTCACCCGAGCAGCCGGCTCGAATGGCTGATCAAAAAGCATCTGCGCCCTTTGTTCGAGGTGTGCGTCAAGAACCTCAAAGAGCTTCAGGAGCAGGGAATCGCCCCGCAAGGCGATGTTGCGATTTTATTCAACTTGATTCGTGTCGCCGCGGGGGGGCTGGTTGCACTCGGCCACGAACTGAAGGGCACCAGCGGCATCGACCTCAACGCGCCGGGCAAGATCGATGAGCTGGCGGACATGATCGTCGATGTATTCCTGCCTTTAGGTGCCAACGAACAATCCGGCACGGGATAAGTACCTGAACCAGGGGTCTGATCAGGAGCCGGCAAGAACGCTGTGCATCTCTGCCAGAATCGATAACGCGATTGCCGCCGGCCCCACCGCACCAATATCGAGACCGGCAGGCCCATGCAACCGGCCTTCCAGGTCCCCGGCATCAGCGCCGAGGTCTTCAAGCAGGCGCCTGCGCCGGTCCTTCGGTCCCAGCAGCCCGATATATGGGATGTCTGACCTGGACAACTGGCCCAGATAGCTGCGATCGCTTGCGAGATGATGACTCATGACGATCGTTGTATTGAACTTCGCCAGATCGACAACGTCTGCCAACTCATCCGCCGGACAGCAAATGACCTCGTCCGCATCACCAAAACTGCCTTTCTCGATGTACGCAGGTCGGTGGTCAATCACGGTAATGCGCCATCCCAGTTCGGCCGCCAGGCGAGTCACCGGTTCGGCATCAAGCCCTGCTCCCAGCACGAGCAAGCGTGGGCGTGGTTTGATGATGGCGAACAGAACGGTTGCATTTGCATCGCCGATCTGAATCTTCCTGGTCGAAGATATGTTGTCGGCTAATGCGGCCTGCGCCTCGCCCAGCAGGTCCTTTGCGGCATCGTCGGTCAGGCCGAAGAGTTGCACATTATCGTCCGCCGTAACCAGCGTCGCACCGGGCTCGACGACATCCTGGTCGGAAGCAAGCACCGTTGCGGCAACCTCGGGATGATCACCCTCATATGCCCTGGCTATCGCCACAAACGGCGCGTAGTTCTTTTCGGCGAGCAGGGGTTGCAAGAATATTTTCATCAGCCCGTCACAGCCGATGCCGAGACCCCATAACTCTTCATTATTGAGGCTCAGATCATAGGTAACCATCTGTGCGGTCTCGGACGTAAGCACTTCTCGCGCCCGCTCTGCGAGATCGCCTTCGAGGCAACCGCCAGACAGCATTCCCTGAAAGTTGCCATTAGAATTGATGAGCATGCGGGCGCCAGTCTTGCTGTAAGTGGATCCTGCAGTTTCAAAGACACTTGCGAGTACGAGCCCCTGTTTCTGCTTGCGCCATTCGTCAAAAGATTTCACAAGGTTTTTTGGCGTCATTGTGTTGCCTGATATGCTGCCAGGTGCCTGCTCCTGCTCACTCGTCCGCTGTCTGTATCCTGCTGCAACAAGCGGCTCAACTGGCCTAGACTTTCAATATTGTGGGCAGGCAAAAATAAATCAACATGCGGCAGCATCGTCCTGATACCCATTGCCCTGGGTTCAAATTCCGAATACCTGAGCATCGGGTTCAACCATATCAGCTGCCGACAGGAGCGATGCAGCCTCTGCATTTGAAACCCGAGGTCAGCTCTAGAGTCCCGCTCAAGTCCGTCGCTCAATAATACGACGATACCGCTTTGGGCGAGCACTCTGCGGCTCCAATCTACATTGAAGCGTTCGAGGCACTCGGCGATTCTGGTACCACCGTCCCAGTCTTTCACGTCCGCCGATACCGCGGCGAGCGCTCTGTCTATGTCCTTGTCGGCAAGCCTGCGCGTGATGTTCGTGAGCCGTGTGCCAAAAACGAATGTATGAACCCTATGTTGCCGTGCGGTCATGACGTGGGCGAAATACAGAAACACTCGCGAATAGCGACTCATCGATCCCGAAATATCACAGATCAATACCAGTGGCCGTGAAACCGTAAGTCGACGCTTCCTGACAAGCTCGATGAGCTGACCGTTATTCTTGAGAATAAGCCTCATCGACCGCCGCAAATCATAGCGATTGCCGTAAGGGTGAAAGCGAAAACGGCGAGTTGCGACATTCGCCATTGAAAGAATCTCCGCCCGCAATAACTCATCCGCCTCGCTTTGCTCTTCCAGGCTCATCTCTTCAAAATCCTTGCGCCTCAGCACTTCGCGGCGAGACCAGGATCCCGACTGATCCATTCCGATTTGTGTGCCTTGTTCTACTTCGACCCTGCCGGTACCGGACATGGCCTCACGCAGGCGGCGAATGGGTGCGTCTGCCGCGGTGCCGCCGAGCGAATCTGTTTCAAGCGTGGGCAGCAGCAGCGACATCATCCTCTCCAACAGGCGAGGATTCCGAAAATAAACGTGAAAAGCCTGATCGAACAGGCGAAATTGTGCCGGATCACTTACCAGCACCGCGCGCAGGGCCCAGTAAAAATCATCCCGGCGATCGATTCCTGCACAGCGAACTGCAGTCATCGCGTCCAGCACCCGGCCGGGGCCGATTGGCAGACCGGCATTGCGCAGGGTCCTGCAAAACATCAGGATATTTTCGGCGAGGCGGCCCGAGTCAGCCTCTCTGCCTGCATTTTCTCCGCTCATGCGGCAGCTTGAATTTCAGCCAGCAGTCGAGCGCCCTCGCTACCCCGCAGCTTCGCAATGTCGTCCTGATACTTCAGCAATGACCCCAGGGTGTCATTCAGCACTTCGGGCGTCAGGGTCACGACATCGAGTTGAGTCAATGCGTTCGCCCAGTCGATCACCTCCGCAACTCCGGGCCGCTTGAACAGGTCCTGCTCGCGGAGTTTATGTATGAATGCAACGAGCTGATTACGCAGGTCATCAGCAATATCCGGCGCTTTCAGCGCCACGATGCGGGACTCGGTTTCCTGGCTCGGGTAATCGACCCAGTGGTACAGACAGCGGCGGCGTAACGCATCATGAACTTCGCGAGTCCGATTCGACGTGATCACGACTATGGGTGGCTCTTTCGCCTTGATCGTGCCGAGTTCCGGGATACTGATTTGAAAATCGGAAAGGAGTTCCAGCAGAAATGCTTCGAACGGCTCATCGGCACGATCGATTTCATCGATCAGCAGTACCGGCGGCCCGTTGGCATGTTCCTCAAGCGCGCTAAGTAGTGGTCTTTCCGTCAAGAATTCCCGGCTGTAGAGGCTCTTGCCGATGTCCCCGGTATCGCCTTCGGCCTCGGCAATACGGATCGCGACCATCTGCCGAGGATAGTTCCACTCATACACCGCGCTCGCCAGGTCCAGCCCCTCAAAACACTGCAAACGAATCAGGTCGCGATCGAGCGTGGCGGCAAGAACCTTGGCGATTTCTGTTTTGCCGACACCCGCCTCACCCTCAAGCAACATCGGCCGGCCCATGTGCAGTGCCAGGTAAACAACGGTCGCAAGATCGCGCCCCGCAATGTAGTCACCGCTGATCAGGAGTGCACGTGTTTCTGAAACGTCTCCCGGCAGGTCTCTCTTGTTCGAGGATTCAGACACTTGCTGCAGCAACCGCCCGTTTCGCCATGACAATTACAAGATGAGCGCGGTACTCAGGGCTTGCGTGCAAATCATCATTCAATTCGCCAGCGTCAATCGTCAGCCCGTCCAGTGCCGTCGCGGAAAAGTCTTTCGCCAATGCCGCTTCGATTTCGGTCGCACGAAATGCACAGGGACCGGCGCCCGTCACGGCCACGCGCATGCCATCCGCCGTTTCCGCAACCATCACACCGACGATAGCATAGCGCGACGCCGGGTTCGGGAACTTGGCGTACGCGGCACGTTTGGGCTTTGGAAACCGGACTGCCTGGATAATCTCGTTGGGCTCCAGTGCGGTCTCGAACAAGTCCTTGAAGAAGTCATCAGCCGCAATCTCGCGCATGTCTGTCTTGATGACCGCGTTCAGGCCAAGAACGGCGGCCGGGTAGTCGGCGGCAGGATCGCTGTTGGACAATGATCCTCCAATCGTTCCGCGATTTCGAACCTGGGCATCGCCGATCATACCGGCAAGATCCGCCAGTGCCGGTATCTCTGACTGCACCACGCTGCTACCGGCGACGTCCGCGTGTGGCGTGATTGCACCAATTTCAATGGCCTTGCCATCTTTCCTGATGCCGCGAAGCGAATCAATCGCGCTCAAATCGACCAGGTCGGACGGTCGCGCCAGCCGCAACTTCATCGTCGGCAGCATAGTCATGCCACCTGCGAGGATTATTGCTTCGTCGTTATCCGCAAGGATTTTCTTCGCTTCATCAATCGAAGCCGGCCGGTGATACTGAAACTCGTACATAGTGAATCCCTGTCTTGTTATCTGTGTTGCTAGCCGGACACCGCACGGATCGCCTGCCAGACTCGCTCCGGCGTCGCCGGAATCGGCATGTCCTTCACGCCGAGGTCCGACAACGCGTCGACGACAGCATTGATAACGGCGGGCGTAGAACCAATTGTCCCGGCCTCGCCGCATCCCTTGACCCCAAGTACGTTGTGGGCGCAGAGCGTCGTGTTCGTCGTCACTTCGAAATTCGGCAGGTTATCGGCCTTCGGCATGCAGTAATCCATATATGAGCCGGTTAGCAACTGGCCGGAATCATCGTCATAGACACACTGCTCGTAGAGCGCCTGGCCGATGCCCTGCGTCAGACCACCGTGAACCTGGCCCTCGACAATCATTGGATTGATTATTCGTCCGAAATCATCGGCGGCCGTGAACCGGTCAATCTCGACGACACCGGTATCCGGATCTATCTCGACCTCGCAGATATGGCAGCCGGCCGGGAACGTGAAATTCTTTGGGTCATAAAAGGCCGTTTCATCCAGCCCCGGCTCGAGAACATCGAGCGGATAGTTATGCGGTATATAGGCTGCAAGGGCGACATCGCCAAAACTTACTGCGCGATCCGTGCCGGCAACCCGCAACTGTCCCTCAACAAATTCAACGTCGTCTTCGGACGCTTCAAGCAAGTGGGCGGCAATTTTCACGGCTTTCGTTTTTATTTTTTCCAGCGCTGCCATTAATGCCATGCCACCAACGGCAAGTGACCGCGAACCATATGTGCCCATGCCGAAGGGAATCTTGCCTGTGTCGCCGTGGACAACCTCGACGTTGTCGAAGTCTACGCCAAGCGCCTCAGTCACGAGTTGAGCAAACGTGGTCTCGTGTCCCTGCCCGTGACTGTGGGACCCGGTCAGAACCGTCACAGAGCCGGTCGGATTTACGCGTATCGTTCCGGATTCGTAAAGCCCGGCGCGGGCGCCGAGTGCGCCGGCAACATTTGATGGCGCAATACCGCAAGCCTCGATATACGTGGATAAACCGACGCCTCTTAATTTGCCGCGCTCAGCCGACTCGGCCCGGCGGTTCTCGAACCCTTTGTAATCGGCAAGCTCGAGGCATTTGTCCAGGCACGCGTGATAATCACCCGAGTCATACTCGAGTGCCACCGGCGTTTGATAGGGAAAGCCGTCCTGTGGAATAAAGTTTCGGCGCCTGATCTCGATCGGATCGATGCCGGTCTCTCTCGCGGCCCTGTCCACGAGTCGGTCAAGCAAATAGCAGGCCTCCGGGCGCCCGGCTCCGCGATACGAATCGACAGGAACCGAGTGAGTGAACATGCCCTTCACTTCACAGTAAATGGCGGGTGTTGTATATGTGCCCGCCAGCAATGTGGCATAAAGATAAGTCGGCACCGCTGGCCCGAATGTCGACAAGTAGGCGCCCAGGTTCGCTTTCGTCTGTACTCTCAGTCCCAGGAAGTCACCGTCCTTGCTTAGCGCGAGTTCGGCATGTGATATGTGGTCCCTGCCATGCGCATCGCTCATGAATGACTCGCTGC
>JAPUKV010000009.1 GCA_027295475.1 Pseudomonadota bacterium
CTTGTGTATACAATGCGCCCATAGCGGCGGTTGATCATTCCCTGCAATACAAGCCGCGAGAGATGGAATGGTCCATCAAGATTGACCCGCATCGTCTCATTCCAGACGTCCGGATCCTGTTCCCAGATGACCCGCTCGTGAGCTGACCCGATACCGTGGTTGCATATGAAAATCTCGATCGGACCCAGGCGTTTCTCGGCATCTGCAACCGCATGCGCGCAGCCCTCTGCAGTTCCGAGGTCTGCCACTGAATATTCGAGACCTGTTTCTTCCAGTTCGTCCTTGCTTCGTGCGACGCACATTACTAGCGCGCCGCGTGAGGCCAAAAGCTCTGCAGTAGCACGCCCTATTCCGCGGCCTCCGCCTGTGATCAGAGCTACACGCCCTTCGACTCCAGCCATGCTGCGTCAGGACTCGGCTTTATCCAGCAATTGCGCCAGGGTTTGATCACCCACCGTACTGGCAATTGCCGAGTCGAGTTCAACACCGAGTCCGTGTATTGCGTTTTCCCATTTTGGGTCACGATACGAGCCAGTCTCGCCATGGATGCGTACCACGGCGAGAATATCGGTCAATTTGATACGCGACATCTCCCGTGCGGGCACCAGCTCCTCCGTTTCGGTCAGGGTCAGAAGTTTCTTCAATTCGAGGCCGTCGATGATCGGGGTCAGCGTTACTGACGGAATCCTCATGTGGTGTGCCAATGTACGAATCGTTTCACTGGAATCGCCATTGCGAAACGCACGACCAATCAGGAACATGATGTTAAGTGCGAGGTGTTCGCGCATTGAATTCGACAGCCTCGGTTCGCGCCGGCCGATACGCAAATAGGCGGGATTCTGGTGGTAAAATGCGAGTTGCGATCCGATCAGCAGGATCAGCCAGTTCATGTACAGCCAGATCAACGTCGTGATTGCGATGGCAAAACCCGAATAGATCAGTAGCGTTCGCGACGAGTACACGACAAAGGTCGCGAATATCACGCTGATGCTTGCCCAGGCGAATCCCGCGGCGAGTCCGCCGATAAGCGCTGAGCGAAAGCGAACCCGCGTATTGGGCATGTACATGTACAGAAACGTAAAAACGCCGGTCACAAGCAAATAGGGTGTCAGCTTGCTGGTTACCACGACTATCGGGCCCAGAAAATCGACACTCAGGAAAAACTGGACCATCGCATTACTGCCCAACGATGCAATCATGCCGAGCGCAACAAAAATTATCACAGGACCGATCAGTAGCACGACCAGGTATTCGACCATGCGGCGCGCAAAATTCTGTCGTTTCGCCACGTGCCAGACGTAGTTAAAACTCTCCTCGATCTTCTGTACCATCGAAATCGCGGTATAGATAAAGAACGCAAAGCTGATGCCACCGAGCACGCCACCCTCGACGTTGTCGACCAAGTCGATTACCTGTCTTGTAATTTCCGCGCCCTGGGCACCGAGTGGTTCGAGCATCGTGTACAGTACTGGTTCGAGCTGGTTGTGCACGCCGAATCCCTTGAGGACCGAAAAGCTGAAAGCAAGCAGCGGCACGACTGACAGCAGGGTCGTGTAGACGAGGCTCATCGAGCGCATCATCAATCCACCGGCAGACATGTCCCGGACCAGGGCAACGGCGTAACGCAGCACGTTGGCGAGAATACGGCCGGGTATGCCGTACTCATAGAGCATGTCACTCCAGACGAGCTGCTCGAAACGTTCACGTAGTACGGCGATCATGGTCGGCATTATAAGCTATTGTAGGAGCGCCTCTCGAGGCGCGATTATCCAAATAGCCGCGTCAGGGCTTCCTGGTACTTCTCGCTGGTCTGGTTCAGGATATCGGCCGGCAACGTGGGGCCAGGAGCTGTCTTGTCCCAGTCCAGTGTGTCGAGATAGTCGCGCACGAACTGTTTATCAAAACTTGGCGGACTGATGCCGACTTTGTAACCCTCAACCGGCCAGAATCTCGATGAGTCCGGCGTGAGCACTTCGTCGATCAGGTACAGACGACCTTCGTGGTCGAGCCCGAACTCGAACTTGGTATCCGCGATGATGATGCCGCGTTCGAGTGCATAACTGGCAGCCCGTTCATATATCTGGATCGACAAGTCACGAACGCGTGCGGCCAACTGGTCTCCAACCAGTTCGACAACTTGCTCGAAGTTGATGTTCTCGTCGTGATCGCCGGCCGCGGCCTTGCTTGCCGGCGTGAATAGTGTCTGCGGTAGTTGTTCGGCCTGCGATAGATCGGGTGGCAACTTGATACCACAGACCTGGCCAGATTCCTGGTAGTCGCGCCAGCCCGAACCGATAAGATAGCCGCGAACGACGGCCTCGATCGGCAATGGCTTAAGGCGCTTCACAACCAGTGAGCGACCACGCAACGACGGCATCAGTTCGGCGTTGTCCACAACATCGTCGACGCTGCGGTCCGTCAGCTGATTCTCGACGAGGTCGGCCATCATGCGGAACCAGCGGAGTGAGATCGACGTGAGAACGCAGCCCTTCATCGGAATCGGGTCCGGCAGCACGACATCGTAGGCGGACAATCGATCCGTCGTCACGATCAGAAGGTGATCATCGTCGACACTGTATATGTCGCGCACCTTGCCGCGTCCGATCAGGGGCAAGCCCGGAATCATCGATTCGAAGAGTGCGTCGACGGCATTCATGGCACGGATGATCACTGTTGGGCTGAAACGACGCAAGCGGTTGCGATAGGATGCCTAACGGCGTCTCGCGGAGTTTTCGATTGTACTGGGGTAAAATCATTGGCACATTGGCCGGGCTTGCGACACGGCAGCCCTGGGTTGCATTACTCGGCCTGTTTGTCGGCGACCAGTTTGATCGTGGTTTCGCGGCGCGTCACCGCCAGTTCGAATACCAGGGCGCCATCGTGGGCCGCCTGCCCGAAGAGTATGTCCGGCCTCTGTTTCAAACGATGGGACATCTGGCCAAGTCCGATGGCCGAGTCAGCGAAGCCGAAATTCGGGCCGCACGATCGATCATGCATCGCATCGGACTCGGGCCTGCGAAGGTGCGTCAGGCGATCAGCTGGTTTGAAGACGGCAAGCGGCCGGAATTTCCATTGCTGCAGACGATTCGACACACCCGACGAATCGCGGCGCGCAAGCACGAGCTGCGTTTACTGTTCGTGCGCCTGTTGCTCGAAGTCGCGCTGGCGAAAGATCGCCTCAACCAGAAGAAGAGGGCGCTGATCTGGACAGTCTGCACCGAATTTGAGATCGGGCGGGTCGAGCTGGCACAACTCGAGGCGATGATGCGTGCACAAAAGGGTTTCAGGCACTCGCCGGCAGGTGATGCCGATGCTGCGCGAGTGAAAAATGCCTACCAAACGTTGGGGATGGATCAGTCTTCGACCAATGCAGAAATAAAGAAGGCCTATCGACGGCTCATGAGCCGTAATCACCCGGATAAGATCGCAGGCAGCAATCCGGGTCCAGACGTCATCGCGGAGTCGGAACGGCGTACGCGGGAAGTCAGAAGCGCGTACGAGATGCTCAAGGCGCGGCGTTCGATTCGCTAGCGAATGCCAGCTCAGGTACATTTGGCAGCAAAACGGGGATTAAACAGTGACGCCACTCATAGCACCTTCGATTCTATCCGCAGATTTCGCGCGGCTCGGCAAGGATGTGACAGCCGTACTCGATGCTGGCGCCGACATTGTGCACTTCGACGTCATGGACAATCATTTTGTTCCGAACCTGACGATCGGCCCGCTGCTCTGCGCGGCGCTGCGTAAACACGGGGTCGAAGCGCCTATAGATGTGCACCTGATGGTCGAACCCGTCGATCGCATCATTCCTGACTTCGCGAAGGCGGGAGCCAGTTACATTACGTTTCATCCCGAGGCGAGTAAGCATATCGATCGGTCGCTCGCGCTCATTCGCGACGAAGGCTGCAAGGCCGGGCTCGTTTTCAATCCGGCCACGCCGTTGTCCTGTCTCGAGCATGTCATCGACAAGATCGACATGGTGTTGATCATGTCAGTGAATCCTGGCTTTGGCGGCCAAAAATTTATTGCATCTGCGCTCGATAAACTGCGCGAGGCGCGCGCACTAATTGACGCAAGCGGCAGGGAAATCCGGCT
>JAPUKV010000090.1 GCA_027295475.1 Pseudomonadota bacterium
TAACAAAGTTGGATGGAAGTGCGAAGGGTGGCATTCTGCTCGCCATTGCCAATCAACTGCAGGTGCCCGTTCGTTTTATCGGCATCGGCGAATCGGCTGAGGATATGCAGCCATTCGCCGCCGATGAATTCGTCGATGCGCTGCTGGCGCGGAACGATCAACGATGATTCAACTAGAGGGAGTGAGCAAAATATTTCCGGGTGGACAGGCCGCCTTGTCCGGATTAAGCCTGTCTGTTGAAAAGGGCGAGATGGTGTTCGTCACCGGCCATTCGGGTGCCGGGAAAAGTACGCTGCTGCGACTGATCGCATTGATAGAGCGACCGACAGATGGACAGGTGATTGTTGATGGACAAAACACGCGCCGCGTCCAGCGCCGGAAAATTCCAGCGTATCGGCGCCAGATAGGAATGGTATTTCAGGATCACAAGTTGTTGTACGACCGCCCGGTGTTTGACAACGTTGCACTACCGCTGATTATCGCTGGCGTCGGATATCGCGAGGCCGGCCGCCGCGTTCGGCCCGCGCTTGAACAAGTCGGTTTGCTGCACAAGGAAAAACGAAACCCGGAGACGCTTTCGGCTGGCGAACAACAACGCGTGGGGATCGCGCGGGCCATTGTCACCCGGCCCAAATTGCTGATCGCTGATGAACCGACCGGTAACCTGGATCCCGACCTGTCACTTGAGGTCATGCGAATTTTTCGGCGTTTCAACGAGGTCGGCGTAACACTGCTGATCGCAAGCCACGACATTTCATTGATCGACCGACTCGGTTGCCGGCGTATCGAACTCCACGACGGCCGGCTTGCCCAATCAACAGAGGACCCCGATCCGTGGCAGTGACACGACATTCGGATGCCGTGGCACCGGTGCACACATCGGGACCGCTGGCGATCTGGTTCGATCGCCATGCCAGTACGTCGATAGGCTCGCTTGGGCGGTTGTTCCGTCAGCCATTCGCGAGCCTGATGATTATCCTGGTCATCGCGGTGACGCTCGCAATCCCGGCGTCGCTGAACTTGATCGTCAAGAACGCACTTTCGGTCAGTTCCGGCTGGGACAACGTGCTCGATTTTTCGATCTATCTTCGCCGCGACGTTTCCGAAACGGAAGCCGCTGACGTCGCGAGCCTGATTCAGCAACGTGCCGATATTGAATCGGTCGAATTTATTACCGCAAGCGCTGCACTGGAGGAATTCAAGACACATTCGGGATTTGGCCAGGCGCTGGACCACCTGACCGAGAATCCTCTGCCGCATACGCTGGTGGTGCGGCCAAGCACGGCAAACACGGCACAATCAATGATCCTGTTGCACGAAGAGCTCGGTAATCTTCCCGAAGTAGACCTGGTACAGGTCGATACCGAGTGGGTGCAGCGATTTCACGCCATACTCGATATCGTCAGGCAAGCGATTGTAATTGGTGCCTCCTTGCTTGGCATCGCGATCGTAATCATCATCGGCAATACGATCCGGCTCGATATTCAGAATCGCCGCGAAGAGATTGAAGTCACCAAACTACTAGGTGCTAGTAACGCCTTTGTCCGCAGGCCGTTTTTATGGTCAGGGTTCTGGTACGGGTTGTTCGGCGGACTGCTCGCTGTAGGCCTCGTGACCTTCGGGCTGTTCTTGCTCGGGCCACCCGTGGCAAGGCTCGCCGGCCTGTACCAGAGCGACATTGCCATGCTAGGTCTGTCGGCGGTCGAGATGCTCACCCTGCTTGGCATTGGCATCGCGCTGGGGCTCATCGGCTCTTGGTTCGCGGCTGCCCGCCATATGCGTCGAATCGAGCCACGCTAGACCACCCATTCGACATAATACTGGCGATCGTTTCGTACTTAAACGGTTGTTTTTCAAGGATTTCTTTGTTCGATCGTGGCGGAACTAACGCAGTTGTTAGCACTCTAAGTCATCGAGTGCTAAAATCAACGCCCACAAGGGAGGACTCCAATGACAACAGCAGTCACAACTTTGGCCCACGATGTCGCACTGGCCGGACCGGTCGGCAGCCTAAACTCGTACATTCACGCCGTCGGCGCCATCCCGGTGCTAAGCAAGGAAAACGAGCAGGCACTATCGCGACGTTTCAACGAGGATGAAGACCTCGATGCTGCACGTGAACTGGTCATGGCGCATCTGCGTTTCGTTGTCCATATCGCCAAGGGTTACACCGGCTACGGTCTGCCCCTCAGTGACTTGATCCAGGAAGGTAATGTGGGCCTCATGAAGGCCGTCAAGCGATTCGACCCGGACTACGGCGTACGACTCGTCTCATTTGCCGTTCACTGGATTCGCGCGGAAATCCACGAATTCGTACTCAAGAACTGGCGCATCGTCAAGGTCGCCACGACCAAGGCGCAGCGCAAGCTGTTTTTTAATCTTCGCAAAAAGAAGAAAAGCCTCTCCTGGTTGTCACATGCCGAAACGCTCGCGGTTGCAGAGGATCTCGGCGTCAGCCCGAAAGAGGTCACGGAGATGGAGCGGCGCCTGAGTGCCAGAGACGCTATCTTCGATCCTGCGCCGGCTGCCGACGACGAACATTCATTCACGCCAGCCGCTTACTTGCCGAGCCCCGATGCGAATCCGGCGACGTTGGTTGAAAAGGCCGACTGGACCGATGACGCGACCGAGCGCATGACCGTTGCCATGAAGGATCTGGACGATCGCAGCCGCGACATCTTGCAAAATCGCTGGCTGACAGACAAGAAAATGACGTTGCACGAGCTCGCCGACCGTTACGGTGTTTCCGCCGAACGTATCCGTCAGGTTGAAGCGAACGCCATCAAGAAACTGCGCACCGCAATCGTCTAACTACACGGACTGCGGCCACCAAGTTGCACGGTCGGCAGTCCGGACAACTGAGCAAAATCTTAATACAATCATTGCCGACTAGGATTCGAGAGTGGCAATGAGCGAAGTTGACGGCTGGCTCGAGCATTACGAGAAAACCCATCGGGACCTGAGCTATCCGGCCGTGTACTGGACAGCCGTGCTGATGACAGTGCTCGGCGTCGTTGGGCTGCTCTGGTCTCTGCCGATTCCCGAAGAGTTTTTCGAAATTTCGCCACTGCTCAATTGGGGCAGCGCATACCTGATGGCTACGGCCGTGTATTACTTTATTATTTCGATCCCGCTGGCGATCGGCTTGCTGCCGTTTGTTCTGGGTGTCGCGTGGCTTCAGCTCTGGCTTGAGCAGTCCGACTACTCGCCGACTCACGTCTGTGCGGGCCTGTTAGCCGCAGGCGTGATCGGCCTCTGGCTGGGACATCACAGGCAGCGCAGCATCAGGGCCGTTCTGCAGGATCTGCAACTGATTATGATTGGGCCGGCCTGGCTGATGTCCGTGTTGTACCGGCGCATCGGCATACCATTATGAGGATAGTTACCCGGACGCACGAGTTCGTTTAGAATCGACGCCCCCTGAAGACCTGAATCGCTCGCAAGGAACATCCGTGACCGCCAGTAAATCCGCTCTTAATCCTCTCGATCTGTTTGACGTTCGCTCAGAACTCTCGGACGACGAACGCATGGTTCAGGATTCTGTCGCCCGCTTCGTTGACGAGCAGGTAATCCCCGTCATGCGCGAAGCATTCGAACAGCATCGGTTTCCGAGTGAACTGATATCCCAGGTTGCCGAACTCGGTCTGCTCGGCAGCTCGATTGATGGCTATGGATGCGCCGGACTGAATAGCATCAGTTATGGGCTCATTTGCCAGGAGCTCGAGCGCGGTGACAGTGGCCTCAGGAGTTTCGTTTCGGTGCAAAGCAGCCTGGTCATGTTCCCGATTCACGCTTATGGCTCAGAGGAACAGAAACAGCGCTGGCTACCTGCCATGGCAAAGGGTGAGGCGATAGGTTGTTTCGGCCTGACCGAGTCGCAAGGCGGGTCCGATCCCAGCAACATGAAAACACATGCGAAGAAGGACGGTGACGACTGGATTCTGAACGGCTCGAAAATGTGGATTACCAATGGCACGATCGCAGATGCGGCAGTCGTCTGGGCAACGACAGACGAGGGAGTAAAGGGATTCATTGTCGAGAAAGACATGCCCGGTTTTACCTCACAGGAAATCGACAACAAATTCTCTTTGCGCGCCTCTATTACCGCAGCACTGTTTTTCGACGATGTGCGGATACCGGCAGCCAACGTGTTGCCTGGCGTTACCGGACTTAAAGGGCCGTTGAGCTGTCTCACGCAAGCTCGTTATGGCATCACGTGGGGGGTCATTGGCGCGGCACAGGCCTGCCTCGATGAAGTCATTCGATACACGGGGGATCGAGTGTTGTTTAATCGGCCACTGTCACACACACAAGCAATCCAGATTCGCCTGGCCGATATGGCGCGTCGCATCACCACGGCGCAATTGCTGTCACTCCAGCTCGGTCGTCTCAAAGACCGCGGCGAGCTTCATCCCACCCAAGTGTCGCTCGCAAAGTGGAACAACTGTCGTGCCGCTATCGACATCGCCAGGGACGCCCGTGACATTCTGGGTGGCAGCGGTATCAGCGCGGAGTATGTGCCAATTCGACATATGCTCAACCTTGAGAGCGTCATCACCTACGAAGGCACCGAGACCGTGCATCAGCTCATCGTTGGTCAGGAACTCACTGGCGTAAACGCCTTCGGATGATTGCCGCGTGAGCGAACAGCGATTGCCAGGAGATCGGGACGTCTGGCGAATTGCGGCACCCATGATTGTGTCGAACGTTTCTGTGCCGCTGCTCGGCATGGTCGATACCGGTGTTACCGGCCATCTCGAAAGTCCCGTCTATCTCGGTGCCGTCGCGATCGGTGCAACCGTGTTTGGCTTTCTGTACATGGGAATGAATTTCCTGCGTATGGGAACGACGGGTATCACCGCACAACGATACGGCGCGAAAGACAATGACGGGCTACGGGTTTCGCTTGGCCAGGCATTGATCGTTTCGCTGCTGATTGCAGTGACGCTGCTCGCATTTCAGTTACCGATCGGTCGC
>JAPUKV010000091.1 GCA_027295475.1 Pseudomonadota bacterium
TCGTGGGCTGTGGTGGCGGTGCCAGCACGGTCACTAACGACGATCCCGTCGTCGCGGAATGTATTCCGGGCGATCCGTCCACTTTCGCTGAATGCGGCACTTTGTTCGTGGGGCTGACCGATGCCGAAGGCGACTTCCTGAGTTACTCGGTCGACATCCTGTCGCTGACGCTGGAGAAAGCGAATGGCGCAATCGTCCAGACCTTGCCCAACAGTACCCGCATCAACTTTGTCGAATACGTCAATCTGACCGAGCTGATGAGTGTGGCAACTGTGCCCCCCGGCACCTATGTCGCCGGCACGATTACGCTTGATTACGGTAACGCAGAAGTCTTTGTCGATGCCAACGGTGCTGCAAAGGCGGCAACGGTCATCGATGCAGACGGCAATGCGCTGACTCAAACATCGCTGAAAATCGTCTTGCCTGAGCGCGACCAGCTTTTCATTACTCGCGGCCGCGCGTCCCTTCTGACGATCGATTTCGACCTCGAGGCATCGCACACGGTGGACGTCGTCCCGACGCCGGCACTTGCCACGTCAGAACCATTCATCGTTGCCGAGATCGATCCGGTCGATAGCAAAGACATTCGTGTCCGCGGCCGTCTGATCGAGGTCAATGAAACTGAAATGTGGTACGCGGTCAGAGTACGGCCCTTCCACGATCACGCCAATGACTTCGGTCGCATGAAGATCAATGTCACGGACGAAACCGAGTTCGAGGTCAATGATGAGCCTTACAAAGGCGGTGAAGGCCTGCGGGCGTTGAACGCTGCGGGCGAGGGAACAATCACCGTCGCACAGGGCACACTGATCGTGGCCGACCGCGAGTTCACGGCGAACATCGTACTCGCAGGGTCAAGCGTGCCTGGCGAACGCAAGGATGCGGCCAGGGGTACCGTTATCGGCCGCAGCGGCAACGAACTGATCGTTCGTGGCGGCACTGTGATTCTTACGGATGCGACGCCGGCGTTTTTCCGCGATGACATCATCGTCACGGTCGGGCCCGATACAAAGGTCTTTAAGACGACACACGACGGCTTGCTTGATATCAGCGCAATTTCGGTCGGCCAGGTCATCACCGTTCGCGGCGAAGTCATCGCCAACGACGAACTCGGCATTCATCTGGATGCGACCCAAGGTGCCGTACGCATGGAGGTTACGCAACTGAGCGGGATTATTAATACCATCAACCCCGGACAGATCGACGTCAATTTGCACGCCATCGGCGGCCGCCGAGCAAGCATATTTGACTTTACCGGAACGGGTGTCAGCCGCGAGATGGATGCGGATCCGGCAAACTACGAAGTTTCCACCGGCAATCTGTTGCTGGCCGCCCAGGCAACCGGACAGCCGTTCGCAGCCTGGGGCTTCCCGACGGCTTTCGGCTTCGCACCGCCGGATTTCGAAGGTCGCACGATCATCGACTACTCGGACGTCAGCAGCGTACTGGGGGTGGGCTGGGGCCAGGATGGCACGCTCGAGCCCTTCACGATGATGGATAGTACTGGCCTGCTGTTGAACAACCAGAACCCGGATATCGACCAACGGCATTACATCAAGCAGGGTACGGTCCTGATCGACCTGACGACGCTGGACGCCGACACACCGATCGTGCCCCGTGAGACCGGCCGTAAACTGTTCTCGATTGCCACGAAAGACAGTCTGCAACTCTACGCCGACTTCGATGACTTCAACAATGCGCTCACCTCGGCGCTGGACGGCGCAACGACCGCACGCTCGATGTACGCACGCGGCAAATACGATGCCGACAGCAATGTGTTCACAGCGTACAAAATTGGTGTCTATCTCCTCGAGCCTTAATCAACAATCCCGAATGGCTCCGCCCCCACACGGAAACGTGTGGGGGCTTTTTAGATTGGGACACCCACCATTTTCTGCATATCTGCTTATTGAATTGGGACACCCACCATTTTCTGTAAATCTATCTAAAGACAACAGAAAGTGTCGTCGCCCGCTGAGTTAACAACGGTTCTAATGAAAGTGTTTTACACCGAAATTCACGGATGTAATTACGATGACCGTTGCCCGACGTCAACAGATCAGCCTGGAGCACACACATTACTACCACTGCATCTCCCGCTGCGTGCGGCGCGCCTTTCTCTGCGGCAAAGATCACTATTCGGGCAAGGACTTCGGACATCGCCGCCAGTGGTTGGAAGAACGCCTGGGCCTGCTCGCAGAGGTTTTCGCCATCGATCTTTTGGCCTACGCCATCATGAGCAACCACTATCACGTGGTGCTCAGGGTCAACAGTGATAAGGCGAGTGCTTGGTCGGATGAAGAAGTGGTGGAACGCTGGGGTCAGCTGTTTCGTGTGCCGGACGCCGCGAATAATACTGTACTGATTGCTAAGTGGCGCTCACGCTTATCGAGCATCAGCTGGTTCATGCGCTGTCTGAACGAACCTTTGGCCCGTCATGCCAATAAGGAAGATGGCTGCCATGGCCGCTTCTGGGAAGGACGCTACAAGCTTCAGGCGTTGCTTGATGACACCGCCTTGTTGCGCTGCATGGCCTATGTGGATTTGAACCCGATCCGCGCCGGTATCGCCAGGACACCGGAAACCTCGCAGCACACGTCAGTCTATGCCCGCATCCATCGTCGGGACCATCATCTATTGCCGCTGCAGCATTCCTATGAACCCGGCAACCCGCTTCCACTATCCAATAAAGAGTACCTGCAATTGGTGGATTGGAGTGGTCGGGCGTTACGGGCTGATAAACGGGGGTCCATCTCGGGTACCCTGCCACCGATACTCGAGCGTCTGGACCTCACGCAGAAGCACTGGCTTGCTGACATGCAGCATTATGGAAGCTGGTATTACCGGGCGGTCGGCTCCGTACAGGCGCTGGAGCGCTACTGCCAACACCTCGGGCAGCAATGGCTCAAAAGCGCCAGACCGGCCCGACTGCTTACATCCTAAGATTTACCAAATCCCAGCTACCCATTGACTCGACGCTTGACTGCGTGAGCTAGCCCGTTGGCGATCAATAACGAATCTGACAACCCGTCAAAAGAAGGGATTAGGCGCT
>JAPUKV010000092.1 GCA_027295475.1 Pseudomonadota bacterium
TACGTTGCCGCGTTGATGAAAAACATTGACACGGAAGCGGCCCAGGCCCGGTTCCGAAATCGCGAAGTCGACTTCGAGTTCGCGTGTGAACGTCTCGAGTAGTTCGTCATCCATCAACTCGATTGCCGCCTGTTTGACCATTTTTGGCGTCATTTCGAGTTTGTTCACCGGCATAATTTTGCCGTCGATTTTGATTTTAGCCGGAGCAAACGGCGCGAAGAAAAGATCAGACGCTTTTTTTTCGACCATCAACTTGAACAGCGGCTTGACATTCATTCGCTATATAATCCCTTAAACTACTCAGAACGACTGAGCAGAATCCTCTTCCATAATCCTGAGGCTTTCTGACTGCTGGGATGTAATCGAGGATTCACGCTTACTTTCAAGCTTGATACGCAATCTGAGTTCGTTCTTCGAGTCAGCATTACGCATCGCTTCTTCATAAGAAATGACAGCATCCTCGTACAGTGCGAAAAGCGCCTGATCGAAGGTCTGCATGCCCAGACGCGTAGACTTCGCCATGATCTCCTTGATCTGCCCAACCTCACCTTTAAATATCAGGTCGGCGATGAGTGGCGAATTCAGCATGATTTCCATTGCAACTATCCGGCCGACGCCCGATTCCCGCGGAATCAGGCGTTGCGAAATGAATGCCTTGGTATTGAGTGACAGATCCATCAACAACTGCGTACGACGTTCCTCTGGGAAGAAGTTGATGATGCGATCGAGTGCCTGGTTGGCGCTGTTGGCGTGCAGGGTCGCAAGACAAAGGTGACCGGTTTCAGAAAACTGGATGCCATATTCCATGGTCTCGCGGTCGCGGATCTCGCCGATCAGAATGACGTCCGGCGCCTGGCGCAAGGTGTTTTTCAACGCCGCATGCCAGGTCTCGGTATCCACGCCAACTTCACGTTGTGTAATCACGCAGCCCTGATGCGGATGTACGAATTCCACCGGATCCTCAATCGAAACAATGTGACCCTTCGAGTTTGCATTCCGATGCCCGATCATCGCTGCGAGGGTCGTCGATTTACCAGAGCCCGTACCGCCAACCACGATCACAAGACCGTGCTTGTTCATGACAACGTCCTTGAGAATCGGCGGCAAATCCAGACCCGACAGGGTTGGGATCTCGGTCTTAATCGTACGCAACACGGCGCCTACCATGCCTTGCTGTATGAATGCGCTGACGCGGAAGCGGCCGATACCTTGCGGCGCGATGGCAAAGTTACATTCTTTGGTACCGTCGAATTCCTTAATTTGTTTGTCGTTCATAATGGAGCGAACCATCATCGCCGACTGATCAGCCAACAAGGGCTCATCGGTAGCCTTATGAATCGTGCCATCAACTTTAATTGCAGGAGGAAAGCCGCAGGTGATGAACAGGTCTGAGCCTTCCTTCTCGACCATTTTTTTTAGCAGGTTTTGCATCAGTCGAACTGCCTGTTCGCGTTCCATTTACCGATTCTCCTGTCAGGAAGTCCTGAAGACTTTGACGCTCTAGAAATTCTCTTTGTTGACCGCGCGGTACCTGGCCTCTTCCTTGTTGATCAGGCCCTTGGCCATCAGCTCGCTCAGATTCTGGTCGAGCGTGTACATCCCCGAACCCTGCCCGGTCTGAATCGCAGAATACATCTGGGCAATTTTGCCTTCGCGGATCAGGTTCCTGATCGCAGGTGTGCCAATCATGATCTCGTGCGCCGCAATTCGTCCGCCACCCACCTTCTTCAACAGAGTCTGTGAGATAACCGCTCGCAACGACTCCGATAACATCGCCCGAACCATTTCCTTTTCAGCTGCCGGAAACACGTCGACGATGCGATCAACTGTTTTTGCCGCTGAACTGGTGTGCAGCGTCCCAAATACGAGGTGACCGGTTTCTGCCGCGGTTAGCGCCAGACGAATCGTCTCAAGGTCACGTAGCTCGCCAACCAGGATCACGTCCGGGTCTTCACGCAATGCCGAACGAAGCGCCTCGTTGAATCCGAGCGTGTCACGATGTACTTCGCGCTGGTTGATAAGCGACTTTTTGCTCTCGTGAACAAATTCTATTGGATCCTCGATTGTGAGAATGTGATCTGGTTTATTGTCGTTGATGTAATCGACCATCGCCGCCAGGGTTGTCGACTTGCCGGAACCGGTCGGCCCGGTTACGAGAACGAGGCCGCGCGGATGCATCGATACATCCTTGAATATAGCCGGCGCGCCCAGATCATCGAGCGACAGGATTTCCGAGGGAATGGTTCTGAAAACTGCAGCTGACCCACGGTTCTGATTGAAGGCATTGACGCGAAAACGGGCGAGCTTCGGAATTTCAAACGAGAAGTCGGTTTCCAAAAACTCCTCGTAGTCCTTCCGCTGCTGGTCATTCATGATGTCGTACACCATGCTATTGACGTCTTTGTGGGTCAGTGCCGGCATGTTGACGCGTTTGATGTCGCCATCGACGCGAATCATGGGTGGCACGCCACCGGAAAGGTGCAAGTCGGATGCGTTGTTTTTCACCGTGAACGACAACAATTGGGCAACGTCGACGGCCATATGTCTTCCTCTGGATGTAACTGACCCGACTTACCATAACCCGGACCTGATGGCTACCTAGTATAGCGAAGCACTCGGAGCAAAACGTGATAAATGTCACGGAAAACTTTCGAAAAATCCAAGATTTGCTGGCACAAGCTGCCGCTGATGCTGGGCGCTCAAGGGAGGAAATCCGGCTCCTTGCGGTCAGCAAGGAAAAGCCCGTGGAATGTGTCCTGGAGGCCGCCTCAGCCGGCCAGCGCGATTTCGGCGAGAATTTCGTCCAGGAAGGGCTGAAGAAGATGGATGAGGCCGGCCGGGATGATCTGATCTGGCATTTTATCGGTCACCTCCAGGCCAACAAAACCAGGCCCGTAGCCGAGCGATTTCACTGGGTTCACACGGTCGATCGCCTGAAAATCGCAGAGCGACTAAGCCGGCAGCGGCCTGTCTATGCTAATGACCTCAATATCTGTATCCAGGTCAATATCGACGAGGAAGCGGCGAAAGCCGGCGTTCCGGCGGCTGAAGTACTACAGCTGGCTCAGGCAGTATCTGAATTGAGGGGCTTGAGGCTCCGCGGCCTGATGTGCATACCCGCTGTTCGACAGGGTTTTGAGGGACAGCGTAAGCCTTTTGCGCAAATGCGGATGCTGGCCGACTCACTGCGAGAATCCGGGATCAATACTGATACGCTCTCGATCGGAATGACGGCGGACTATGTGGCGGCGATCCACGAGGGCGCCACCATCGTTCGCATCGGCACGGCTCTCTTTGGTGCCAGGGAGACCCAGCGAGCGTGACGCGAGGGTTTAAGCCGAATATTTACCACGACGAAGTGCGGCCTCCGGAGGGCCGCACTTCGTCGTGGTAAATATTCGGGTTGCAGGGGTTTGAGATGATCAATCACAAGGTAGGGCTTATCGGCGGCGGCAATATGGGCCGGGCGATAGCGGCCGGGCTACTCCGGGGCGGCATGCATGCCACGGATATCCTGATCGCCGAGCCAAGACCTGAGCAGTGTGAGCTTCTCCGGCGGGAACTCTACGGAGTATCGCTCAGTGACGACAATTCCCAGGTTGCGGGTCAGGCCGAAACCCTGCTGTTCGCCGTCAAACCGCAGATTCTTCAGGCCGTCTGCCGTAATTTGGCTTCGCTAGTGCAGGAGCACAAGCCGCTGATTATTTCCATCGCTGCCGGACCGAGAATTGACGATATCGACAAATGGCTTGGTGGCGGCATGCGCATCGTTCGGGTGATGCCCAACCAGCCGGCACTTATTGATCAGGGCATTTCGGCATTGTTTGCGAACGCACTGACGGACGATATCGGCCGTGACCTGGCTGAGAAAGTCATGTCGGCCGTCGGCCAGGTCGTCTGGCTCGAGAGCGAATCGCTGATGGATGCCGTTACTGCGGTGTCCGGCACAGGACCTGCTTATTTCTATTTATTAATCGACGTGATGATCGAATCGGCAATCAGTCTCGGCATTGATCCTGAGACCGCGAGGTCCCTGGCAGTCGAAACTGCGCGTGGTGCGACAGCACTGGCGTCAGCCGAGACGGAATCGATGTCATCGCTTATTGAACGGGTACGATCCCCGGGCGGCACAACGACGGCCGCCTTCGAGTGTCTCGATGCCGCAGATGTTCGTGGTATCTTTGCCAAAGCAATAGAGGCCGCGCGAGATCGAGCAACCGCCCTGGCTGACGAGGCCGATTCCCGCCAGACCTGACAAGACGGCACAAGAAATGTCACAAGCTCTGTACTTTATTATCAAAACGCTTACCCAGCTTTACTTGCTGGTGTTGTTGTTGCGATTCTGGCTGCCGATGCTCGGTGCTGACTTTCGCAACCCGCTTGCCCAGGGAATCCTGCGCATCACATCGCCGCTCGTCGTGCCCGTGCGCCGTTTTGTGCCGTCCATTGGCCGGCTGGACACCTCCACGATTCTGGTCGCCTACGTCATTCAGTTTCTTACCGTACTTCTATTGCTCACAATTGGCGGGTACAGGGTCGACACCGTTCCAATTATGGTGACGACCCTCATTGAATTGGCGGCCCTGAGCCTGAACCTGTTTTTCTTCGTTATTCTTATCAAAATAATACTGAGCTGGGTTGCGCCCCATACCCACAATTACGCCACTGCCCTGTTGACCACGCTGGCGGAGCCCCTCCTGCGTCCTTTTCGACGAATCATTCCATCGATAGGGGGCCTCGACATCTCGCCTGTCTTCGCAATTATTCTCCTGCAGGCGGCAGTCATCTTTCTCCAGACGCTGAAACCTATTCACGTCTGAGACAGGCGGCGCATGGGCGGCATCAATGGTTTATAGTGCTTGAAGCAGAAAAACCGGGGAGATATGTTTGATGAAGGTCATAAACGCACTGGTCTCTCTGTCAATCCTTTTCTTGATTATCGCCTGTGGGCGCCCGGGGGGAAATGCGACCGTGCCCCAGGCGCAGCCCGCATCAGCCTCGGATGTTGATATCGGCGATCACGTCGTCCATTTCAGCGCACAATCGACAGACCAGTTGGCGCCTGACGTTGCCCGGGCATACGGCATCGTGCGCAGCAAGAATCGGGTTATGTTGACTGTGTCTGTTCTCAAAGAAGGCACCGCGACCGTGGTACCGGCGGAAGTCACAGTCAGGACGGTCAACCTGGCGGGCCAGCTCAAAAATGTCACGATGAGAAAGATTCAGGAGCAGGAAGCCATTTACTATATCGGCGAAACTGCCATAGCAAATCGTGAGACGCTGGTATTCAACATCAGCATTACTCCGGAAGGGGCGACGGACGCATCGGACGTTCGCTTCACGCGAAAATTTTATACGAATTAAGCGGCCTTTCTATTGCAGGAGCCCGCAATGCGGGCTAAATACGATTCTCCCGGACGAAGGTCTCTACCGCTTGCCTCAGAAGCACCAGTTTGCCGTGGAAAAAATGTTTCGTATCCGGGAAGACGGTTAATTCGGGGCCCGGCTCGAGCTTGTTAACCCATTCCACTGTTTCGTCAATATCAACTACCTCGTCCTGACCGCCGTGAATAATCAGCCACGGGCAGCCGGGTTGCGAGTCCGTCTTATCTGCAAAAGGTGAAACGGCCGGCGCAACACTGATCAGTCCCTCGGGTTCAGTTTCAAGCGATGCGCGAATGGCAATCGCTGCGCCGAATGAGAATCCTGCAAGCCAAACCGGCAAATCCGGTGCTCTTTCCCGCATCCATCGGACGGCCGCGAGCGCATCCAGCAATTCACCGCGGCCCTCGTCATATTTACCCTCGCTCTGGCCTGTACCGCGAAAATTGAACCGCAGGACACTGAACCCCTGGCCGATGAATGCACGAGCCAGCGTGTGAACGACCTTGTTGTGCATCGTGCCGCCATACACCGGATGCGGATGACATATCACTGCGCTCGCGACTGGCGCTGCGCCCCGCATTGATTCAAGCAGACCCTCGAGCTGTCCGGCAGGACCGTCGAAGCTTGTGTTTTCAACCGACCGGCGCACTATGAGTCTCCGTTGCCGAGGATCGCTGCGCACGCACGAAATAGACGATGGTCTCGCCCGCTGCGGGTTCGATCGAACGCTGCGGCAAGGTGAGCTCCACTACTTGCTGCCCGTTCATGGGCTGGTCGCCTGGGCTTTTGCGTCGGCCATCTGATTAGCCTGTTTCAAGATCACAGGCGAGGCAAGTTGCCGGCTGGCCGAATTCCGCAGCATCCGAATGCCGCCAAACTGGCCTGATTGCCCTTTATTGCTGTAAAATTATGACCTTATGTAGTCCACTGACACTTTTGCCGAAACAATTGCCGGTACCAAGTATTGAGCCTGATGAATTCCCGAATTGAACTTGAACAACACTATTGCGCGCAGAACTATCTTCCCCTGCCGGTGGTATTGACGCGTGGTGAAGGTGTCTTTGTTTGGGACGACGAAGGTAACAAGTACCTCGACATGATGAGCGCATACTCGGCGGTCAGCCACGGCCATGTTAACCCGCGACTGGTCAAGGTGGCCCAGGAACAGGTTGCACGACTCAATATTGTTTCGCGGGCCTACCGCACCGACAATCTCGGCCCTTTTCTGCAACGCGCCTGCGAACTAACGGGTATGGACGTGGCTTTGCCCATGAACACCGGGGCGGAAGGGGTGGAAACCGCGCTAAAAGCTGCCCGCAAATGGGCCTACGAAGTTAAAGGCGTAGCACCGGATAAGGCTGAAATCATCGCCTGCACCGGGAATTTCCACGGCCGCACGATTGCCGTTATCGCCATGTCCGACGAAGCTCAATATCGACGCGGATTCGGGCCGTTTCCGCCGGGTTTCATACTTGCTGAATACGGCAACCTGCAGTCTCTCGAAGAGAAGATCACGCCCAACACCGCAGCGTTCCTGGTTGAGCCGATACAGGGTGAGGCGGGTATTGTCCTGCCGCCCGCCGGTTATCTGAAGGCCTGCGAACAACTTTGCAGGAAACACAATGTTTTACTCATTGCCGATGAAATTCAGACCGGCCTTGGCAGAACCGGAAAGCTGCTTGCCTGCGAACATGAAGGTGTAAAACCGGACGGCCTGATTCTCGGTAAGGCACTCGGCGGCGGCATCCTGCCGGTTTCGCTGTTTCTTGCCAGGCGTGAGGTAATGAGCGTTTTCACCCCCGGTGACCATGGCAGTACATTTGGCGGCAATCCGCTGGCTGCAGCGGTTGGCCTCGAAGCACTCAATATTCTCGTAGAAGACGACCTGTCCGCTTGCAGCGCATCCATGGGTGACTATATGCTCAAAAAGCTGCGTAAGCTCGACAGCCCGATGATCAAGGATGTCAGGGGCCTCGGCCTGTTTATTGGCGTCGAAATCGACCCTGCGCTCAGCACTGCGCGGGACGTTTGCGAAAGACTGATGCAACGAGGAATATTGAGTAAAGAGACACACGACACAGTAGTGCGCCTGGCACCTCCGCTTACAATTAGCCGCAGCGAGATTGATTGGGCGCTGGACCGACTCAACGCGGTCCTTGCCGAAATGGACAGGTTACGACTTGCATCCTAGAGACGGAATGGAATTGAACAATGCCTGAGATTGCTCCCATCGAAATTGGAATGCTGGCGGGCATGCTGATAATCGGCGTGGCCCTCGGATGGATTTTTCGTGCGGTCCGCTGCGCGAAGGAGAAGATCGCCGTAACCGCTGGTTGGCAGGAGCAACTCGAGACGCAACGCGGCGAACAGGACCGTCTCGAAGAGCAAAACAAGAGTCTGATGGAACAGATCAGTCAGTATCAGGCATCCATCAAGGACTCGAATCTGCGGGCAAAGGAATTGGCGGACTCGTTGAAAGAAGCATTTGAGCGGAGCGACGCGCTGCAACGGCAAGTAAAGGAGTATCGCGCAAGCCTGGAAGTTGCCACTGCCCAGCGAGACAAGCTGAAGGCGTCAGTCGCAACCCGCGAGGTACGCGATGGAGCTTCCGCAACGGCAATTCGTGAGAAGGACGAGAAAATATTCGGACTTAGTCGCGAACTAACCGCCTGGCAAAATCGTGTACCGCCGCTGGTTGAGCGTTTCCGGACACGCGATCTGGAGGCGAAGGATCTCGAGGTAGAACTTCAGCAAGCCCGGGAGCGCATTGCCGCACTGGAGAGCGTTACCGGACCGGACCATACGAGGATCGAGCCCGTCGATCCGAACACGCTTGCCGACGGTCTGAGTGCGTCGAACGACCCACTTGACACACTAACAAGTCAATTCGACAACGAGCTGGTTGATCAGGATGACTCATATAATGAAGCGTTCGCGAGGGTAGACGAATCGCCGTCCGACACCGACGCTCGTGTCGCAACCCATGCCCCAACCGATGCCGGAACCGGCATATCCGATGCCGAACTCGGCGCAATCAGCGACACATTCAGCGGCATATTTGATGCGCCAGAGCAGCCGGATGAGAATCACCCCGCCAACGTGCCGGCATCCGAACCTGATGCCGTCGTGAATGACAGCAAGGTCACCGAAAGCGACACGGATGACCTCAAACTCATCAAGGGCGTCGGCCCGGTGATCGAAAGGACCCTGAACGATCTCGGCATATATCGATTCAATCAGATTGCTGAAATGAGCGAATTCGATATCGACCGGGTGGCGCAACAGCTGAAGGGATTCCGTAGCCGGATATACCGCGAGGACTGGGTCGGACAGGCTCGCAATCTGCAACACCACAAAATTAACGATCCCGCCTGATCCCGGATGCAGCAATCGGTCAATCCGGCTCTCGTCGTCGCTGCGCTGTTGCTTGCATACACGAGCGGCACTGCTTCAAATGAAACGATAAAAGAGTCGGTCGATTCGCCTTCCAACCCTGCAATTGGCTTGTCGATTACAAGAAACAACTCCCGATTGATAATCCAGGGGTATGTCAGCTCGACAGCACATGAGGCCCTGTTGCGTCAGACTGCAGCCAGGTATTTTCCAGGTATCGAGCTGGAGATCGACGTCCAGCGGCACGCACCGATGCCACGCGGTTGGTCGCTTGTAACCGACACCACACTGCACGCTATGGCGGACACTCACTCATCGAGCGCGTTCATCGATGAACATCATATCGGGATTGGTGGCATCGTCACGGATACCGCCGCATGGTCGTTGTCTGCCGACAGAATCAACATATCCTTGTTGAATGGCATGCGGCTGGAATTGAATGTTGTACCAGTGGAAAAATCGGCGCAGTTCAGTCGCCTCTGCGAAAACCTTTTCGCCAGGGCCCTGCACAATCGCAACATCGAGTTCAGAGAATCGAGCGCCAGGCTCAGGACCAACGCGTTGAGCCTGCTTGATGAAATCGCAGAAATTGCCACGGATTGCCCGACGGCGTCCATCACTGTGACAGGCCATACGGATAGCACAGGCAATGAATCCACTAATCGCGCGCTAAGCCAAGCCCGGGCGAAGTCTGTCGTTACTTATCTGATTGAACGCGGTATCGAGCCACACCGGCTGACGACAAATGGAGTGGGCTCGGCAGGCGCCATCGCAAGCAACGAGGATGCTGCCGGAAGGCAGGTCAACCGGCGAATAGAGTTTGATTTAACGTTTCCGTAGCTGTTTGTAATACGTGCGACTGTCCGCCTTGGTCAGAAATGTTTTCGAATACCGAGCAAGAACGACGTTGTGTCGGGGCCGTTTAAGTCCTGAATGATCCCCGTTTCGAGTACCCAACTTGGATGAACCCAGAGCGCACCCACAGTCAGCTGATGAACCATTTCAGATCCCTCCGCATAGCGGCCGCCCAACTCAATCACCGACTGCCATTCGGTCGGTATCCCCCATTCCGGATACTCTGACGGGGTGAGACGATATTGCCAGGAAACATCATATCGAGCGTTGTTACCGCTTCGTCCGAGCGCTTCCATCCACACGAGATCGAAGTCCCATTCGCTTCGCCGCCTGTACACCGTTGCGACCAGACCAGCACTGATCTGCGGGTCGAGGTCGCTGTCCGTCGGCACGCGAAGACCGCCGATGACTGCGATGCGACGCGTTGCATTGGGTTCATCGTGTTGGTACACGGTGCGACGATACAAGCCCGTGAGATATCCAAAGCCATCATCGCCGCGTTCCAGATCTCTGTAAGGAACACTGAAAATCAAGGTCTGACGCGTTGTTAGCCCGTACAATACGGTTCCCGTAACGGTAGTGTTGTCCGGGCTCGATGCCCTGACGACCTGAAGTCGGGTGACGATGCCGCCGGGCTCCAGCGGTAACGCTACCAGGGATCGTAGTCCACCGGCGTACGTCGCATCTCCGACCAGGCACGCCAGTGCGACCAGCCAGGTGAACGCGCGACGCGACCTCACTAACTTCCTTCCGAAACGTCCCGAACTTCGCCCGGTGTGAAGCCCGCCTCCAGAACGACTTCTCGCAGAGTGTCAGAGTCGATGTGCGCACCCTTTTTCAGGGTAAGCCGAGCTTTGCTTGATCTCAGGCTGATCAATACCTGTTTTACCTCACTTAATTGGCCCAGCTCTCTCTCGAGGCTGTAAACACAAAACGGGCAAGTCATCCCATTGATGTCAATCTCGAGGACTGTTTCATCGGCACCGAAAACCGATGCTGAGAGGAAGAAGAGAACCACAACGATAAACAGCTGACGCATAATGTGCCTACCTGCTATTGATCAAAATATATTCTTACGGGCAACGCCAAATAGGCCGCCATAAAACCGATGAACCAGATGATCACCGAAACCCACAAGACTCTTTTGTTCCACCGCCGCACACGCTGACATTGCCGTGCCAGCACAGGGTCTGCCGGACAGTGTTGTCCTGAACGCCAGGTCA
>JAPUKV010000093.1 GCA_027295475.1 Pseudomonadota bacterium
AGCGGAGTATTGGCGGCTTCTGAACGGCGTCTCGCAATGGGACGTCGCGGCGCAGCGCCAGGTCGAGATCGCTGGTCCCGACGCGGGGCGGCTTGCTCAGATGCTCGCACCTCGCGACCTTTCGAAGTGCGTGGCCGGCCAGGGAAAATACGTCGCCCCCTGCAACCACGTGGGGACGCTGATCAACGACCCGATCCTCCTGAAACTGGAACAGGACCACTATTGGCTCTCGATCGCGGATTCGAACATCCTTTTCTGGTCACGCGCCATCGCTGGCGAACGCGGTCTCAATGTCAAAATCGTGGAACCCGATGTCTCGCCCATGGCCGTGCAGGGCCCGAAGGCCGAGGATGTGATCGCCTCGATCTTCGGCGACTGGGTGCGCGAGCTGAAATATTTCTGGTTCCGCGAGACGCGGATCGAGGACATCCCCCTCATGCTCGCCCGCTCCGGCTGGTCGAAACAGGGCGGATTCGAGCTCTATCTCATGGATGGCGCGAAGGGCACGGCGCTCTGGAACATTGTCCGCGAGGCGGGGCGGCCTTGGGATATCGGTCCCGGCTATCCTGGCCCCTGTGAGCGTATCGAAAGCGGCCTCCTCTCCTGGGGCGGTGACACCGATGATGCCACCAACCCCTTCGAAGTTCGCCTTGGTAAATATGTCGATCTCGACGTGCCGGATGAGGTGATCGGGATCAAGGCCCTCCGTCGCATCTACGAACAAGGATCCGTGCGCCACCAGCTCGGCCTTGTCCTCGAGGGCGAAGACCCGATGCAGACCCACGCGGTTTGGTACGACATCCTGGCGGACGGTCGGAAGGTCGGAGACATGACAAACGGCGTCTGGTCGCGCCGGCTCAAACGGAACATCGGCTTTGCGCTGATCTCCTGTAAATTCTCACCCGGCGATGTGGTCGAGGTCCTGAAGGACGGCAGGCGCGTCCCCGCGTCCCTGACCGAGCTGCCGTTTCTCTGAACGCCCACCGCGGGTCTGTGCCCTTTCCAGCATCGCTGTAGCCGACGCTAAGGGTGTGTCATTGGCAGTGCTGCGCAGGCCCGGCACGATCAGATCGCGCCGTTCCTTGGTCAGATTGAGATGTCACGACGATCAAGCATTGCAACCAATGTGATACGACTCGTCGTCAATGGCCGGCATCTTCAGGCGACGAATGACATCGCCATAATGAGAGCTCGTGGGATCAACATCGTATGTATTTATTGAAACCTCACTAAAGACTGGTGCTCCAGTCGTCTGATTACTTGTGGAAGTCGGAACTTGACCTGACAGTTTTGAAGGTAAGATTATATATAATCACAATAATTCGCTTTTGACTCAGTTCGGCCAATACCAGACGGATTGCAGTATTGAAAATTGAAAATAACATTGAGGAGACAAGAGTTTCATCGGGTCGAGTTGAAAGTTTTACAGATGAGGAGAACGAGCATGAAGAAGTTGTCAGGTGGACAGGCCGCTGTCGAATCGCTCAAGGCAGAAAAGGTCGAGCACGTTTTTGGTCTGATTGGATCAGCCACCATGGAGATGTTTGACGCCCTCTACGACGCATCTGACATCAACTTTATCGGGGTTCGTGACGAGCGTACCGGCACGCATATGGCGGATGGATATGCCCGTGCGACGGGTAGGCCAGGCGTGATCCTCGCCGGGCAAAATGGCCCCGGCGCGACTAACCTTGTTACCGGTCTGGCTCAGGCTGCTGCAGCGTTTTCTCCTGTTGTTTCCATTGCAGGATCACTATCCTCCGGGCATGTTTTCCGCGATGCATTTCAGGAGGTAGATCAGCAGTCGCTGTTCCGGCCGATCACCAAGAAGACGTGGACCGTCACTCAAACGGATCGCGTGCCGGAAATGTTTCGCGAGGCATTCCGTGTGGCGATGACACCTCGGCGCGGACCCGTGCAGCTCAATCTCCCGCGTGACGTACTGGCGGGAACGGCGGAGTTTGCGGATTTTCAGGCACCGCAAAACTATCGTTCTCAAAACGTTCCTGCAGGGTCGGCCAGTGCAATCAGAGAAGCAGCCGAAATGCTTCGCTCCTCTGTGCGGCCGGTCATTGTCGCTGGCGGTGGCATCAAGAACACTGGCGGACATGCACAAGTCCTGGCACTCGCCGAAGCCCTGAATGCACCGATTGTAACCGCACCGGGTCATGGCGATGCCATCCCGTTCGGTCATCCGTTGAACGCTGGCCAGATGGGGCCTCGCGGCAATCTTGTCGCGTCACGCCTTGCGAAGGAAGCGGACGTGATTCTGGCTCTTGGTACACGCCTAGGCTTCAATTCCACGTTTTATTCCTACGACAACATCAATGAACGAGCAGCGATCATTCAGGTTGAACTGGAGCCAACAGCGATTGGTCGCTACTTTCCCGTTGCAATAGGCATATGGGCGGATGCTCCGACGGCGGCGCAGCAATTGCGCGATGTGCTTGCCTACATGGAAGAGCGCGCCGACGTTGAGGCGTGGACACGGCGCTACAAAAGCGAACGCGCTTCCTATCTGCAAAAGCGAGATTCGGAGGCCGCGACAGACACGCACCCTATCCAGCCTTCTGGCCTCTTCAAGGAATTGCGCGATGTTCTGCCAAGGAATGCGGCCGTCACGTTGGACGCCGGGACGCTTTGTCTGCAGGCAACCGATGCGCTGAATTACTGGGAGCCGCCGTGCTTATTCACGCCGCTAGATTTCGGCCTCGTCGGTTTCTCCTTCGCCTGCGGCCTCGGCGTCAAAGTCGCGCGACCGGATCGCCCGGTGATTAGCCTCATGGGTGACGGTGGATTTGGCATGACCATTTCGGAACTGAGTACGGCAGTCCAGTACGGTATTAACACAGTAACGATTGTTATGAACAATCAATGCTGGGGTGCGGAAAAGGCGTATCAGCGTGACTTCTTCGGAGAACGTTATATCGGAACTGACATCAGTAGCCCACCCTTCGACAAAGTCGCCGAACTTTACGGCGCGGCGGGTTTTCGTGTCGACCGCATCTCCGAAATTGGTGAAGTCGTCTGCGCCGCACTCATGTGCGATAAGCCAGCGGTCGTGGACGTGGCAGTCGATCCTAAAGCGCTCTACAGCTTTCGCCGTGACTCTTTTAAGCATAGAGCAGAATAGATCTCTGACACAAATACACCCTCAATCATGTCTGGTGAACGAGGGGCCAATCTTTTGCAGCAAGATGCTGCGTAATGAAATTGGGAACATCTTATGGCTCGAAAAGAGAAAACCTATCCTCACACCAATGACCATTTGACGAAAGGGGACTGGAATCCAAGCTGGAATCAACTTCAGGAAATGGATCCCGAGTTCCTGGAAGCATACCTTGCGTTTCGTAGCGTGCCGCATCGTGAAGGCCCTCTCCCGGCGAAATTCAAGGAGTTAATTCTCGTTGCTATTAACGCGGCCACTACCCATCTTTACGGCCCGGGCGTGCGGCGGCACATACAAAATGCCCTCAAGGCTGGCGCTACAAAGGAAGAGATATTGGAAACAATTCAGCTCACCACCGTCATGGGGATTCATTCGTGTAATTTAGCGATCCCAATTTTGATGGAAGAGGTTTCGAATATCGAAAAATGAGCTACGGGGACGGGAGCTGAACTCGAGTATCAGAGGTG
>JAPUKV010000094.1 GCA_027295475.1 Pseudomonadota bacterium
TCTTTTCTGGTCATTTGTATAACAAAAAAGGCCCGCAAACTACGCGGGCCTTTCCTGCTTAACGTGCTTGAACAAGTATTGGGGGTCTTAGACCGAACCTCCGCACTTGCCTTCGCCGCATTTGCCCTCAGCGCCTTTATCTTCGCCTTCGGCCTTATCGCCACCACAGCTGCCTTCGGCGTCTTTGTCCTTGTCGCCGCCGCAACTACCTTCGGCGTCTTTGTCCTTGTCGCCGCCGCAACTACCTTCGGCGTCTTTGTCTTTGTCGCCGCCGCAACTGCCTTCGGCGTCTTTGTCGCCACCACAGCTACCTTCAGCTTTGTCGCCACTCTTGTCGCCACCACAGTTGCCTTCACCCTCTCCGAGCATATAGGCAACGCTTAGCGTGGTCATGGCAAACGGACTCGCACCCGTATCAGCGCTTGCAGCTTCAACGGCCGCAAGTGAGCCGGCCAGTGCTATGCCAACTGCCAACGCGATGGGCTTTGCTACTTTCTTATCAGACATTTCGATCTCCTGCCTCTGGTCAATGTAAAAGGTGTCAGGTTCAAATTAATGACACCCCCAAAAAAGGAAAAAGGAAAACTTACCTGACACCTTCTTCCTAAATACTCCACTTCACCGTTTCGGTGACTCTTGTTTTCAACTCATCAATTCGTTCGCCGCGTTTGCCGATAATCGCGATGCTGCCATTACCGACCGGAAGAATGACGCCTTCAATGCTTTTGCCCTCAAGCCGTATCGGCATATCGATCATTTCTTCAGGCATCAGCAAAATTGTCACGGGGCCTTGCTCGCCTTGTATGACGAGATGTGGGACTTCTCTGCCGTTAATTTTGCAGCTCATGGCATAGGTGATCAGGCCAACGTCACGATCCAGGGTCGCGATCGCCGGCCGCACAACCGAGTAAAGCTCGCGGTCGGACACGGCCACGTCCGTCACCGTCAATGCACGAGGCTCGTAGTCAAGGTGCGCGATAACCTGCTCAGCCAGCGTGCCGTTCACCATGCCTCCGTGCTCCATGCCTGTGTTAGTCATACGCACGCCGATAACCGTTGCCAGAACGACACTGGCTGCAAGGCCGATCCAGGCCGGTGTGGTCCATCTGATCGGCCGGCGCGATGCCAGGTCGACAACCTTGTCTTCGCCTGTAATAACCAGCAGCTCTGGCATCTTCAGGTCTGGCACGTCAATCGCAAGCGCTGCGGCAATCCTCACATCGAGCGCCTGCATTTCCGCCTTGACCGCATTGCAGGACGAGCATTCAGACGAGTGCAGGGCACCACCATCGAATGATTCCGACGGGTCTGCTGCTATTGCCTGTTTGTAGTCCTCGCAGTTCATGTTTTGTCCGGCGGCGCTCATGGGGCCGCTCCTTCGCCTATTTCATCCTTCAGCTTGTTGCGTGCCCGGTGCAGTCTGGTCAAGACAGCGCCCGGCTTGATATCCATCAGTTCCGCGATCTCCTTCGTCGAATGCCCCATCAGGACCTGCAGTACGAGCGGTTCGCGGTAGTCGTCCTCCAATCTGTAAATAGCCTGTCTAACGTCATCAAGATCCGAGTCTGAAGTTTTGGCAAGCATCGCCGCTTGAGACGCGGTCAAGTTGTCGATGTCCACCGTCTCCAGTCGCTTCCTTTCGAAATATCTCGCGTTTTCCCGGCGCACAATGGTCAACGCCCATTGTTTTGCCGCCGCATCGTCGCGTAATCCATCCAGCGACTTCCAGGCTCTCAGCAATGCTTCCTGTACGACGTCTTCGGCGATAGCCGGGTCCCGGCAGAGCCAGGCCGCATAGCGGTACATATCCCGATGCCATACGCCTACAAGGCGATCAAACCGCTGCTTGCGTCTCACGTCCGCATCGCTACTATTCATACGAGATGACCTGCTCAATTGGCAAAATATTACTCACGCTAGGGAAATATGTACTTCAGGCGTGGAAACCTTACCGAAATACAGCGAAAATCCAAGCATTACCGACGATTGCGACAGTGGTATGAGAATAACAACCCAAGGACAGTTTCCATCCACCCGGCTAAGGCGGGTCCGCCGCAGTGCAGCATTGCGGCGTCTGGTCGCCGAATCTGCGCTCGGCCCAGCGGACCTGATTTACCCGATGTTCGTGCTGGACGGCAAGCAACGTTCGGAGGCCGTGCCCTCGATGCCGGGTATTCAGCGACACAGCATCGATGGCATTTTGCAGGAAACTGACGAGGCCGTGGCTCTCGGGATTCCCGCTGTCGCCTTGTTTCCGGTCATTGATCCCGAGCTAAAGAGCCTCAATGGTGAAGAATGCGCGAACCCGGCCGGGCTCGTGCAGCGTACGATTGCAGCCATCAAAGCGAAGCATCCCGACCTTGCCGTGATAAGCGATGTCGCACTCGATCCTTATACGACACACGGGCAGGACGGCATCATCGATGAGGATGGCTATGTGCTGAATGACGAGACTGTAGAGATGCTCGTCAAACAGGCAGCTTCGCATGCAAAAGCAGGAGCGGATATCGTCGCTCCGTCTGACATGATGGACGGGCGCATCGGCGCGATTCGTACTGAGCTTGAAGGCAGTGGATTTCATAACACGCTGATCCTCGCCTATGCCGCCAAATATGCCTCCTGTTTCTATGGCCCGTTTCGCGATGCTGTCGGGTCGGCCGGGAATCTTCGTGGCGGCGACAAAAAAACTTATCAAATGGATCCGTCAAACAGCGACGAGGCCCTGCGAGAGGTCGGCCTGGACCTCGCCGAGGGCGCGGATCTGGTCATGGTGAAACCGGCCATGCCATACCTCGACGTGATCAGGAGGGTGCGGGACGAATTCGGGGTCCCCACGTTTGCATATCAGGTCAGTGGCGAATACGCCATGCTCAAGGCCGCGGCCGAAAACGGCTGGCTCGAAGAGGGAGCGGCAGTTCTCGAATCATTGCTTTGCATCAAGCGGGCGGGCGCCCATGCGGTGCTCAGCTATTTTTCGCTGGCCGTGGCTCGGTGGCTGACGGAGTAGGTATACTGAGCCGGCAGAGCAGCAAATAAACGGTTTGTGTAACAATCGAGTAACGATAAATACACGTCCAGGGGGCGTATTCTTTGCCGTCAGAGAGAATGAAAACTTGGCGACGAAAACGGACCGGCGACCATGGGCGGTAAGGCGGCGGCTATTGATCGCTACGGCGTCATGGGCTATCCGGTATCGCACAGCCGTTCCCCGGTAATTCACCGCCTGTTCGCCTTACAAACAGGCGAGAACCTGCAGTATGAATTGCTTCAGGTCGCACCCGACAAACTCGATACCGCGATAAAGCAATTTCAACGAACGGGAGGCAAGGGCCTGAACATCACCCTGCCGCACAAGAGTGAAGTGACGCGGCTCGTCGACGATCTCAGCGAGCGCGCCAGCAGTTCCGGTGCAGTCAATACGCTGGTATTTCGGGACAAAGAGATTGTCGGCTACAACACCGACGGCACAGGGCTCATGCGTGACCTTCTCGTTAATCTCGGCCTCGAACTCAAGGACGCCAGTATTCTGATTCTCGGTGCCGGTGGCGCGACGCGCGGTATCGTTGGCCCATTGCTTGACGCTGAGCCGGAATCGATAACTATTGCCAACCGGACTCTGTCGAGGGCCCGGGTCCTCGCGGAGCATTTCTCCGCTTCCGGGCCCGTAACCGCTTGCCGGTTCAGAGAGGTGAAACCCTCATCGTCATTCGACCTCGTCATCAATGCGACCTCGGCCAGCGCCAAGGGCGAATTGCCCCCTTATCCCGAAACCGCAGTCACTGACCGGACTTTTTGCTACGACCTGTCTTACGGCCTCAGCCCCACGCCATTCAGCAGCTGGGCAGCGCGGAAGGGCGCGGCGCGTTCCGTGATGGGTTGGGGCATGCTGGTCGAACAGGCTGCAGAGTCTTTTAATCTCTGGCGAGGCGTCAGGCCGGACACGCAAAAGGTGCTGGAGCAACTCTCGATTACCGCATAGTCACGAACTCTTCCGCACTCGTGGGATGAATCGCAACCGTATCGTCGAAGTCTTTCTTCGTCGCCCCCATGCGTACCGCAACGGAAAATCCCTGCATCATTTCGTCTGCGCCGTCGCCGATGACGTGGCAGCCGACAATTTTTTCCTCGTGACCGACCGTAACGAGCTTCATGGCTGACGGTTCCTTGTGTTCGCCGAGCGCATAGAGCATGGGTGTAAATCTTGACTCATACACTCTCACATCGTCGCCGAACTCTGCCCTGGCATCGGCCTCGGTCATTCCAACCGTGCCGATTGGCGGATGCGCGAATACCACTGTCGGTATGAAGCGATATTCAAGATGGCGATCGGCTATGCCGCCGTACAGGCGATCGGCCAGGCGCCGGCCCGCCGCTATCGCGACCGGTGTTAACGCTTCCCTGCCCGTCACGTCACCGAGCGCAAAAATGTTGTCGACGTTCGTAGCCTGGTAATCGTCGACGGGCACGAAACCATAGCCGTCCGCTGCCACGCCGGCGGCATCGAGTCGCAAATACTCTGTATTTGGCGCGCGGCCAACGGCCCAGACGATACTGTCGAATGTGCCAAACTCGCGGCCATCTTCGGCAATGAGCTTGAGTCCGCCGGAAGTTCGTTCAAGCGCATGCGGCACGACACCGGTCTCGAGCTGAATACCGTCCTGCTGCATGGCCTTGTGCTGCTCGTCTCTGAGCATCTGGTCGAAGCTGCGTAACATACCGTCCTTCCTGACCAGCACGGTGGTATCCGATCCCAGGGCATTGAAAACGCCGCTCAGTTCGACGGCGACGTATCCGCTGCCCGCAAGGGCCACCCGTTCCGGACGGTCCGGGAGCTCGAAAAACCCGTCTGAGGTTATGCCCAGCTCGGCGCCGTGAATTCTGGGTACTATCGGACGGCCCCCGGTCGCGATCACGATGTTATCGGCGCGATAGTCGTCACTCTCAACCCGAATCGAATTCTTGTTGACAAAGTCCCCGGTTCCCCTGACGAGTTCGACATTCCTTTTGTCGAGATTTTCCTGATAAATGCCGTTGAGCCTTGCGACATAGGCGTCACGCCTTTGCTTGAGCGCCGACCAGTCGTGACCGTTCACCGTCAGATCGAATCCATAGTCCGCCGCAAGCCGGACGCTACGTGCGTAGCTCGCCGAATACCACATGACTTTCTTTGGCACGCAGCCGACATTGACACAGGTGCCACCGAGCAGCCCATTCTCGATCACGGCGACATCCGCTCCATGCTCTGCTGCTCTCTGTGCATGCGCCAGACCAGCGCTGCCGCCGCCTATCACGATCAAATCGAATTTCTTTTTCACTCGTGCTCCTGCCAACCCGCCGGTGCCGTTTGCAGGCGGCGTGCTTTTACCCTGTGATAACATCCTGCGCCTGACAGGATATCAACAGCATTCATGAGCAACCCTTTACTCGATACATCGGCATTGCCGCGCTTCGGTGACATAGCACCCGAACATGTGCTGCCCGCACTGGAGGAGCTTATCGCAGAGCATCGTAGAAAGCTTGCGGCCCTTCTCGATGGTCCCGAGGCAAAAGACTTCGATGCGCTCGTCACGCCGCTCGAGGAAATGAGCCACGAACTGAGCCGGGTCTGGTCGCCAGTAAGGCACCTGCAAAGCGTTCTGGAGGCGCCCGGCTGGCGCAAGGCATACAACGCTTGTCTGCCACTTCTGACCGAACACGGCACCGAAGTATCACAAAACAAGAAACTGCATCAGGCTTTTGAATGCCTGTCAGACTCACTTCCTGCCGACGCGCCGGACGCGAAGCGCAGTCTCATCGATCATGCGTTAAGGGATTTTCGTCTGGCCGGCGTCGCCCTCCCGGATGACAAAAAAAAGCAGTTCAGGGAGTTGCTGCAGGAGCTTGCCACCATGCAGGCGAATTTTGATCAGAATGTCCAGGACGCCACCGATAGCTGGCATTTTCATACTGAGGACGAAGCACAGCTCGCCGGTCTGCCACAGCAAACGTCGGCCCGCGCCCGCAATGACGCTCAAGCGAATAATATTGGCGGCTGGTGGCTCACTCTCGATCATCCGACTTATCAGGCCGTTATCACTCATGCCGAGAGCCGGACTTTGAGAGAGACATTTTACCGCGCGTGGTCAACACGGGCTTCCGATCAGGGCGCTGACACATCTTTCGACAATAGCCGGAACATCGGCAGGATTTTGCAGCTACGGCATGAGGCAGCAAAGCTGGTCGGGTTCGATAACTATGCCGAATACTCGCTGGCCACCAAGATGGCCGCTGAAACCGTTGCGGTTATGGACTTTCTGAGCGAGCTGGCTTCGCGCACCCGATCTGCCGCAGAAGCCGAACTCAAGACTATCGCAGGGCTCGCCTCTCACGATCTTGCCGCCTGGGACATCGCTTTTTATACCGAAAAACTGAAGCAGAAGACGTTCTCGATTTCGAACGACGTGCTGCGACAGTACTTTCCCATTGCCCGTGCGCTAAGTGGCCTTTTCGATCTGGCGGAAAAACTCTATGGCGTTACCATCGCGAAAACCGACGACATTCAAAAATGGCATGACAGTGTAATTTACTACGAACTGCGCGAGAGAAGCGGCATAGTAATCGGTGGTTTCTATGCCGATCTGTATGCTCGTAACGGCAAACGGGGAGGTGCCTGGATTGACGAATGTGTGATCAGGAAAAATCTGCACGGCGAAAATATTTTACCGGTCGGTTACCTCGTTTGTAATTTCTCTCCGCCCGACGAAAAAGATCGTTCACTGCTCACCCATGAAGATATTGTCACGCTTTTTCATGAATTCGGCCACATGCTCCACCATCTTCTTACTCGGGTAGACTATCCAAGCCTGGCCGGCATCAATGGGGTGCCCTGGGATGCCGTCGAACTTCCAAGTCAGTTCATGGAGAACTTTGCCTGGTGTTACGACGTTCTGGTCCGGGCATCGGGACACTGTGAAACCGGCGAGCCGTTGCCCAAAGACCTTTTTCAGAACCTCGATGACAGCCGTCATTGTGGTGCGGCAATGACGATGCTTCGGCAGATCGAGTTCGCGCTTTTCGATTTTCGCTTGCACGCGAACTACGATCCGGACAACGGCACCGAGCCGCTGGACATACTCAAGGATGTTCGCGATGAGCTTTCTCTGGTGCCTCACCCCACGTACAACCGGCTCCCTCACAGCTTTACCCACATATTCGCCGGTGGTTATGCGGCTGGCTACTACAGCTACAAGTGGGCGGAAGTGTTGGCGGCCGATGCGTTTTCTGCGTTTGAAGAGTCCGGGATCTTCGATGAGCAGACCGCCAGACGTTTTCGCTCTGAGATTCTCGAGATCGGCGGCAGCAAGGACATCATGGAAGCCTTTATTGCATTTCGGGGCCGCAGACCAACCATGGATGCGCTGCTCCGTTACAACGGCATTGGGCTGGCAGTATGAAGATCGCGACGTGGAACGTAAATTCGCTGAACGTCCGCTTACCGCATGTCCTCGAGTGGCTTGCGGCACATGAGCCCGATGTGCTCGTGCTGCAGGAAATCAAGCAGCTGACCGAGGTCTTTCCGGAAGAAGCTTTCGCCGAGGCCGGCTACCAGTCGATTGCGAGCGGCCAGAAAACATACAACGGTGTCGCTACCGTCTGTCGCGACAAACCGTCGGATCCCGTCACCGATCTTCCGGGATTCGAGGACCCGCAACGCCGCGTACTGGCGACCACAATCAACGGTGTTCGCGTAATTGATCTGTACGTGCCGAATGGCCAGGCTGTCGGCACGGAAAAATACGATTACAAGTTGAACTGGCTTGCTGCCCTGCGCGATTTCCTGCAGGAAGAGCTCGATAATCACTCGAGGCTTGTCGTACTTGGAGACTTCAATATCGCACCCGGTGACCGTGATGTTTATGACCCGGAAAAGTGGGGCGATGGGATTCTCTGCAGCAAGCCTGAGCGAAATGCGTTAGCTGAGTTGATCAGACTCGGGCTCAGCGATGTGTTCCGCCAGTTCGATCAGGCGGAAAAGAGCTTCAGCTGGTGGGACTACCGGGCGGCCGGCTTCCGGCGCAATGCGGGCCTCCGGATCGACCTGATTCTGGCCAGCCCGACCATGGCAGAAGCCTGCCGGGCAAGCTACATAGACAAGGAGCCGCGTGCCTGGGAGCGGCCGTCCGATCACGCTCCCGTAGTGGCGGAATTTGCGATCTGACAAAAGTCAGGCCAATATTACATATTCTTGCTAAAACCTGTGCCTGACGATGATCCCCAGTGTATTATTTTGCTACGTCAAGCCGGCACGCCGGCGGCTATCCGCGAGCTGTGCGGAGCGGGGGTTGGCATGAATAATTTGAGTAACCCTCGCATAGCAATGCCTGCGATGACTGCTCCACCGACAGATAAGAAGAAGAAGAAAATATTGTCTCAGGATCGACGTAACGATTACGACGTGACTAATACGGTGCAGGTCAGCAGTCCTGCCGCGGTCCGCGATGCTGTGCACGAACTCATCATGGAGACCTTCCCGGGCGCCTCTTTCGATAAGCTCTGGCTTGCGTTCTACGACTTCGAGCGGCTGTTCAATGGAAAATTTCCCGGCTACAAGGGTTGCGATACGACGTATCACGACCTGCAGCATACGCTGGACATGACCCTGGCCCTCACGAGGCTCGTCGCCGGCCGTGAGCGCAGCGTCGAGCTCCCCGACCGCCTCGGCGCCGAACGTGCCCAGATGGCAATTGTCACCTCTCTGTTTCACGACTCCGGCTACATACGTCACGAGGAGCGGGACAGAGATTTTCACAACGGCGCCGAGTTCACGCTTTGTCACGTATCACGAAGTGCGGACTTTCTCCGCCGTTACTTGCCCGAGCTCGGCATGTCCAGGGATGTTCCGGTCAGCAGCATGATTGTCCATTTCACCGGATATGAACTGGATCTCGACGAAATTGAACTCGACGATCCGAGGGACATTATTTGCGGGCACCTCATCGGCACGGCCGACCTCATCGCACAGATGGCAGACCGATGCTACCTGGAGAAATGCAGAGACCGCCTATACAACGAATTCGTACTGGGCGGGATTGCGGTCGAAAATGCCAGTCCCGGCGAGTACATAATACGATACAAGTCGGGCCTCGATCTTCTCGCCAAGACTCCATTGTTTTATCAGCAGGTGTCTCGTGAACGTCTACAACAAAAATTCAATCGCGCCTACCGCTACATGGAAGTCCTGTACGACGGCGAAAATCCTTACGTAGATGCAATGAAGAACAACATGATGCATCTCGTCCGCGTGCTCAAATCGAGTGACTGGAGGCTTTTGCGCCGCAGCCCGCCGTTTTTCGTCGGGATCCGCAGTGCAATTCAGGACATCGAAAAACTTGCCCGCGCTTACCTGGCGAAAGTGCCGAAGACCGCACAGGTCATCAGCGGTTACGCCACCGCCTGATATCACCCGTCACGACGGGCTCCGACCGGCGTTCTGCTAGCTTTCCATTACGAGCTGGTCGAATCAGCTCGTCAATGCTTCTTTCACAAATTCCCAGCGGTCGTTGCCGAAAAACATTTCTTCGCCGACGAAAAATGTTGGCGCTCCGAACGCTCCCCTCCTGACTGCCTCGTCGGTATTTGCTTTGAGCTCGTCTTTGATCGACTGATCCGCAATGCGGGCAAAAATCTCGCTTTCATCCAGACCCGCAGCATTCATAATATCTGCAAGCACCTTATCGTCATTCAGATCCGACTGATGCACAAACATCGCCGCAAACAATGCACTATGGACTTTATCGAATACGCCATCCCGTTGTGCCACGACCGCAAGCCGGAGCGCTTTGAGCGTGTTTTGTGGAAACTTCGGGTTCCTTTTGTACACCACGCCGTAACGTGACGCCCAGCGGGTGATGTCTTTTCGCAGATATTTTCCCTTGGCCTCGATCGAACCGGGCGGTTTGTTACCCGTTGCTTGCATGATCGCAGCAAGGAATACGGGACGATAGACCAGGTTTGATCCACCAACTTTGCCGGCCTGACTGTCGGCCAGATAGGAATAAGGGCTCACATAGTCATAAAAAAACTCGAGCTTCTTTGCCATTAGTCGGACTCCATTGGTACATGGCCGGGCATGGCCCTCACGCGATCCAGCCACGTGCGAGTTGCCGAGTAATCATTCAAATCAAAGCCGCCCTCATGCGCGACATGTGTATAAGCATAAAGTGCGATATCCGCAATACTGTACTCTGGCCCGGCAATGAACGTGTTATTAGCAAACTGCTGCTCCATCACGTCGAGCGCCTTGTAACCGCCAAGCCGTTTTTCCTCCAGTGCCGCTTGCCGATCAGGAGGACTGCCGAGATATCGAATGATGAATCGCGACGTCGCGATATTCGGCTCGTGGCTGTACTGTTCAAAAAACATCCACTGCAAAACTGCCGCACGTGAGAACCTGTCCGAACCCGCCAGGTCCGAGCCGTCCGCCAGATAAGCAAGAATCGCATTAGATTCAGCAAGATGGCGGCCATCCGGCAGCGCAAGCAGGGGAATTTTTCCGTTGGCGTTCATGGCAAGAAACTCAGCTGTGCGGGTATCGCCGGCCAGGATATCCACTTCGCGCCATTGGTATGCGATACCTAGTTGCGAGCAAAGCAATTTTATTTTGTAACAGTTGCCGGAGCGTGAGTCACCGTAAACAATAAACTTATCTTTCGTCATTTCTTTCCACTGCGTGCTTTCTCAACGCGAGTACCTCGTACCGGTTTAGTGGCCTCTTCGAATAGAATATTGCAACTCCGACTGCGCAAAACGCATAGATCACGTCGATAACGGATACGATATTTTCGAAAAAGCTTCCCAGGACCCGCCACCAGTTGCTGCCAGGACCGATAGTTTCCGTCCCCGTGAATACCAGCGCAATAAACAGATTGCCGCTAAATGCGCCTATCCAGGCCGCCGCGCCGGCAACCAGCGGAAAACGCCAGTCCAGGCCGCGGCCGGACCTCTGCACGGCAATCCCGATAACCGCACCTTGCACGATGGAAATCCACGGCAGGAACTTGCCGGACGCTGATGCCGTGTATGCCCAGACAATATTGAACATGATGATCGCGATCGCTGCGCCTGTAATCGCCGCCCGAACGGACTGGGCAGCGATCAATTTCTCTGCGTTGACGAGAGTGGTATCCCGGCCGAGATTACGCGAGTGTTTTTGCCTGAGTCGAAACATTTACTAAATTCGCAGATCAGCAAGTTTGCTTATCCGGCCCACTTATTCCTGTCGCCCACTGCTGTAGAATCCGTAATCCGGTAAGGTATTCGCCGGTCGTCATATTAGCCGATTGCGGCGGCTATTCGTTACTGAGGGCGGCTGAGGAGTCCCGTGAAAATGCTTTTGATATCAAAAACCTATCGCACAGCGGCCGTTATCGCAACACTGGCTCTTGGTTTGAGCGCCTGCGCCGAATCTACGAGCATCGTCAAGACTTTTCACGATGGTTCCTATGATGGTACTTTCTTCAATAATTTCCTGGTCATTACAGTGGCCGGCAGTTCCAATTCGCGAACACTGTTTGAGCAGTCATTGGTATCTCGCCTGATCGACGTGGAAACGTCGGCATCAGCCTACTATGCGGTTATGGGTCGCAAGCAGCCCATTGAACGAGATATGCTCAGTATTGCCGTCCGATCCCGTGGATTTGACGCCGTATTGCTAACGCGTCCGGTGAATCGGAACTTGCCTGTCGTTGATCTTTTCCGATTCGACTACGACGAACTCAACCAGCCTAACGACATCGATGTAAGCAACGCGGTTGAACTGATGACGGAACTCTATTCCGCTGCGGACCAGAAAAGAATTTGGGCGATCAGGAGTACGAGTGCGGGTTCTGACTCCGCAGAAGAATTCGTCGATGTCCACGCAGCGAAAATTGTAGCGCAGCTTCAGAAAGACGCCTTGATACACTAGTTATCGGAAATACTGCCGTATCGAACTCTAAACGCCTCACCCGACGACCCGGGCCCCGGCCCCGTATTTCTTCGTATAAGTAAAAATACGGCTATTGAACGTAAACGTAATGGGCGAACATCCGTTATGGCTAAGAGGAGAGAAATCATGCAACGATGGCAATCATTGATCCTCATGCTGGCCCTTAGCGGTTGCGCTGGCTCGTCGGGAGACGTGGCTGACGAGTCTCTGGGAGCTCCCGAGAGAGTGTGTGTGAATGTGCGAAAGATCACCTCATTTGATGCTATTGATGACCGGCACATATATATCAAAGCCCGTGGTGAAGTGAAGCATTTTCTATTCACGATGCATGGCGGATGCACCGGGCTGCGCGGCGCACAAACGATCGCTGTGAGAGATACAATGAGCCGCGTGTGTTCCAACAGTTTCGGTGAGGTCGTTTACCGCCAAATGGGCAGAGGTTTGGATTCCTGCCGCATTCGAACTATCGAAGCGGTCTCGGATAAAGACGATGCCAGGGGCCTGGTGGAGGATCGCAAGCGCGAAAAACGGGAAGCGCAGTCT
>JAPUKV010000095.1 GCA_027295475.1 Pseudomonadota bacterium
TCAGGTCCTTGAGCGAAAACTCCGCGACCTGTATTGCAGCTTTCGGTCGCGGGCTATCAGCGTAGGAAAATGGCTCGACATTGGCTGACATCGACACGCCGAGAATCGATAAATCCATCTCGCCCGGGCTCATGCTTTGGGTAACCGTATCGATCGCCATCTCGCGTAAATCGAAATTGAATTCGGCTGCCTGCGGGGTCACTCCGCGTAGTTCGCCGGCAACGTTTAGACCTGCGATCGATACCTGCGCTGCACCTTCCGTCATCGTTGTCGTGCCACGAATGGCAACATGACCGTTAAGACCCCCAGGGGCCACCGTGAAATCAAACTCGGCATCGAGATCGAATGGCTCGTCGGCGCCGATACCGTCGCTGTTGAATGCAAGATTGGTGACGGTGTACGCGTTACCAGTTTGTGCGTCCGTGTAAGATACGTTCGCGTCGCTGACCCGGATACTGCCAAAATCAATTTTCATAGGCTCCGTGTCTGTTTCCGGGATCTCGAAGCCCACGGTTTCCTCCGGTTGCGACAGATCGTCCCAGTTAGTTGTGCCATCAGCCGCCACTTGCAGATTGACGACCAATCCCTCGATCGAGGCGGTGCCAACCGTCATTTCCTGGCTTAAGATCAATGGCAGCATGCGCACGCTCAGGCTGGCTGCTTCAAAACGCATGAATGGCTGGCCACCGAAGCCTTCAGCATTGCCAAGCTCAGTGCGGCCAACTTCGATGGCGAGCCATGGGAATATGCTGAGCGACAGATCGCCTTCAATGGTCAGATCCCGGCCGGTCACGTCCTTGACGCCGGCGGATATATCGTCGCGATAGTCGTTAGGGTCAAAAAACAGGAACAGCGCCACAGAGGCAAAAACGATGACGCCGGCGATGCCGGCGACAATAATCAGGAGAGTCTTTAGCAGCTGATTCATAGCTCAAGTCCGGTTGCGGGTTCAATCTGTAGTCTCAGATTGCAGGCCTCTAGAATAACAAAGCAGTCGTCTTCGTTCTGCGACATTTGCCAATAAAAAAGGGCCCAGTCCGCAGGACATGCGGACGAAGACACGCAGATCGGTGCGGACTGATCTTTAGTGTGCCGACGAAAAAGGCCGCCTCAGCGAGATCGGCGGCCTCAAATCAAACAGGTGCCGGATTTACTTACAAAGGCGCAGATCCCCGTTCAGGGTTTCGATCGTCACACGGCCCGAGCCGCCGCCTTCAGTGAAACTGAGCTCGTAGCCGGGCCCGTACTCGCTGGCTCTGACTACCTTTGGCCCGAAACAGTTCCGAATTTCCCCGTTAAAAGTCTCGATATCGAAGCGTGCCGACACATCTCCGGCAAATTCGATATCGACATCACCGTTGACGGTCTCTACATCCAGTCTGCCATTATCCAGCAGTTGAGCATGAAACACGATGTCACCATTAACGGTGCCCAAAGACGCTCTCTCAAAAACACCATTGACGACCACAAGATCGCCGCTGACAGATTCAACCGCGATTTCGCCTCCCAGGCTATCCGTGTCGATATCACCACTCACTGAACTGAGCCTGGAGCGCGTCGACTGACTGTCACCTTCGATCTCAAGATCACCACTGACAGAATTAACTTCTATATCCGAGGCGAATACTTCCGTTGCGATGTCACCGCTGACGCTTTCAAGACTCTGTTCGCCGGCAACTTCAGCAACATCGATATCGGCACTGACTGTATTGATTTCCAGCGTGCTGCCACCGGGTACTTTGATGACCAGGTCGGCATCGATGTCACGCGAATTTCTTCCCTTTGTCTTGACCTTTATGTCGATTTCATCTCCATCACGCTCGAAAATCAGTTCCTCGATATCGCTCCCAAGCTCACCGGTAATCTCTACCTGCTTGCGTGACCAGCCCTGTACGTCAATCGAACCGGCGACATTTGAAATGGATACGATGCCATCCGCCGACGCATCCATGGACTCGTTGATTTCCGTGGCTGTGACTGCGGTAGCACTGAACATGCTCAGTAACGTAAGTGTGTAAGTCTTCATCATCTATCTCTCTATAGGTTTCGTTCCTGATGCTGTCCGGCACATTTCCCTCTCCGGTCACACCTGCGTCAATCTTCAAATATCACCGCGGCGCATTGCGGCGCTCGTAATTCCGTCAACTCTTATCATGAGGTCAAGCTCCTCACGATAGGTGCTGATTAACAGCTTCTGCAGCAAGGCATTGTCGGGTTCTTCAGCCAATGCCAGGTTGATGTCGTCGATCGCTGTGCGAATGACCTCAATGTTCTTCTGCACGTTGTCACGCTCTTCCGGCGTCAGCCGGCTCAATTCTTCATCGAGTTTGGCAGCCAGGGATCGTCGCGCGTCCTGATAGCCCGGCCCAAGGTTGTACATGCTGCCAAAACTCCCGGACACTGACTCGAAAATCAGCGCCGGTTCACCGGCAACCGGCGACAGTACATTGGCATCCTTCGTCATAGCCAGGTAGGTGACGCCGGATGATCCGCCGACCAGCAGCAGGACTGCTGCTGCTTGTGCCCATACGCTGTTCCACACGGTACGTGCCGGTTTCGCAGGTTGTGAAATTACCTGCTCAATGCCCGGCCACAGATCCCGCTCGGGCGACACTTCGGTGTTGAGGTCCGCCGCAGCGGCCATGAGCTCGTCATCAAAGTTCTTGTCATCGGTTTCGTTCATGCGCAGTCCGTCTTCAGTTGTTGCACAAGCAATCTGCGTGCGCGATGTAATTGTGCTTTGCTCGTTCCGGCCGCGATGCCAAGCATGTCGCCTGTTTCATCGTGGCTGTATCCGTACACAGCGTGAAGCACGAACACATGTCTTGCTCCACTTGGCAATTGGTCTATTGCCTGCTCCAGGTCGCGAAGTCCGCCACTGTCGCCGATCGTCCCGGGCGTCGATGGCGCATCCGACACCGCTCTGATCCGGTCCTGCTCGCGGCGCGACTTGCGCATGCGTCCGAGAACCGTATTTACCGCCACCCGGTGTAGCCAGGTACCAAACGTACTTTCGCCGCGAAAATCGTTGAGCTTGCCCCACACCTGGATAAACGTATCCTGTGTGCAGTCTTCCGCTTCTGCGACATTGCCGGTCATCCGCAGGCAAATTCCGTAAACCTTGTCGACATGCATCCGGTACAGCGCCTCGAACGCAGCCGGATCAGCAGCTTGCGCCTTACGGATCCAACCGTGCTCCTTCGTTGTCGACTCAGCCGTCACAGGCACTGCCTCGTGACCTGCAGGCACGGCGCTTGCCATCAAAAGCGCTCCCAATGGGTAAACCTCCCCTTGCTTTACTACTTTGATGACTATCGGCGCCCAATGGTTTATCCCGATGCCGTCGAAATGCGGCAAATTATTGATTTCAGACTGAGTTTTATGGCGATTCTGGTATTATGACTCAGGCCTTTCCTGGCGTTGCGGGGACCGTAGCGGCAATCTGAACAAGAACAACTATGGCAGAAACAAGAGCTTATCCCGATTTGGGCAGGATGCACGAAAATGCGGATGAGGTACCCTCGGAGGCAGCGCAAAACTGATGGCAGGGCGTTCGATTCTGTATCTCGGCGGGAGTGAATTTGCCGCCGAATTCTGCGACAAATTGAAGAGCCTGCCCCTCTGCGAACAGTTCACCGGTTCACCATCCCTCGAGATTCCCGCAAAGGCGCCTGAATTGGTAGACCTGATCATGTTTGAGGCCGGGCCACTGATTCCACAGTCCGGCCAGACCCTTTCCTCGTTCATCCACACACTTTCGGACTGGCCGGTGATAGCGGTGACGAGTCGCAATCAGGAACAAAGAGGCATAGCCGCGGTTCGCTCCGGCGCACAAGCGTATGTGTGCGCGGACGACATCATTGATAACGAGCTCGAATCTGTTATCGAACATGCTATCCAGCGTCACAAGCTGCTGGTGCGGCTCTCGGAAAGAGACAGCACCGTTCTTTCAATTTTGCAAAGTATTAACGACGGCGTAATCGTCGTCGACCGCCACGGTCACGTGCTCGACATCAATCCGGCCGCACGTTCGATTCTCGGGCTCACGGCCCGACAGAAAACCAACACAGAATGGGACAAGGCGTTCTGCAATTTCGCTGCGGATGGTAAAACGCAGATCGATCACGAGGAATTACCCCTTGTCAAAGCATGCAGAGGCCAGAAGTTTTCCAGCCAGACTGCGGTATATCGGACACCTGGTGAGCCCGACACGATATTGAGTATCAACGGCCAGAGCCTGTACGACGGCAGCCAAACGCTGGTCGGTGGCGTCGTCACGTTCCGTGACATTACCGACATCATGCGCAGAACCGTCGAGCTCGAGAAGCGCGCACAATACGATGATCTGACACTGCTTCCGAATCGCCGGCTTTTCACGCAACAACTCGAGAAAGCAATCGGCCGCAGTCAACGCAGCAAGCGGCCGCTTGCAGTTTTGTTCATCGACCTTGACCGTTTCAAGTCGGTCAATGACACGCTGGGGCACGACATTGGTGACGAGTTGTTGCGCCAGGTAGCGGGTCGCCTTAAC
>JAPUKV010000096.1 GCA_027295475.1 Pseudomonadota bacterium
CGTCTTTATCGATGCCGTTCGCTTCAAGTGCAATGGTTGCGACATTGCCGAGGGTCTTGACGGCGACTTTGAATACCTCATTGCCACTCATGATGATTCTCGAATCACCGACACCTGCCTTGGCCAGGTCCTTGGACACGCCGACCGGATAATAAAGGAGTTCCTTGTATTTCCCGTCTGCGCCGAGATGGGTGGAGATGATTCCCGGCTCATCGGCAGGCTTGACAATGACCGCACCGGCACCATCGCCGAACAGTACGCAGGTCGTTCGATCGGTCCAGTCGATCAGTTTTGTAATGATCTCCGCGCCAATAACCAGTGCACATTTCGTTTCGCCGGCGCGAATGAATTTATCTGTCGTTGTTAAGGCGTAAATGAAACCGGTGCAAGCTGCTTCAATGCTGAATGCAGGACAACCGTGAATACCGAGTTTTTCCTGAATGATCGTGGCGATGTTAGGGAATATCAGGTCCGGGCTGGTCGTACCGACGACGATCAGATCGATGTCCTCAGCGGTAATGCCGGCACTCTCGATGGCATTCTTTGTCGCTTCCACGCACAGGTCGGATGTCAACTCATCTTCTGCCGCAACGTGACGCCGTTCCACGCCCGTACGCGTGCGGATCCACTCGTCACTCGTTTCTACTATCTTCTCCAGGTCCGCATTCGTCATGATTCGTTGCGGCAAATAACGTCCCGTTCCTACGATTTTCGAATAGATCATGCAGCTTCCTGTTGCAACAAGTTACCGATTTGCAGCGGTACCTGTTTCTTGACCTCGACCAGCCCTGTATCGATCGCATGCTGAAACGCATACGAATCAGCGCTGCCGTGACTCTTGATAACGATACCATTAAGACCGACGAGCGACGCACCATTGTAGTTGCGCGAGTCCATTTCCACAGCCAGGCTTTTCAGAACGGGCCCGGCCAGCAATGCCTGCAACTTCGCAAACAGGTTGCGCGAAAAAGCCCGGCGCAGATAGTGTATCGACAAGCCTACCGTGCCTTCCATTGTCTTGATCGCAACATTACCGGTAAAGCCGTCTGACACGACAACATCGGCTTTGCCCGAGAAAATCTCGTTACCTTCGATAAAACCGACGTAGTTCAGGCCGCTCTCATTCAGCAAAGCGGCCGCATCCCTGACCGTATCGTGTCCCTTCGTGTCCTCGACACCAATATTCAGTAATGCGATACGAGGTCTGTCGAGCCCGCGGATATCGCCGGTGATGATCGAACCCATGACCGCAAACTGAAACAGTTGCGCCGGGCTGCCGACGGTATTGGCGCCGAGGTCGAGCATATGAACGGTGCCACCGATCGACGGCAGCTCTGCGATGATCGCCGGTCTGTCGATGCCAGGCAGCATCTTAAGCACGTACTTGGCGGTTACCATCAGGGCCCCCGTGTTGCCGGCACTGACACAGGCCTGAGCGGATCCCTCTTTGACCATGTTGATGGCAACGCGCATCGAGGAATCCTTCTTCTTGCGAAGCGCATCGGCCGGTGACTCCGACATACCGACCACTTCCGTCGACTGACGAATCGTGAGGCGCTTCTCTTCGCCGACAATCCTCGTAATGTGGCCGGCCAATTCCTCGCCATCGCCGACCAGCACAAGCCGGAGGTTCGGATGTTTTTCCAGCGCTGCGCGAGCGGCCCGAACGACCACCTCGGCGCCAAGATCGCCGCTCATCGCATCAAGAGAAATTACTGAGCTTGTACCCACGGAATCACAAGGTCAGGCTGTCGCCTGCACCGAGACTGTGAATGCCTACTCTTCTTCGTCTTTTTCAGGCTGCACGACAACCTGGTTGCCGCGATAAAATCCATCGGGAGTCACACGATGCCGAAGATGCGTTTCTCCCGAGGTCGGATCCACAGACAGGGTCGGTCCTTTCAGTTTGTCGTGTGAGCGTCGCATGTCGCGCCGCGAACGTGTCTTACGACTTTTTTGAACTGCCATTTTTATCTCCAATAAATGACGACACTCTTGCGCCACCATCAAATCCAAAATCTTTCGTCAGCTGCGATCTAACGAATTATCAATTCGGGTCGCGCATTTGCGATTTCAAATCGGCAAACGGGCGAACTTTTCCCGGTTCCTCTGCAAGCAGCTTCTTTGCCAGCGGTCCGCACATCGCAGAATCGTCATGAGCCGCCGACAATGGCATTACCATGATCAGCGCTTCGTCAACAATGTCCAGGGGCCGCACAGTATCTTCTGCTGTCTCCCAGATTTCGTATTCTTCAAACGCTGTTGCATCACCGCCAGGTATCAGCAACATCAATTTCAACTGTGCGTTAAGTGATATCTCAAACGGTTCCAGACAACGCTGGCAAACCGCATCAATTCTTGCCGAAATCTGTCCCTCTAGCGCCGGAATCTGACGGCGCACATCGGCCCAGCCAAACGCAAGTCTAATGTCTATCGGCGCATCCCGCCATTTTTGTGGAATTTCTGCGCCTTTGACGCTGGCCAGATCCGCCTCCACGACCTTTCTCAGCCTGGGGAATTCCGATAGTTTTCCTTTTGTTTCAATGACTTGACCGTTTGCAGCAAGCTGTGCGGGCGGCGCCCGATCGGTGAGTGGATTGGCCATGGCGCGCGCATCATAAGGGCAGTTTTCCATGCTGTCAAAAAAAAGCGGTTACACTCGCCTGATGGACTCAACATACTGATTAACCATGCAAAACCCGGCCGCGGGCCCTATCGTTCTAGCCTCCTCCTCCGCCTACCGGCGGAGCCTGCTCGATCGTTTCCTGGGCGAGTACGAAGCAGTGTCGCCCAGAGTCAATGAGTCCAGCGACGGCACCGAGCTACCGGAGCATCTTGCAGTACGTCTGGCCCGGGACAAGGCCGGGGCGGTGTCGAGCGCCCATCGCAACTCGCTGATTATTGGTGCCGATCAGATCGCGGTGCTCGACGGCCAGGTTCTCGGCAAGCCCGGTGATCACCAGAGGGCCATCGAGCAGTTGCTTGCGGTATCGGGCAGATCGCTGCAGTTCCTGACAGCAGTTTGCGTACTTGGTCCGGTCGGGCGAACACGACACGAACACATCGACCGTACCGTTGTACACTTTCGTCAATTCGACCCGCGACTGGCAGAAATCTACCTGAGACACGATGAACCGTACGACTGCGCCGGCAGTTTCAAGATCGAGGGCGCTGGTTCTGTGCTATTCGAATCCGTTCAAACAGACGACCCGACCGCACTGATCGGCTTACCCATGATCTGGCTGGCAGGGACATTGCGCAAGCTCGGCTATCTGCTCCCCTGACGGTTCTTGGTGCCCGGCACCATCTCCACTAGTGATATGGATTGCAAGGCTTGTCGCAGAGACCGTGGCCCGCAGGGATGCGGGCCCCGAGCCTACATGGACGTACTTGCGGCGCGTCTCTCAGACAAGCCTTGCAATCCATATCCTTGATCGTGGTACCGGGGCTTTTGGGGACAGCAGTGATCTGACATCTTTTTCACTACCTGTGCCGCTTCCTGGATTTTCTCGCCTGCAATCCGTGAGTCAGGAAATGATCAAGGTCATCGGCGAGCGGAGCCGTGAAATGTTGCTCATTGCCGCTACTGTCCGGAAAGGAAATCGACTGTGCGTGCAGAAAAA
>JAPUKV010000097.1 GCA_027295475.1 Pseudomonadota bacterium
GTGCTGTTACTGGGCGCATTCGCCGCGGTGTTCGCCTTCGAGATATTGAATCGCCGCTGGCAGTGGCCGGGCGGCATTGTGAAGACATCCGGCACAACCGCCTCCGTATTGCCTGGGTTCTTGCTGTTAGTTGCGGTGTTGACCGCAAGTCCTGTGGCGAAAGCTGACACGCCGTCACCGGCCATTCTCGAAGAACTTGAAAAGCGCCTGCTTGCAGCACCGCCTTGTACGCCGAATTGTGCAGAGATCGTCGATGCGTCCGTTGTTGTCGGCGCCGGCGTACTGACAGTCAAGCTCGAGCTGCACGCCCTGGAGGAGGTTGCCGTGCCGTTGCCAGGCTCGTTACAGGGCTGGCGGCCGGAGCAGATATTGCTCAATCGCGCACCGGCTACGCACGTCCTTCGGCACAGCGATGACGTTCTTTGGATACGAGTCACCGAAGGGCGCCATCAATTGACACTCAAGGGCCCGATTCCCCCGGTGGACAGTCTCGAGCTGCCGTTTCCGGTGCCGCCGCGGGTCATTCGAGCCGAGTCCGACACGTGGTTCATTGCGGGCATTCAGGATCGACGACTGTTGTCCGGATCATTGCAACTGACGCGACTGCAACAGCAGGGTGAAGGCGATTCGACGACGCGCTGGGAAAGCAGTCGTTTTCCGGTATTCGTGCGCATTGAACGAGAGATAGGCATGGATCTCGACTGGTGGGTCACAACGACTGTCGTGCGGGTCGCCCCGCAGCAGGGCGCATTGACCTTGCAGATACCCTTGCTCGAGGGCGAGTCCATCACCAGTGAGGATTTCACGGTCACTGACGATGAGGTGCTCGTGACGATGAACCCCGGCCAGAACGCAGTACGTTGGCGGTCGATGCTGCCGAGACATTCACCACTGACGCTGCAGGCGCGAGCAGACGGCCCGTGGAAAGAAGTGTGGCGATTCGCGGTTGGCAGCGTCTGGCATACAAACTTCAGCGGCGTTCCGGAGAGCGAATCAGAATTCGATGACGGAGGTATCCGTGTGGCGGAATTCTATCCCCGGGCAGGCGAGACACTGACGCTCGACGCGGGCCGTCCCGAAGCGAGTCTCGGTACAACGCTGGCGTTCGATGCCGTCCATATGAAAACAAGCGTTGGTGGGCGGTCCCGCATGGTGAATCTGAGACTTGCCTACCGCAGCACGAGGGGCTCGCAACACGTCATTCGATTGCCTGACGGTGCGGAGATAAGCTCCGTGTCGATCGATGGAAAAAACGAACCACTGCGCGCCGAATCGGGCGAACTGAGCATTCCAATACTGCCAGGCGAGCACAGCGTGAACATAGCCTGGCGGAATCAAAGGGTACTTGCTTATCGTGAGACTGTTCCCGATGTCGATCTTGCTGCGGCCGCCAGCAACATCAACCTCTCCATCGAGCTGCCACACAATCGGTGGGTGCTTGCGACCAGCGGCCCGAGACTTGGCCCCGCTGTAATGTACTGGTCTGAACTGGCAGCGCTGGTTCTCTTTGCTTTGATTCTGGGTCGCATTAGAGTGACCCCATTGAACACGCGTCATTGGGTCCTCCTCGGGCTGGGCTTCAGTACTTTTTCGTGGTCGGTGCTGGCCGTGGTGGTGGTCTGGCTGCTGTCAACTGGCGCACGCCGCAACTGGAAACCCGATGTTTCATGGTGGCAGTTCAATTTACTGCAAGTAATCTTTGCAATGATCTCAGTGATTGCGCTTGCATCGATCGTAGTCAGCTTGCCGGGCGGCCTGCTCGGATCACCGGACATGCACATTGCCGGAAATGGGTCGGCCGGTAATACGCTGCGCTGGTTTGCAGACAGGAGCGACACCGTATTGCCTGGTGCGTCCGTTTTTTCACTGCCAATGTGGACCTACAAGGTTCTTATACTGGCCTGGGCCCTGTGGCTCAGTTTCGCTCTGCTGAGATGGCTGCCCTGGGTGTGGGGGTGTTTGACAAGCCAGGGTCTGTGGCAATCAAGACGAGGTCTGGAATTGTCCGGATCCGCGAGCAAGGAGTCGTAAATGAATGCTGTATCGCCAGCCAGGCGATATGCCTGGATAAGTATATTCGTCGCCGTCCTGGTCTGGTCCGCCATCGACCCGAAGGATTATGCGACCTGGTTTCTCGAAGTCTTCCCAGCGCTGGTGGGTGCCGCAGTTCTTTGGTATACGCGCGACCTGTTTCCGCTAACCCGGATGACCTACATCCTGATTCTCATTCATTGCATTATCCTGATCGTTGGTGGCCACTATACTTACGCGGAGGTCCCGCTGTTCGACTGGCTGAAGGAAGTATTTGATCTCGAGAGAAATAATTACGACAAACTTGGGCACTTCGTACAGGGATTCGTCCCGGCCATGATTGCGCGAGAAATCGTCGTGCGTCATCGCGTGTTCAACTATGCTGGATGGCGCGATTTTTTCATCGTCAGCTTTTGCTTAGGCGTAAGTGCACTTTACGAGATCGTTGAGTGGGTCGTCGCCCTGGCTTCGGAAGAGGCAGCCGAGTCGTTCCTGGGAACGCAGGGCTATGTCTGGGACACGCAATCCGATATGGCATATGCACTGGCTGGCGCAATCATCGCACTGGCGTTTCTCGGCCGCGCCCAGGATCGGCAACTCGAAGCCGCCGGCTATATAGAATCGTCGTCCTGATTTCGCCACTCAAAAAACAGGATGCGTCAAAACTACACGATTGAACTGGCAGCGGAGTCCCATCTGAGAGCAATACCCGCCATCGAGCAGGCGGCCGCCGCAATGTTTGCCGAAGTCGACCTGCCGTCCGAACTACGTTTTCTCGTCACCGACAGAGAGACCCTGCTCGAGGCACGACGTGACGAGCGTTTATGGGTCGCGCTGGACGAACAGAAAAAGGCGGTCGGATTTGCTCTGGGGCGCGGCGTCGGTGTTTACGCGCATCTCGAGGAAATGGACGTGCATCCGGATCACGGCCGGCGGGGGATCGGCAGTCAGCTGCTGGGCGCCGTCATTAACTGGGCCAGGGCTGGCGGATTCCCGGGTATCACCTTGATTACATTTCGACACTTGCAGTGGAATGCGCCTTTCTATGCAAGACACGGCTTTGTTCAACTCGATCATGAAGAGGCAAGCGGTGGCCTGCGTGAGCTGATTCGCGAAGAGGTCGAGGCGGGGCTCGAGCCGCGAAACCGGGTAGCAATGCTGTACCGTTTTCGATCGCACGATGGTTGCTAACGACAAAGGGAACCTCCAAGAACCGCCGCAGGGGTCCTTCAGGCCCGATCGCGTTGCCTGTTGTCCGCGGTGGCGAGCATCCGCTTGAGGTACTGACCAGTGAATGAACCATCATTTGCCGCGACGTCCTCCGGGGTTCCCGCTGCAATGATTTCTCCGCCGCCATCGCCGCCTTCCGGCCCAAGATCGATAACCCAGTCCGCCGTTTTGATGACGTCGAGATTGTGCTCGATGACGACGACGGTATTTCCCTTGTCGCGAAGACGGTGCAGCACTGCAAGCAGGTGTTCGATGTCGTGAAAGTGCAGCCCGGTGGTCGGTTCGTCGAGAATATAGAGCGTGCTGCCGGTGTCCCGCTTTGACAGTTCCTTTGCAAGTTTGACGCGCTGGGCTTCACCACCGGACAAGGTGGTCGCGTTCTGACCGAGCTTCACATACGACAGGCCGACGTCCAGTAGTGTCTGCAATTTTTTCGCAACGACGGGCACGTTACGGAAAAACTCGGCAGCATCTTCAACAGTCATGTCGAGCACTTCATGGATATTGCGGCCCTTGTAGCGGATCTCCAGCGTCTCCCGGTTGTATCGCTTGCTGCGGCAAACATCACAGGGAACGTATATATCGGGCAGGAAGTGCATTTCGACTTTGATTACGCCGTCGCCCTGACAGGCTTCGCATCTGCCGCCTTTGACGTTGAAACTGAATCGCCCCGGCATGTAGCCGCGCGACCGGGCTTCCTGGGTACCGGCAAATAGTTCGCGTATCGGTGTGAACAAGCCGCTATAAGTTGCCGGGTTCGAGCGCGGCGTTCGTCCGATCGGGCTTTGACTGATGTCGATGACGCGATCGATGAATTCAAGGCCGACAATCTCATCATGAGGTGCCGGATTGCGGCTAGCGCGGTTAATGTGCTCTGCGGCGGCTTTGTATAAGGTGTCGTTAACGAGTGTTGACTTGCCGGAGCCTGATACGCCTGTAACGCAGGTCATCAGGCCGATCGGTATTTCGGCATTGATGGACTTGAGGTTATTGCCGCGCGCGCCGCGTATCGACAATTGGCGCTTCCTGTGCGGTGCAACACGGTTTTCCGGCACGGCGATGCAGCGTCGTCCCGAAAGGTACTGGCCGGTCAGCGACTGCGCGTTCTCCAGGATCGTCGCCGGAGGCCCTTCGGCGACGACCTGTCCACCATGCACGCCGGCTCCCGGACCAAGGTCGACGACGTGATCGGCGGCCATGATGGCTTCCTCGTCATGCTCGACGACGATAACGGTGTTGCCGATGTCCCGTAGATGCAGCAGCGTGCTCAGGAGTCGCTTGTTATCGCGCTGGTGCAGGCCGATGGATGGTTCGTCAAGGATGTACATGACGCCGACGAGACCGGAGCCGATCTGACTTGCCAGCCTGATGCGTTGTGCCTCGCCGCCGGAAAGCGTTTCAGCACTGCGATTGATCGAAAGATAATCGAGGCCGACGTCGCTCAGGAATCCAAGCCGTTCGCTGATCTCCTTGACGATCCTGTCCGCAATCGTTGCGCGCCAGCCTTCGAGTTTCATCTCTTCGAAAAACGCCTTGGCACGGCCGACCGACATTGCAGTGATTTCGGGGAGTGCCAGGTCCGTGATGAAGACATTGCGGGCCGAGCGATTCAGCCGCGTTCCGCCGCACTCGGGACAGAGCTGGCTGTTCAGGAAGCGTGCGAGCTCCTCGCGGACGGCGCCCGACTCGGTCTCCCTGTAGCGGCGGTCCAGATTAGGGATAACACCTTCGAAGCGGTGCTGTTGCCGGATCTGCATGCCGCGTGAATTGGCATAATTAAACTCGACCTTCTCCTTGCCGCTGCCGAAAAGCACGACCTGGCGAATGCGATCAGGCAATTCGCAAAAAGGCGTCTCGATATCGAAATCGTAATGAGCGGCAAGACTCTGGATCATCTGAAAGTAGTAAGTCGTCTTGCGGTCCCATCCGCGAATGGCGCCGCCGGCAAGCGACAAATCTGAATTCACGACAACCCGGTCCGGGTCGAAGAACTGCTTCACGCCGAGACCATCACATCCGGGGCACGCGCCGCTCGGGTTGTTAAATGAGAAAAGACGTGGTTCCAGTTCGGCCAGGCTGTAGCCGCATATTTTGCAGGCAAACCGGTCGGAAAATACCAGTTCCTCATCGTTTCCCGGTTCGATCCAGGCGACCCGGGCGACGCCGTCTGCCAGGCGCAATGCAGTCTCGAACGATTCTGCGAGTCGGAGCCTTGCGTCGGCTTTGATTTTGAATCTGTCGACGACGACGTCGATGTTGTGCTTGCGCCGGAGTTCCAGTTTTGGCGGATCGTCGAGTTCACAGACCTCGCCGTTGATGCGCGCGCGAATGAACCCCTGCGCCTTCAAGTCCTGCATAAGGTGTACGTGTTCGCCTTTCCGATTCGCGACGACAGGTGCAAGCAGCATCAGGCGCGTACCCGCGGCAATTGTGAGCACCTGGTCGACCATCTGGCTGACAGTCTGCGCCTCGAGCGTAACGCCGTGGTCCGGGCAACGTGGGGTACCGGCGCGCGCAAATAGCAGACGCAGGTAATCGTAAATCTCCGTAACCGTACCAACGGTCGAGCGCGGGTTGTGCGAAGTGGACTTTTGTACGATCGAAATAGCGGGCGACAATCCATCGATATGATCGACGTCCGGTTTTTCCATCATCGAAAGGAACTGTCTGGCGTATGCCGACAAAGACTCGACATAGCGCCGCTGGCCCTCGGCGTAAATTGTGTCAAAAGCGAGCGACGACTTGCCGGATCCGGACAGGCCGGTAAAAACGATCAGCTTGTCGCGCGGCAGCCTCAAGTCCAGGTTCTTGAGGTTGTGCGTTCTCGCGCCGCGAATGTCTATGTATTTCATGAAGGTTCTGCAGTGAACGCCGAACAACCTGCTAATATACGCCGCCGCGTCAGTCTTGCGCAAAGGCACGTGACGTCTAAATGACAACAAGCAACGAATACAGCGCTGTTCTGCACGAAATGCTGCCGCAAGAGCGGCATGCAGTCGCCGTTATTGCGCTGGTCGCGATGTGCCGCATGTTTGGTCTGTTCGCGCTGTTGCCCGTGTTGTCCCTATTCGCAGCAGATCTCAAGGGCGCGACACCGATCCTGGTCGGCCTGGCCGTCGGCGGGTACGGACTCACGCAGGCATCCCTGCAGATTCCCTTCGGTTTGCTGTCGGATCGGATCGGCCGCCTGCCGGTCATCATTTTCGGTCTGGCGCTGTTCGCGGCCGGCAGTATTCTCGCGGGATTGAGTGACACGATCGCGGGCGTCATCGCGGGCCGGTTCCTGCAAGGGGCTGGTGCCATCTCAGCGACCTTGACCGCCTTGATGGCGGACGCGACCCGGGAACAGGTCAGGACGCGCACGATGGCTGTGCTCGGCATCGGCATTGGCGCGTCATTTCTGCTGGCGCTGATTATCGGCCCCATCATTGCCGGACAAAGCGGGGTCCGCTCACTGTTCTGGATCGCCGCCGGTCTCGCGCTCGTGGCGGGCCTCTTGCTGATGGCGTTGCCTGCCGGCATAGAGAAGCCGAAAGCTTCGGCATATTTGCGGCCGGCTGCGGTTTTGCGTCCCGAACTGCTTCGCCTTGATCTCTATATCTTCGTATTGCACGCGCTTCTCACGGCAAGTTTTGTGGCATTGCCTTTCCTGATCCGTAATCGCCTTGATCTTGCCCTGACGGAACATTGGAAAATCTACGTTGGTGCCCTGATCGTGTCGCTGGCGGGGACCATTCCACTGATTCTCGTGGATGACAGGCGCGGCCGTGCGGGAACAATCGGACTGGCGATTAGCTTGCTTGTCATCGGGCAGCTGATCCTGGCGTTCGGCAGTTTCGCCGTGTTACCTGTGTTGATTGCCCTGGCGGTGTTTTTCGCCGGCTTTAATTTTCTCGAGGCAGGGCTGCCGGCGCGTCTGTCGATCCTTGCAGACGGTGAGCTCCGGGGCGCATCCCTCGGTGTTTTCTCGAGTTCTCAATTCCTCGGCGCATTTGCCGGCGGCCTGATTGGCGGGGCTTTCCTGGCCGGCGGGGAGCCGTCTCGGGTATTCATAGCCTGCGCGTCTCTGGCCGGCGTCTGGCTGCTTATCCATCAGCTCGGCGGTCCCGGGCCGGGACAGCAGAAAAAGTCCTGAAACGGTGCGATTTCCGGTCAAACAGCCGGAAATCGGACTGGTATTTGGTGAGGCAGGGCCTAAAATAGGCACCCCTCGCGCACGAGGTCGCGCCAATGCCCCGGCATTTAGGATGGCGTCATAATCGAGCAATACATCACTAATAACAGGGAACCAGCTATGGCCCGCGGAGTAAATAAAGTAATCGTCATCGGTAATCTCGGCCAGGATCCCGAGACCCGGTACATGCCGAGCGGATCGGCCGTGACCAATTTGCGTGTTGCGACCAACGAATCGTGGAAGGACAAGCAGACGGGAGAGCAAAAGGACCGCACCGAATGGCATCGTGTGGCAATGTTCGGGCGGCTGGCCGAAATCGCGGCAGAGTATCTGCGTAAAGGTTCTCAGGTATATATAGAAGGAAAGCTGCGCACACGGAAATGGCAGGATAAAGACGGTAACGATCGTTATACGACCGAGATCGTTGCCGATGAAATGCAAATGCTCGGCGGCAGGTCGGGCGGCGGCGCGCCGGCCATGAGCGATTCCCCTCCGGCAAGTGCCGATGCGCAGCCATCCGGGGATGACTTCGACGACGACATTCCGTTCTAGGCAAGCAAAATCCCGGCGTCCGCGAGCGACTGGCTCACAATGCAATGCGTGATGCAGGTCAACGCGCGTTGATCGCACAACGACTACCGTGCACGCCCATTTCTACCGAATAACAATTACTGGTATCTACTCGACAAATCATTATGGGCGCATTTAAAGAACCACATGGCGGTGAGCTAAAAAACCTCTACCTTGCTCCGGAAGAGGCAGCACAGGAAAAGGTCAAGGCCAAGGATTATCCGTCCTGGGACCTGACACCCCGTCAGTTCTGTGACCTCGAGCTTCTGCTTAATGGCGCGTTCTCGCCGCTCGAAGGCTTTCTGAACAAAGACGATTACGAATCCGTCGTCAAGACAATGCGTCTTACGAACGATGTGCTCTGGCCGATTCCGATCACGCTGGACGTAAGCGAAGACTTTGCGGCCGATCTAAAATCCGGTCAGCACATCGCGCTTCGGGATCTGGAAGGCATGCTCATCGCCACACTCCAGGTCGGCGATATCTGGACGCCTGACAAAAAGGCCGAGGCGAAAAGTGTTTTCGGCACGACAGA
>JAPUKV010000098.1 GCA_027295475.1 Pseudomonadota bacterium
GAGTGCATTGGTGGCAGACAGCATCGACATAAAGGTCCCTGATCTGGGAGATTTTGCCGACGTCGAAGTGATCGAGGTGCTGGTCAAAGCCGGCGATCGGATCGCGCGCGAAGATAGTCTCATCACGCTGGAGACGGACAAGGCGTCGATGGACGTGCCGGCAACCGATCACGGCGTCATCGAAGAACTAACGGTCGCGGTTGGCGATAAAGTATCGAGCGGCGACGTCATCGGTCGTCTGGCGGTAGAGGTCGGTGACACTGTCGTGGTAACACCGGCGATCGAGGCGAATCTGATGCAGGGAGACACAACTGTTATCGCTTCATCGGCCACTGACGCGACGGCGCCCGGCGGCAAAAAGACATTGTCTGTACCCGACCTCGGCGATTTCACCGATGTTGACGTCATCGAAGTGCATATTGCGCCAGGCGACGATGTTGCCGTCGACGACCCGCTGGTAACGCTGGAGACAGACAAAGCAGCGATGGATGTGCCTGCCGTCGTTGCAGGAAAAATAGACGCCGTTTTGCTCAAAGTTGGCGATACCGTTGCCGCGGGCTCGCCCATCGCGGTTATCGATGCGATTGCCGGTGTTGCCGCAGCCGTCGGGGAGACCGCCGAAAAAGCCGCGCCACCCCCCGCGAAGCCTGCGCCGGCGCCAAAACCGGCGGAGGCTCCTGTACCGCCTGCGGCCCCGCCGCCAGCAGCGGCAACGCTGCCGGCGATTGACGAGGCCGGATTCTCGAAGGCCCATGCGAGTCCGTCGGTCCGCAAGCTCGCACGCGAGCTCGGTGTGAACCTGGCTCAGGTCAAAGGGTCGGGTCTCAAGAACCGCGTCCTCCACGACGACATCAAGGCCTTTGTCAAAGCCATACTCGAGGGAGAGGCACAGGTCGGTGGCGCATTGCCGAAGGTGCCGGGCGTGGACTTCGCGAAGTTCGGCGACATCGAGTCCAAACCGCTGACACGCATTCAAAAAATCGCCGGCCCGCGCTTGCAGGCAAGCTGGTTAAATATCCCGCATGTCACGCAACATGACCTTGCAGATATCACAGACCTGGAGGCGAAGCGCCAGGCATTGAAAGGGCCTGCCAGGGAACGCGGCATCAGCCTGACGCCGCTGGCTTTTATCCTCAAGGCATGTGTTGCCGCGCTCAGGGAATTTCCGAAGGTCAATTCGTCGTTGTCCGAGGATGGCAAATCTCTTATTCAAAAGAACTACTACCACCTTGGTTTTGCTGCCGATACCGAGCACGGCTTGATGGTGCCCGTTATTCATGACGCAGATAAGATGGATGTCTATGAACTGGCGAAACAGCTTGGCACGCTGTCGGCGCTGGCGCGTGAAGGCAAACTGAAAGCAACGCAGCTGCAGGGCGCAAGCTTCACGGTCTCGAGTCTGGGCGGCATCGGCGGCACCGCGTTCACGCCGATCATTAATGCACCCGAGGTTGCGATTCTGGGTGTGTCGAGGTCGACGATGCAGCCGGTCTGGAATGGCGCCAAGTTTCGGCCAAGGCTGATGCTGCCGTTCTCGCTGTCCTACGATCACCGCGTCATTGACGGTGCCTATGCTGTGCGCTTCACCACATTCCTGAGCAAAGCCCTGTCGGACGTCGACGTGCTGCTAGAGGCAACGCCCTAGTGCCCAACACCTTAAAGTTGCTGGTCCCCGATCTGGGTGACTTTTCGAACGTCGATATTATCGAAGTCCTCGTCAAGACGGGAGATCAGATCGAGGTCGAAGAGTCGGTCATCACGCTGGAGACCGACAAAGCGTCGATGGACGTGCCGGCGACGCATGCCGGTAAGGTGATTTCGGTACAGGTTGCGGTAGGCGACAAAGTGTCCGCCGGTGATCTGGTGCTGACACTTGAAGCGGCCGATGAGCCGGAAGACGGCTTCGAAGCGACCATGGTCATCAGTCCGGCCAAACAGCGTGCGTTGGCGGCCGCGGCTTTAGAAGCGCCCGGTGCGGCGCCCAGGCCGGCGCCGGCAACTGCAAACAGCACAGAACTGGTTGTGATTGGCGCTGGTGTCGGCGGCTACACCGCCGCTTTCAGGGCAGCCGACCTGGGCCTGGAAGTGACGCTGGTGGAGCGCTGGCCGGTCCTCGGCGGTGTTTGCCTCAATGTCGGCTGTATCCCGTCCAAAGCACTGCTGCATGTGGCGAAATTCATCGACGAAGCCGAAGCGATGGCGGACCAGGGCATTCAATTCGGCAAACCGCGGATCAACGCCATTGCCTTGCGCGCATGGAAGAACAAAGTCGTCGATCGCCTGACCGGCGGTCTGACACAGCTCGCCAAACAAAGAAAAGTAAACGTCGTTCACGCCACAGCGAAGTTCGAGTCGGCCAAGCGGCTGGTTCTTGATAACGGCGAAACGATCGATTTCCGGCAATGTATCATCGCGGCAGGTTCGGAAAGCATCCGCCTTCCGGGCCTTCCGGAGGATCCCAGAATCATGGATTCTACGGCAGCGCTTGAGCTTGATCCTTTGCCGAAACGCATGCTTGTGGTCGGCGGCGGCATCATCGGTCTTGAGATGGCCTGTGTCTACAGTGCGCTCGGCACCAGCGTTTCCGTTATCGAGATGACTGATGCATTGATGCCGGGCACCGACCCGGATCTCGTGAGACCGTTCCGGAAATTTATTGACAAGCGCTACGAAAAAATCCTGCTGCAGACGAAAGTGACCAGCATGCGCACGACCGTGCCGGGCATCGAAGTCAGATACGATGGCAAGAAAGAGTCCGGCACGGAGCTCTATGATCGTGTGCTGATCTCGATCGGCAGAAGCGCTAACGGCAACAAGCTCGATGCACAAAAAGCTGGTGTCGAGGTTGATCAGCGCGGCATTATTCCCGTGGACAAGCAAATGCGGACCAACGTGTCACACATTTTCGCGATCGGGGATCTGGCCGGCGGGCCGATGCTCGCCCACAAAGCGGCACACGAAGCCAAAGTGGCTGCAGAGGTCGCTGCCGGTGAAAAAAGTTCTTTCGATGCGCGGGCAATACCGTCGGTGGCCTTCACCGATCCCGAGATCGCCTGGGTCGGGCTGACAGAGACGGATGCGAAACGCGATGGCATCGAGTACGAAAAAGCCCGCTTCCCCTGGGCCGCGAGCGGCCGGGCGCTGTCACTGGGCCGCGATGAAGGATTTACAAAATTATTGTTCGATAAAGACACCGGGCGCGTGTTAGGCGGTGGGATTGTCGGTCCAAACGCAGGCGACCTGATCGCCGAGGTGGGACTTGCCATCGAGATGGGTGCTGATGCAACCGACATCAGCCGTACCATTCACCAGCACCCAACGCTGTCGGAAACGGTCGGCTTTGCTGCAGAGGCCTACGAGGGTACGCTTACCGATTTGTATATTCCCCGAAAGCGCTAGTGGTCCATCAATATAGCCTTGTTGGACCACTAGTCCGGATCAGATATTGCTTAGCAGTTCAATGAGTAACAGCTTGCGGATGCGACGTAAAATCGAAGTCAAGATTCATCATGAGTGAGTACAACGCGCCGCTGAAAGACATGAACTTCGTGATCCGCGACCTGGCGGATCTCGATCGAATACTGCAGATGCCGGGTTTTGCAGACATCAGCGACGATGTCGTCGATCAGATACTCGAAGAGGCGGCCCGGTTTTCGCGCGAAGTCTTAGGCCCGGCGAATCTGCCCGGTGACCAGGAAGGCTGCCGGGTAGAAAACAAAACTGTGATCGTCCCGGACAGTTTCGCCGATGCCTATGGGCAATTCGTCGAGAGTGGCTGGCAGTCACTCTCGTCTTCGCCGGAATTCGGTGGCATGGGCCTGCCCGAGACCGTCGCTGCCGCGACGATGGAGATGTGGCAAGCGTCGAATCTGGCGTTTTCCCTGTGCCCGTTGTTGACCAGTGGGGCCATTGCAGCTGTCGACGCGCACGCGAGCGATGAGCTCAAACAAATCTATCTGCCCAATATGGTCAGCGGTGCCTGGACCGGCACGATGAATCTTTCCGAGCCGCAGGCCGGCTCTGATCTGGCGGCAGTGAAAACACAGGCGGTTCCGGACGGCGCTCAATACAGAATTACGGGTACGAAAATATTCATTACCTGGGGTGATCAGGAATTTTCGGAAAACGTCATCCACCTGGTGCTTGCGCGCTTGGCGGACGCGCCGGATGGCGTGAGAGGGCTATCGCTGTTCCTCGTGCCGAAGCATCTTGTCAACGACGACGGCAGCATCGGCGATCGCAACGACGCCTACTGCACGTCGGTCGAGCACAAACTCGGCATTCACGCCAGCCCGACCTGCGTCATAACTTATGGCGATGGGGACGGCGCGATCGGATATCTCGTCGGTGAGGAAAACAGGGGGCTGGCCGGCATGTTCACGATGATGAACCATGCCCGGCTCAACGTCGGAATCCAGGGACTGGCGATCAGCGAACGTGCTTATCAACTGGCCAGGGACTTTGCACAGGAAAGAATCCAGGGCGAGGCGCCCGGTAATAAAGGTCGCGTCACGATCATCCACCACGCGGACGTACGCCGCATGCTGTTAGTCATGAAGTCGCTCATCGAAGCTATGCGCGCGACCGCGTACACGACGGCCGCTGTGGTCGACACGATTCATCACAGCGCTGATCCGGAGCAGCGCGCTGCCGCCGCGGCGAGAGCCGCATTGCTCACGCCGGTCGTGAAAGGCTGGATGACCGAAGTCGCGCAGGAACTGACGTCGCTCGGTGTGCAGGTTCACGGGGGCATGGGTTTTGTCGAAGAGACGGGCGCCGCACAGCATATGCGCGATGCGAGAATACTGACTATATACGAGGGCACAACGGGTATTCAGGCGAATGATCTGGTCGGTCGGAAGATCCTGTTTGACGATGGCAAGGCCATGCAAGAGTTGCTCGAGGAGATGCGTTCCCTGGACAAAGACCTCGCAAGCGCTGATGAGCTGGCCACGATTCGAGATGGGCTGACCAGCGGCATCGAGGATCTTGCCGGGGCGACAGACTGGTTAGTTGCAAACGCGACGGATGACCAGAATGTGCCGGGCGCTGCGTCGGTCAACCTGCTGATGTTGGCCGGCACGGTAATCGGCGGCTGGCAAATGGCGCGTGCAGCACTTGCAGCCACTCGCAGGCCGGTGGCTGGAGACACGGACAAGGCGTTTCTCGAGGCGAAAGTGATTACGGCCCGATTTTATGCCGAGCAGATTCTGCCGCGCTCATCCGGCTATCGTCAGGCAGCGATGTCGGGGAGTGACACCACCATGGCGATGCCCGAGGAATCGTTCTAGCAGGTTGTTGAAGGACCCTGTTTATCGGCGGCCTGCTAGGCGACTTTTCTCGGTTCGACATCCGGATATAACTCATTCAGCGGAACTGAGCGGCCGTCGTGCTGCACAATGCGGCAGTGGAAGCGCTTCAGCTTGCGAGGTTCCGTCACTCCACAGGAATGCGCGATGATGCCGATTTCCTTGCGCATGTTTTCGGAGTATTGGCGCACGCGCTCGGCCTTGTCTGCCGGCACGAGCCCACGCTGCAGGCGTTTATCGTGAGTCGTAACACCGGTCGGGCAGGTGTTCTTGTTGCATTGCAGGGCCTGAATGCAGCCAAGCGCAAACATGAAGCCACGCGCCGAGTTGATGAAATCTGCGCCGACGCACAGCGCCCAGGCGGCCTCCATCGGAGTAATCAACTTGCCACTTGCGATGACATGAATGCGCGCGTCGAGATCATGCCGATTAATCATATCGACGACGAGCGGCAGGCTTTCCCTGATCGGCAGTCCGACGCTGTCCATCAGGCTCATCGGTGCAGCGCCGGTGCCGCCGTCGCCGCTGTCAACCGTAATAAAATCGGGTGCGCTCTCGATGCCACGCTTGTGAACGAGTTCGAACAACTCGTCGAGCCAGCCGTATGCGCCGATCACGGTCTTGAAGCCGACCGGTTTACCGGTGACGTCCCGAATGTGGTCGATCATGTCGAGGAGGTCCTCGGCGGAGTCGACATCGGGATGGCGATTCGGGCTGATCGAATCTTCACCTTCCGGGATACCGCGGATCTTCGCGATTTCTGCGGTGACCTTGGCGCCGGGCAAAATGCCGCCTTTACCCGGTTTTGCGCCCTGGCTGAGCTTGACCTCGATCATCTTCACCTG
>JAPUKV010000099.1 GCA_027295475.1 Pseudomonadota bacterium
CGGCGGGTACACACCGCCATCTTCGGAGTTCGCGACCGCCAGCGTCCCCTCGAGATCATCGAGCAGATTGTCGACGTAGAAGTGCCGGACCGGAGTCATATCGGTGATGCAGCGAAACGTGTCCGCCGTAACCTCGATCTCCCTGGTGTCTCCCGCGGCCGAGTGTTCCTCAGCGAGCGCCTGCGTCAGCAACAGCATGCTGCCCGCAATTGCGCCGAATACAATTCTCGTCTGTCTTGGTCCCGTCATTGCACCGGTCTTCGCTTATCTCTGACTACTCCGTGGAGCCGTACCGCTAACGGTATCGAAATAATTGAATTTCGTCACCTATTGATTGCCGATATTCCCGTCCGTGAACTCGGTGGTTCAGATCGTCAGGTTGTAGATCCCAAGCCCGACACCGACACCAAGTAAAACTACCCCGAGGGGGTGCCCCAAACGTCGGCCCCAGGAAGCATTCTTCTCAACGGCCATGATGACCGCCAGCATCAACATCCAGGCCAGACTCGCCGTGCTAACGGCAAACATCAACAACATCAATGCCCAACAGCAGCCGACGCAGAACAGGCCATGCCGCCAGCCTACGTTGAAGGCCTCTGAGATCTCTCTCCGACCGTGCCAGTGGCTGATCAAGAAGCCGAGGGGTGTCCGGCACTTGTCGAGACACGCGTATTTCAATGCAGAGAACTGAAAAGCGCCAGCCAACAGGAATAGTCCGGCGCCCCAGACCCAGGCTTGCGAAAATATGATGCTCGCTCGGGCCTGATCAATAGCCCAGAGCAGCCCTAGGGCGGCCACGCCAAAGGCAAGCCAGGCGGTCAGATACCCGACCAGAAGTAAGGTAAGTAAAAGCGGGGCGTGCGCTCGTCGGGCAACCAGCCCACGGAACAGGCTTACCAGGGGCACAGTGGTGGGCAACATCATGGCGACCGTCATCAGAAGCCAGCCCACCATGAAGGCGCCCGCCGAGAGCCAACCGAGCGTCTGCCCGTGGTGGGCGTGCTCAGCCCCACCACCGTGACGGTGAAACAGCCAGCCGTAAGGCGACTGCTCCAGCCACCACAGCGCCATCCAGGCCAGCACGACGATACCAGCCAGCACCGGCAGCAGTACGCTGCGCGGAGGGCGAGCGCCTACGACGACGGACATCCCGACTTCCTACTACTAGCAGCTGAACGAGTTGCGCTATGCCGCTTCGGCGTGCTCGAACAGGAAATCGCTCTGAATCGCATTGAAGCCTTCGATCTCCAGGTCGATATCCAAGGGAACGCTCTTAAGCCTGAACTTGCTGGCCTTCCCGACATAGGCCGGCGCACCCGGCACGGTGGAGAAGACGGTATTCGTGAGCGTGGTCACCTCCCCCGTCGCGCTCCGGTACGGCTCAAGCTCCGCATACGCCACGTCACCCAGCTTCAGTGTGCCCTTGCCTTCGACCACTTCGAAGACAATCGGGACGCGCTCGACGGACGTCACTTCACCCACCAATTGAATGAGATCCACTATCGGGCCACCTTTATCGCCGGAGTAGACGGCCTGGATCGCTTCGGCCTGCTCGTCGGTGGCACCATCGTCGATAAACATCGTTACCCGCCAGTTACCGTCAAGAACATTTCCCGGTATGTAGACGGCTAACCCGATGGTGCGTCCTGTGACATCCACACCATCAATAGTGCCTTGGTCGAAGTGCCAGGCCATGACAGACTTACAGTCGCCTAAGTCCGGATCCTCGCCCACCCAGCACGGGCAAAGTATCTTACAGGTGCAAACCTCCAACAGACTACCTTGAAGACGATATGCCATGACGTTCTCCTTATCTATTTCTTATTCATCAGCTTTTGCAGCTGGAACCTGAGAATACACCAACCGGACACGCGAATCTCGTCGTCGGCAGGTCGCATATTTTTTCCACTAGCCGCGGCTGCAGCCGGCCGGTGCCCGACCACTCTTGTGCGTCATCGGATGTTCAGATAATCCAAGTCAGACCGTCCTCAGGCCGAGCCGTGAATATCTGTTTTTTCTCCACAGCGGTCATTCGCGATCCACGAATCTGACTCAGCCTGAACGTCCGCTTTCGACCAGGGGCGGGTTCACGCAGAACTCCGCCCCGGAGAACGCTGCAAATCAATGCGGCGCTGGGTGGTTACCAGCCGTACCCTTGACTGTATCGTGTCCTTTGCCGAGCTTCGGAATCAGCATCGGCACTTTTTCGCGATACTTGGCGTAATCATCGCCAAGGATTTTCACCAGATCTCGTTCTTCATAACGAATCGCAATCAGAATGTATGCCGTCATACCGAGCGCAAATAACAAATGTCCAGCCGTCATTCTGGGCGTGCCCCAGAAAGACATTATCCAGCCAACATACAACGGGTGCCGGACAAACTTGTAGAAGAACGTGACTTTAAAGCCTGGATACGTGTATGCCTTCTGCCGCAAATTCAGCCACACCTGTCTTAGGCCGAACAGGTCGAAGTGGTCGATGACAAATGTCGACAGGAGTACGAGCCCAAATCCACCGAAGAAAACCGCCCAAAGAAGATACTGAGCCCAGGTAGCTTCAGCTTCCCAGATGACCTGACCCGTCATTGGGCGCCATTGCCAGTACAAGAGAATAAGTATCAGGCTGGTAATTAATACATAGGTGCTGCGTTCTACCGATTTCGGAACGATCTTCGTCCACTTCTCCTTGAACGCCGGCCTTGCCATCACTGTGTGCTGAATACCGAACAATGCGATCAGTGCGAAGTTGATCAGAAATGCGGTCGTTGTGGTCGCAATGGGACCAATGTCGACGCTTTTGGGAACCAGAAGATTACCTAAAAAGCCGATCAGATACAGGAAGGTCAAAAAGAATATGCCGTAGCAAACGACACCATATAGAAACGCTATGCCTCTGCCCATGATTCTACCCCCAATGGAATGAGTGCGCGTTGCGCTTGTTGTTATATCGGTGGTTTGAAAAACCTGCCGACTTGTAAATTCAGTCTAGCAGAAATTTACCGGTCGCTCGAATCGCCAGACAGAGGTGAAGGCAATACCGGCCCTGAGAGCGGCAATGCGGGTGATGAAATCTCCGTACTGTTACAAGTGTGACCCGCTTCACTATGAGGCAGTAGAAATACTGGTAGTTTTACCGAATAGGGGACGGATGCTTGGTGTGTAGTCTCATCGAGGACGGATTCACCATGACGTAGTCCCCTATCACTGCTCGTCCATCTTCCTGTTGACGAAGACCGGAAATGTTCTATTGGGAAAAGCTCAACTGCATCTGGTCGCACGACTGGATTTGGCTCAGATCCACATCTGAAGTTGATCGATTAGGTGAATGTCGGAGGTGTGGAATCAGGGCAATGGTTTCTCCAGATGGGATATATACACCTCTTTAGCTTGCAATAATGTTCCATGACGATGCCGGAATAGCGTCAAACTCAGGGCTTCGCTATCTCTTACTCCGGGGATACGTTCACTCTTCTTGGATCCGAAAATTGACCTTCTGAATGCGGACAGATCCTTCGTACGTTTTCATATAACCCTGCATTTCCAGTATCGCGACGGCTTTCGTATCGGCATTGACGACCACACGATGGTTGAGCCCTGCTTCCACAAGTCGCCATTCGTCATTTTTTTCCTTGGTAGCCAGGGTGTGACAGATCGGCAGTACCGCCGATTTGGACGCACCAAGCGTGCCCGAAAGGCGCTGCACGGGGATGTATCGCCAGGTTCTAGATACCCATCTTCGCGATAGCATCAGCAAGCTCACGCGCCGTCCGTTCGAGGACCGGGTGAGTCGCAGCAAATCTCGACTCCAGTGCCTTGACGCGATCGAGCACTGACTGAATTTGTGTGCTGTCGGACTCTTCGAGTTGTTCAACATCGCCGTGCAGTTCTTGCAGTATCTCACGGGCTTCGATATCGACATCTTCGGTTCGCTGCAATTCCTTGCTGAGTTGGGCGAGAAACGCTCTAATATTTTTCATGGTCACCTGATCAAGTTATCGATTCTGTAAGGTTTGTGAGCAATCATAATTCATGCCGGTACCGGTTATCAGAAAACCACACCGAGGCGATGCAATTGCCTTTGCCCCGGAGGTACGAAGGATAATATACACCACCAATGTGATCGCCTGGGACCAGACCAGGACACAAATTAAGTTACACTTCGAAGGCAGCCTGGCGGTGACCGATTGATCATTCGGCTGACACAAAAAGTTCGGGCACTCGCGGCCGGGCCGTTACGGACCAGTACAGTACTGCCCCCACCAAAGGAAAGATGACACCATGAAAATAGCATTGTTCATCACAATCTGGACTGCGCAGATATCCTCGGCCGATCTGCGCAGCTATTTTCTTGATCAACCACTTACCTTCCTTGAGTCTGTGCCTGAAGTCGTTTCAGTAGATCTGTTCGTGCCCGAAATCGGCGATGTGACACTATTCGATGAAAGTGCTGCGCCGGCACTGATGATTCAGATCGACATGATGAATGCCCCGGATGCGGAGGCTTTGATTCAGTCGGATGATTTTCGACGCCTGATCCTCGCCGAGTCCGCCTATGCCGCTCCAATCGATAAGCTTGCCCTCGACGTTTTCGAGACCGTTCACTTCCCGATACCAGGTCATCAGACACCGCCGCTACGGACGGCGCCATTGTCGTTCGTCGTCCGCTATTACGGCCCAACAGACGATGAGGCCGCATTCGTTCGATTTTATACCGAGAACCATCCGCCGATTCTCGCGACATTCCCCGGAATCCGGAACGTGTTGTGCTACCTGCCGCTGGACTGGCGATCGACCGAAATGGTGCCGGACTCCGGCATGATCCTGGGCAATGAAGTCGTGTTCGATGATCTTGATGCCCTTAACCGCGCTTTGGAATCGGATGTCATGCCCGTACTCAGGGCAGATGGCAAACGATTTGCGGAATTCGGCTTCAACACCCACCACGCCATGCGCCGGGAACGGATCTATGCCAATGGCGCAGATTGAGAAAGAGCTTGCTGCTGTACAGCAGCAACCATTACCTGCCGCAACTTACGATGGTGCATGAAGGCTGATGCCATGGTTGAAACGCGCTGCAGGTCGGATAGCCTGCGAACCGTAAGCGATCAATTCAACTATTCGTCAACTGCCTGAAACTCGTAGACGGCTTCCACGATCGGAGACAGGGGCTCGCCGTAACGGCCGAACCAGTCATGGTAGATCCGGCGGATCCTCGCGGTCCGGTACAGGCTCGCAAGGGCGCGATCGACGACCAGACGAAAGTCGGTGTCGCCGCGTTTCATCATCAATGCGTGTGGCTCGAGTGAAAATACGCCCGAACTGATCGTGTATAATCCGGCGTCCGCCGATCGTAATACCTGGCCGATAATCATCGCGCGATCGGTTGCATAGCCATCAACCTTGCCGGCATTCAGCAATTCCATGCCTTGTTCATGCGTTTCAATGATGCGTAACGTAAACGCATATTCGTTAACGTCGCTGAGCCGGTGCAATGTTGCATGCGTCGTCGTTCCTTTGATCACTGCAATGGTTTTCTCTTCCAGGTCACTGATCGTTGGAATCGGTGACGCCTTGAGAGAGAGGACTGCCCCACCGGTAATAAAAGTCATCAGCGAAAAATCGACACGCTCACGACGCGACAGAGTCACCGTTGATGCCCCGCACTCGATGTCGACGGTGCCGTTTTCGACGGCACTCAGTCGATCCTCCGGCAGTACCAGCGGCACGTAATTGACCTTCATCTCTTCGAGGCCCGCGGCTTTCTTAACGGTCGCGGCAACCGCGCGACAGAGCGTTATCGTGTAGCCGGCAGGATTTCCCTCTTCGTCAATAAACGACATCGGTGGCGCATCGGGCACAAATCCAATCTTGAATTCACCGGTGTCAGCAATGCGCTTCAGGGTACCAGTCAGTTCCTGTGCCGCAGCAGTGGTACAAAGAAAACATGCAGCTAACAATACAATGGACAGGCGTCGCATCAGAATTTCCTCGTTGCTGTCTATTTCGAAAGGTTGTTGCGTTGATACATCCCAACAAGAAGCGATGTGGCGAATACCGATGTGGCTCTAGGCCGTCAGCCCGGCCAGTTCGGCTGGTGTTATGCGCAGCGCGTCTGCCACTCGGTTGAAGAAGTCGATCTCCAGCACGCTGATCCTGGCGTCGCTTTTCAAGACATCCGCCAGTGCCTGCACAATCGTGAGTCTGTCATCGTCTTTGAGCCGGCGTTGCACGCTGCGCAGGTATTTGCGCAGATTCACCGATTCGTACAGCTCCGGCCGTGCCGCCCTGCGAATATCGGCCTCCGTGAGTTCCTGACCGGTCTCGCGCTGCATAATCTGCTGAATTGTCTTGATTTCCACAGGGTCGATATTGGCGTCGGCACTGGAGGCCCGCGCCAGGATCATCAACAGCACTTCGCTGTACAGCTCCTTCTGATTTTCTTCGCTGGGCGAAGCCTCACCAAATATTCTTAAGACGCTACTTAGATCGGCGATAGCCATAGTCGTTTCTCTCCCTGCAAATCATGATTCAGGCCTGGCCAGCGAGTATACACATCGCAATCCTGCTTTGGCGAATTCTACGCAGACAGGGCGGAAAACCCGCTGGCTGGACGAATGCCCATGTACCGGGCCACTCCTCATTTATCGCAGCTACGACGGGGTCGCAGCATTTCTGCCGCCTTTTGCATTAACATCCCGGTCAATGGCTGCCAGATTCCTGAGAAAAATTGGCTCAATCTTTCACGTGCCGGTCGTCACGCGCACGCTGCGTTGGGGCCTGCGACTATTGCCGATTCTGATCGTGATGGATTTAGGCTACCTGATCGGGATATGGCCGGACTGGGCGCTGTACACAGAGGGCCCGATCCAGCGCTCGAACTTCATTCGCAGTTACGAGTTCGAGCAGCACCGACATGCAGACTGGCCAAAGCTCCGCTGGAGCCCGGTTTCGATCGAGACGATCCCGCAAAGCATGATCCGGGCCGTGATCGTCGCCGAGGATGCCCGCTTTTACGAACACGAGGGGGTCGACATCGAGGCGCTCAAGGAAGCCATGGAATACAACCTGTCCGAACAGCGCCTGGTCTACGGCGGCAGCACCATCTCCCAGCAGACTGTTAAGAATGTTTTTCTCAGCCCGTCGCGGAACCCCTTGCGCAAATGGCACGAGCTTGTGCTGACGATCGGCATGGAAAGAAACCTTTCCAAGAAGCGCATCCTCGAGCATTACCTGAATGTCGCTGAATTCGGCAGGGGCATTTATGGCGTCGGCGCCGCAGCTCGTTATTACTGGGGCATACCCGCGTACAGACTGACCAGCCACCAGTCGATAGAGCTCGCGGCGACGTTGCCCTCGCCCGTTGAGAACAATCCGAAGTCACGCACGCGCTCGTTTAATAATCGTGTGAAAAAGATCACGCGGTATTTTTAGCTGCAGCAACATCAGCCCGTATCCGGTCCGTGAGACGCAGCCATCTACTTTTCAATCTGTGCCAAACCGAACCGTATTTCGCCGAAAGCAGAGATTTTGCTTTTGTTTTTTTTATCCCCATGACAAGCTACGCGATTGCCTCAAGGCAGGAACGGTTTTGCACTGCCCTTACGACTAACACCGTATCGGGCATCAGCAGACCCCGCCCCAGGCGGCGAATGAATATCCCTGTCCGAAGTTGCGGAGGACACAAATGACCAGAA